>DASUFI010000257.1:0-5664 GCA_036274635.1 Planctomycetota bacterium
GTCACGCCGCCCGCGCGGCCCTTCTTGCCGCCGCCGCCCGCGCGCCGCGTCGCGAAGCCCGACGGCACGCCCGTGCCGTAGTGGCCCACGCCGCCCGTGCCGATGGACGTGCCGCCTGTCGCGCCCGGCGGCAGGTTGTCCACCGCGTTGGGGTCGCCGCGGTCGAGGTGCAGGTCCTCGTCCTGCGTCTGGGTGGTCAGCGGCGTGAACGTCTCTTCTTCGTACGAGACGATCTCCGCGTCCGAGTTCTTGGGCACGGCCTTGCGGTCGATGACCTCGGGCGGGGGAGGCTGCACCTCCTCCTGGTTCACCGTCGGCTTCGCGATGGCCACGGCCACTGGCTTGTCTTCCTTCTTCTCGAACTGCCGCGTGACGTAGACCACGGACAGGGCCGCGAAGATCACCACGTGGATCATGATCGCGATCACGAGCCAGGGCGAGTTCTTCGCCGCGTTGCGGATCGAGGTGGCGAGGTTGAAGGCGCTCATGTCGGGCTGCCAGCCGTCGGGGGGTGCGCCATGGGGTCCGGGAGCCGCCTCGGCGCAGGTCGGGCGGTACTTTGTAGTAGTTGCAGCGGTCGCAGGGCAACACGAGTTTCGCCACGGGCGGTCCGCGCCTGGCCGGCCCGGGCGAAGGGGCCATTGTAACCGCTTGCCGGTCAAGCACCTGACCGGTTTCCCCACGACGGCGCGCGTTCCGCACGACGGCGCGCGCGTCGTGCGCTCCGGACGCTCCGCGGCGGCTCGGGGCCGGGACTACAAGGCCGTGATGTTGAAGCCGGCGTCCACGAACAGGACCTGCCCCGTGATTCCGCGCGCCATGTCGGACAGCAGGAACACGGTCGCGTCGCCCACTTCGCCGGCCTCGATGTTGCGCCGCAGGGGCGCGCGGGCCTTGTTGATCTCGAGCATCTGGCCGAAATCCCCGATGCCCGCTGCCGCCAGCGTCCGCAGTGGCCCGGCCGACACCGCGTTGACCCGGATCTTCCGCGGCCCCAGGTCGGCCGCGAGGTAGCGCACCGAGGACTCCAGCGCCGCCTTGGCCACGCCCATGACGTTGTAGTGCGGCACCACCCGGTCCCCGCCCACGTAGGTCATGGTCACGATCGAGCCGCCCCGGCCGCTGCGCTCCATCATCGGCGCCAGGCGCTGGGCGATGGCCGTCAGCGAGAAGGCGCTGATCTCGTGCGCCACCCGGAAGCCCTCGCGCGAGGTCTGCACGTAGTCGCCTTCCAGCTCCTCCGTGCGCGCGAAGGCGATGGAGTGCACCGCGAAGTCCACCTCCGGCATGTGCTCCCGCAGCCGTCCGAAGAACTGGTCCAGCCCTTCGTCGCTGCCGACATCGCAAGGCAGGGCGATGGCCCCGTGGGGCAGGGTCTCCGCCAGCGCCTGCACGCCGTCGGCCAGCCGCTCGCCCTGGTAGGTGAGCACCAGCCGCGCCCCGCTGGCTGCCGCCGCCTGCGCGCAGGCCCAGGCGATGCTGCGCTTGTTGGCCACGCCGAAGATGACGCCGTTGCGGCCTGCGAGCATGTCACCCTCCGATTGGCCGCCCTTGGGGGCCGATGACGCATGTCATTCTTCGGTGGGGCAGGGGACGATTCAATGTCGCGCCGGAGGATGGTTCATCAGCACGACGAGCGCAGGCGCCCTGGTCCGGAACCTCGCTGGTCTCAGTGCGCTCCTGCTGGGCGCGGCGGCGAGCGGGGGACGCGGCATCGGCGGGACGGCGTATGACGCGTATGGCAAACCGCTAGCCGGTGTCTGGATCGAGGCGCGGCGCGTGGCGCACGGCAGCCTCGATCGCGCCGACTTTTCCGGCCCGCCCGCGCGGTCGATGTGCACTGGACCCGACGGGTACTGGTCGGTCGCGGATCTGGAGTCGGGCAGTTGGCTCGTGACGGCCGTCGCCAGCAAGGATCCGCGTAGCCCGGCGGAGCTCCAGGAGTTCGTCGCGCCACGCGCGGAGCCGTTGCCGCGCGGCATCGCCGTGACGCGCCTGTTCCGGCGCCTCGATCCAAGAGACTACAGCCTGACCGACGGCATCGACATCGGGCTGGCGGTCGGCTCGGAGACGGACCATCCGATTGCAGGAAGGCTGGTTGGCGCCTTCGAGCCACAGCGCTTCGGCTACCAGATCACCGTGCAACCATTCCGGCCGCCGCACACCGGTCGCGGAACCATGAACGTCAGCTCGGCCGACCCGAGCTTTGCCTTCAGCGCCGTGCCAGCGGGCGACGGATCATTCAGCTTCGGTGCATTGAAGCCCGATCCCTACGACTCGCTTCAGGTGGAGGTGTTCGCGCTCGAAGGCCCCGACGACGCGCGCTGCCGGTCGTACTTCACCCAGTTCCTCAAGCTCGATACTTCGGCTGGGCCTCTCGAGCTGCCGCTTCCGGCGGCCGCACCCGTGCGATTGCAACTTCGGGCAGCTGACGGCGAGGTGCTGCCGGCGGGGCAGCGGACGTTCGAGATCCTTGCTGGAGCTGGGACTGCCTGGAACCACAGTGCGACGTGGTACCGCGATGAGGACACGCTCGTGGACATGTGCTGCGAAGGCAGTTATGCAGCCCGCGCCACTGTGGGCCCGGTCACGACGCCCGAGGTGACATTCAGCGTCGCCAAAGGATCGGAAGTGGCGGACGTCGTCCTGGCTTTCCCGCCCTGCCCGCGCATCAAGCTGCGGTTGGTGGATCAGCACGGCCGGCCGCTGGAAAAGCTGGCGATGCAAATACGCCCGCCCGCCACCCTCCACAGACCCACGCCCGAACCGGTGGCGACGGTCACGTGCATTGACGGGGCCGTCGAACTCGAGCATGTGTACGCCGGCAACTACGACGTCGAGTTCCTGCCCGAGCAGGGGCGAGCTTTCAGCCGGACGCTCGACCTGAAGCCCGACGCAGGCACGATCACGATCGACGTTCCTTGAACAGCCCCGCCTGGCCGCGTCGCCGTTCCCAGCAATCCCCGAAGGAGCACATGTCCATGACTCGATTCCGCTGCGCGACGGTCTCGGCCTGCGCTCTGCTGCTCGCGGCCCTGGCGCCGCCTCCCGGCAGCCACGCCTTCCAGGGCCGTGTGCTCGACGCAGCCGGCAAGCCGGTGAGCGGCGCCTGGATCGAGGCGCGGCCTGCCAGCCTCGGCGCGCTCGATGCGGCCGACTTCCAGGGCGCGCCGCCACAGTCCATGCGCACCGGTGCCGGCGGCGAGTGGTCGGTGTCGGACCTCGGCGAAGGCAACTGGATCATCACCGCCGTGGCCAGCAGCGCGCCGCACACCGATGCCGAGCTCCAGGAGCTGGCTCGTCCGCGCACCGAGGCCCTGCCCGCCGGCGTCGCGCTCACCCGCCTGTTCCGCCACTTCGACCCCAGCGAGGAGCGCGAGAGGGAGATGCTCGACCTCGGCCTCGCGGTGGGGGCGGCGGCCCAGCACCCCATCACCGGCAAGCTCACCGGCGCCTTCGACCCGCAGCGCTACGGCTACCAGGTGACCGTGACGCCCAACCGCGCCATCATGGTCGGCTCGGGCACCACCACCATCGTGATGAGCTCCGACAGCGCCGGGGAGCAGGACAGCTTCGCCTTCAGCGTCGTGCCCGCCGCCGACGGCAGCTTCGACTTCGGCGGCCTCGACCCCGGCGAGAACGACACGCTGCGGGTCGAGGCCTGCCTGCTGGAAGGCCCCGAAAGCGCCCGCTGCCCGGTGCACTCCACCATGATCACCAAGCTCGACCGCACGCAGCGCGCCGAGCTGCCGGTGCAAGCCGCGGGCCTCGTGCACCTGCACATGACCGGCGGCGCCACGCGACCGGCGGGCCAGCGTGGCGGCAGCTTCTCGGTGAGCAGCACGGGATCGGCCACGTCATCCGACGGAGGCTGGGGCCTGTCCTGGTGCGGCGAGGATCGCTTCAACGCCGGAGTCACCTTCGTCCAGGATGCCGCGCACGACATGTTCCTGACCGCCGGCAACTACCTCTTCCAGGCGTCGTCGGGCCAGCTCGCTTCGCCGTACGTGCTCTGCCACGTGGATCCCGGCCCGCATGCAGCCGACGTCCAGCTGGACATGAAGTCCTGTCCCTCCTTCGAGGTGAGGCTCGTCGACGCCCAGCAGCAGCCGCTGGCCGACACGTGGGTGCGCCTGACCCCGTCCGAGCACGCCGCCGTTGCGCCCGCGTGCCGCTTCGCGGTCCTCAGCCGCAAGGGCGTGATGCGCCTCGAGCACGCCTTCCCCGGCAGCTATGACGCCGAGTTCTCGCTGAAGGGGCAAGATCCCTTCCGCATGAAGCTCGATCTGAAGCCGGAGTCGCCGCCGATCGTCGTCGTGGCGCCCTGAAGCGCTACGACTTCAGCGTCGCCACCGTCAGCTCGGCGTCCCCCGCGCGCACGACCGTCCCCGCCGGCCAGAACGCCCGCTTCAGGAACCCCAGCGCCACCGTTCGCTCCGTCAGCGGATCCCACGCGACCGACGTCACCTTCCCCGCATCCTGCCCCGCGCGCTCGCCCGTGCCGAGCAGCGGGGTGCCCGGCGCCAGCTCCACGCGCCCCTGCGTCGACAGCCGCAGCAGCTTGCGCGCCACCTGCCCGAGGTTCGTGATGCGCGCCACGACCTCCTGCCCCGGGTAGCAGCCCTTCGTGACGGAGACGTCCGCATCGAGGCCGGCCTCGAGCGGGATGACGGCATCGGCGAGGTCATTGGGCCACCACGGCACACCCTGCGCGATGCGCTGCACGTGGAGCGCCGCCGGCTCGACCGCCTTCGCGCCGGCGTCCTCGAGGCGCTTCACCAGCCCGTCGACGGCTGCCGCCGGCAGGAGCAGGTCCGCGCCGGCCGCACCGAAGTGCCGCGACGCCAGCGCCGCCGTCACGCCTGCGCCCGCCAGCGCCTCGTCGCCCTGCGGCGCCGGCAAGCCCAGGCGCGCGAGCAGCTCGCCGGCGCGCGGGCCCAGCACGTGCACCCAGCGCGTCGAGACCGAGAGGTCCTCGAGCCCGACCTTCTCCCTCAGGATGTAGATGTCGAGCGCCTTCAGCAGCGCGGGGCGGCCGGCCTCGGGCACGTCGAGCAGCAGGCCGCCGGGCACGCCGCAGGCGGCGGCGCGCAGCTCGCCGCGCAGGCGGCCCTTGCCGTCCATGAGCGTGAAGCCGGTGGCGCGGCCGTCGGCCAGCGTCTTGATGGGGTTGCTGGCGATGCGGTCGAGCCAGTCGCGGTGATCGGGGCCGGTGACGGCGATGGCCGCCCGCACGAGCGGCGACGTGACGCCGACGCCTTCGCGCAGCGCGCGCAGCTGGGCGTGATCAGCGTGGGTCGCGGGGGCCTCGGGCATGCCGCGTCCGAGCATAGCCCGTGGCCGGCGCGGCCTCGAACGCCTCGGAGGCCGCCGCGTGCAGCGCGCGACGGGTGGAGGTGGTGAGCGGCAGGTCCGGCACGCGCGGGTCGGCCCACTGCAGGGGCCCGCGGACGGCGCCGCCGGCGAGCTCGCAGCGCAGCGGCACGACGCGGATGGTCCAGCGCATGATGCCGTGCCGCACCGGCGCTGACGCGGCGCCCGCGAGCAGCCGCAACCCGTGCGCCTCGCGCAGGCCGCGCTGCAGCGCCGTGCGCAGGCGACGGAGCGCGGCGGCGTCGGAGGGGCGCGCGGCCTCGTCCAGCGGCTCGCCCGGTCGCAGCGGCA
>DASUFI010000258.1:0-6338 GCA_036274635.1 Planctomycetota bacterium
CGGCCCGAAGTCATGCAGCGCCGCGCGCCAGACATCGGCCTCGTCCGGCCGCGTGGCGATGCGGTCGAGCAGCGCGTCGACGAGACCGGGCGCGATCTGGTCGTGGATGACGTAGTCCGAGGCGGCGGCCAGGGCGAGCAGCTCGCGCAGCTGGTCGTCGTCGTTGGGGCCGATGAGCCCGAGCGCGTAGGCCGCGCCCCAGCGCACCATCGGCTCGCCGGTGCGCAGCTCCTGCATCAGGCGCGGCACGGTCGGGCGCGCGGCCTGCTTCAGGGCGCCGAGGCCGGTGAGCGCGAGCAGGTGGCGGCGCTGGTCGGTGCCGTCGAGCATCTGCAGCAGCACCGGCACCGCCTCGGGGCCGATGGCCGCGGCCAGGGCGCCGGCGCGCTGCACGTGCTGCGGGTTGCGGTGGTAGAGCTCGTCGAAGGCCGGCCCGAGGGCGGCCGGCCCGAAGGCCGCCAGCGCGGCCAGCGACTCGTCGGCGGTGCCGGGCTGGGCTCCGCGCAGCGCGCGCGCCAGGGCCGGCAGCGCGTCGGGGCCCAGGCTCTCGAGTTGCGACTGCGCGGCGGCGCGCGCGAGACCGTCGAGGCGCATGCGCGCCAGCAGCCCGCCGACGGCGGCCTCGAGCGCCGCCGTGCGCACGAAGGGGGTGTCGTCGCGGCAGGCGGCCAGCAGGCCGGCCAGCGCGTCGCGGTCGGTCGGGTCGACGACATGGATGGCGTCGGCCGCCAGCGCCCGCGTCTCGGGCTTCGGCGAGGTGAGGGCCTGGATGAGCTCCGGAAGCGTGGAGCGGGTGGACTCCGGACCGAGCCGCTCGAGCGCGGACAGCACCGCCTGGGTGCCGTGCTCGCCATCGAACAGCGCCGCCACCAGCGGCTCGGCGGCCTGCGGGCCCAGCAGCGGCAGGCACACCAGCACCCGCTCGCGGTCGACGGCCGGCGCGCCCGGCTTCAGGGCGGAGAGCAGCGTGGCCATCGCGGGGGGGCCGAGGCGCGCCAGCGACGCGACCGCGGCGGCCCGCACGTCCTCGCTGGGATCATCCAGCGCCGCGAGCACGTGGGGCAGGGCGTCCTGCTGGCCGAGCTCGGCCAGCGCCGTCACCGCGAGCACGCGCGTGAAGGGCTCGGGCGCAGCGAGGTCGGCCAGCCACTCGTCCGCCGTGCGCGCACAGCCCGCGAGCGCGGCGAGGAGCAGGGCGCGGCAGGGGAGCCGGAAGCGGCGCATGTGCGCCGCATTCTACGGGCGATCAGTCGTGATCGCGGTAGGCCGCGTGGCAGTCCGTGCAGCTGGCCTTCAACTCGGTGAAGGCCTTGTCGGACGTGGCGAGGTCCCCGACCCTCAGCGCGTTCTCCAGGGCGGCCGACTGCTCCTCGGCCGTGGCCAGTCGCGCCAGGAAGTCAGCGTCCTTGGCCTGCGCCTGGGGCGTGCGGGCCAGCTCGCGGAAGCCCTCGCGCAGCATGGTGGCCTCGTGCGCCGGCGTGACGTCCGGGAACTGCGGCAGCTGGGCCCACTGGGCGCCCTGGCTGGCCTTGACGTAATCGAAGCGGTCCGAGATGTGGATCATGGCGTCGCGCACGCCCTTGGGCTTGACCGCCGAGGGCAGCGGGCCGATGGCGGCCAGCGCCTCCGGGGCGGGCGGCGCGAAGAAGAGGACATCGCGGAACAGGCCGTCGTAGGCGGGGCTGCAGCCGGAGGCCTTGAGCCCCTCCACGGCCGCGGCGTTGCTGACGCCGTCCAGGGTCATGCGCGCCAAGGCGGCGGCCGCCGGGCCGCGGTGCAGGCCGTGGTGGCAGTGCACGTACACCGGGCCGGGGCTGTCCGTGACCGCCTTCACGATCTCGACTTCCTCCTCCTTGCTCATCCCGTCGTAGCCGATCGGGATGTGCACGTAGGTCAGGCCGACGCGCTCGGCGGCCTCGACGTCGGGCATGGCGCCGTCGACGGTCAGCAGTGTGGTGATGCCCTCGGCCTTCAGCGCCTCGAAGGCCTTGTCCCCTTCGGGCTGGGCGCCCTGCGCGACGTGCGCGCTCCAGCGCCTGTAGTTCTGCACGCCCGGCAGCTCCTTGATGGCCGGGATCGGCGCCGGCCCGAGCTCCCCGACGTCGCTCTTGCTGCTCTCGCAGGCCCCCAGGACGACGGGCAGGGTCAGTGACCAGGTGGCCAGCAGGCGGCGAAGCGAGCGCATCTGTTCGGGACTCCGCGGGGTCGCGCCCGGAACGCACCGGATCCGGGGGCCGAATGATGACGCCGCATTCTGCGCCAGGACTGACGGACGCGTCAAAGCGGGGACCCCTCGATGGCCTCGACCAGCAGGCTGGCCAGGATGGCGAAGGTCTGCTGCCCCTCCGCGGCGCTGGCTTCGGCTGGCCGCCCGAAGTAGGCCTGAGGTCCCCCCGCCTGCAGGAAGTCGCGCCGGCCGGCCCGGATGGCCTCCACCAGGCTGACAGGCACCTCCGGCAGGCCGCGGCGCAGCTCGTCCTTCACGGCCGAGGGGTCGTCCGCCATGACCAGCGAGCCCTCGTACCGGCCGGCGTGGCAGGCCCCGCTCCGGAACTCCTCCGTCAGGCGCTGGGCGTTGGCCCGCCGGGTCACGTCCGGGAAGAGGACGGCGGCGCCACAGCGCCCGTGGACCTCCTCGACGGCCGACTTGATGGTCTCGATGTGCGCCGGCTCGAGGTGCGCGTTCGCGACGGCCAGCGGCGAGAGGCCCGCGCCGGCAGCGGCCGCCAGCACGTCGGCCAGGAGCGCCCGCGCCGTCTCGGGCCGCAGGGACAGCGTGCCCGCGAAGGGCGCCGCGAACTGCGCCACCGAGTAGGCCAGCGGCGGCAGCACGACGCAGGCCCGCCCGCGCTGCGCCAGCGCCTCGGCGGCCCGCCGGGCCATGCCCAGCGCGATGGTCACGTCGGTGTCCAGCGGCAGGTGCGGCCCGTGCGCCTCGGTCGCGCCGACGGGCAGGATGGCCGCGCAGCCGCCGGGCCGCGCGACGAGGGCCGCGACGTCGGGCCAGGCCAGCTTGGCGAGGTCGAACATGCACTCTGCTCCGGCCCGCGAGATGATCGGCCTGCCGAATCATCCGGCGTTGCGCCGGCGATGCAACACCGCTGCCGCCGCGGGGGCTATCCTGCGCAGCGCTGCGAAGAGCCGGTGCAGCGGTGGATGTCGCGGGTGCGCCCGTGGCCGGCGTCAGCATCGCGAGCGACTGGCACTGGGGCCCGCAGGGCTTCTCGTCCCAGCGCGCGGCCGTCAGTGCGTGTCGAACGCTGAAGCTTCCGGACGTCGCGTCAGGCCTGCCGCGCCTTGAGCCCTTTCCGGTCCACCTTGCCGCGATCGTTGCGGGGCAGCTCGGCCAGGAACTCCACGTAGCGCGGGTACTTGTGCACGGCGAGGCGCGCCTTGACCCACTCCTGCAGCTCGCGGGTCAGCGCGGCGGCGGCGCCGGCGTCGGCCGGCGCCCGCCCGGCGCGCGCGACGACGAAGGCCTTGGGCTTCTCCATGCCCTCCTCGTCCTTCCAGCCGACCACGCCGCACTCGGCGACGGCGGGGTGCTCGAGCAGGCAGCCCTCGATCTCGTGCGGCGCGGCGAAGATGCCGCCCACCTTGATCAGGTCGTCGGCGCGGCCCTCGTACCAGAAGTAGCCCTCGGCGTCCTGGTGGAAGAGGTCGCCCGTGACCACGAGGTCGCCGGCGAAGGTCTCCTTGCTCTTCTCGTGCGCCTGCCAGTAGCAGAGCGCGGAGGACTCGCCGCGTACGTGCAGGCGGCCGACGGTGCCGCGCGGCAGCTCGGCGCCCGACTCGTCCACCACGCGGCAGTCGTAGCCCGGCACCGCCTGGCCCAGCGAGCCGACGCGCACCGCGCCCGGGCGGTTGCTGATGTAGATGTGGAAGAGCTCCGCGCTGCCGATGCCGTCCAGGATCTCCACGCCGCAGCGCTGGAGCCACTGCCGCTGCAGGGCCTCGGGCAGCTTCTCGCCGGCGGAGAGCACCAGGCGCAGCGAGGACAGGTCCGCGCGCCCGTGCTCGGCCTCGTGCGCCAGCATCTTGCCGATCATGGTGGGCACGGAGGTGAGGATGGTGGGGCGGTAGCGCTGGATCACGTCCAGCACCGTCTCGGGCGTGCTGCGCTCGGAGAAGAGCGCCGTGCCGCCGCCCACCGAGAAGGGGAACATGAGGTCGGTTCCCGTCGCGTAGCCGAAGAAGAGCTTGGGCACGCCGGCCGTCACGTCGCTCTCGCGGATGCCCAGCACGCCCTGCGCGTAGTGCTGGACGTTGAAGGCGAAGTCTTCGTGGAAGTGCACCGCGGCCTTGGGCTTGCCGGTGCTGCCCGAGGTGAACAGCCAGCCGGCGATGTCGTGCCGGTGCGTGTCGGCCATGGGCAGCGGCGCGGGGGCCTCGCGCACGAGGTCGGAGAAGGCGTGCTGGCCCGCGTGCAGCTGCGGGGGGCCGCGGCCCGCGGCGCGCGCGGTCGGCTGGCCCGCGGGCAGGCCTGGCGCGGCGCCGGCCAGCGCGACGGCGGCGGCCGGCGGCGGGGCCTCGCGGAAGCCGTCCGCGTCCAGCACCACCACCGCGCGCAGGTGCGGCGCGCCGCGTGCCAGCCGCGCGAAGCAGGGCGCGAGCGCCTCGTCCACGACGGCGATGCGCGCCCGCGTGTACTCGAGGTAGTAGGCGTAGTCCTCCTCGGGCAGCAGCGGGTTCACCATGGCGAAGACCGCGCCGGCGCGCAGCGTCGCAAACCAGGCCGTCGCGAACTCCGGCCGGTCGGACACGGCCAGCAGCACGCGCTCCTCCATGCGCAGGCCCAGGTCGGTGAAGGCCCGCGCGAGGCGCGCGGCGTCGCCGGCCAGGCGCTCGTAGCTGTGCGCCTCGTCGCGCCAGCGCAGGGCCACCTTGGCGCCGCGGCCGGCGCGCAGGTTGTGATCGAGCAGGAAGTCCCCGAGGTTGAACCGTTCGGGGACGCCTGTCACGGCGTGACGGCCTGCAGTCCGTTGGAGGCCGAGAAGCCCTTGGGACCCGCCGGATCCACGATCCATTCCTGGAAGTAGAGGGAGAAGCCCGACGGGATGCCCGACGGCCAGAGGAAGGGCAGGAACAGTTCGCCGTTGACGTCCGTGGGCAGGCCGGGCAGGAGGACATCGGCCGTGGGCACGAGCACGCCGCCCTTGAGCGGGTGCAGCGAGAGCCCGAAGCCCAGGATGATGGCTGCGCTGCTGCTCGGCTTGGCGTGCTTCAGGCTGAGCGAGCCGACCGAGCCGGCCGTCAGCGGGCCGGCGCCGATGAGCAGCGGCGGCCCGTTGATGCCCGCCAGCGCGAAGCCCAGGCTGTTCCACGGATCCGGCTCCTCGAGGTCGAGCACCCACACCGCGCCGGGGCCCACCAGGAAGCTGCCGCCGTCGCCGCGCGAGCCGGCCACGAGCTGGTCGTCGCCGCCCGGGTCGGGCAGCAGCGCGACACCCGTGCCGAACTGATCGTCCTCGTCCAGCGGGCCGTAGAAGCTCTGCGCGCCGTCGTCGGTGAACTCCTGCCCATGCGTCACGACGCCGCTCGGCGCGAGGGTCAGGATCCACGCGCTGCCGGTCATGGCCGCGTCGAAGTACGCGCCCACCACGAGGTCCGTGACGTCGTCGTGGTCGAGGTCGCCCGCCGCGAGCGAGTTGCCGAAGGCGGCCTGGCTCGCGACAGGTCCCGCGAAGCCGTCCTGCCCGGGCGCGATGCGCACCGCGGAGGCCAGCGTCGGGCCGGGATCGAGGAAGGCCAGCCACGCCGCACCCGCGTTGTCGGGCCCCGCGGCGGGCTCGCCCAGCGCGAGGTCGGGCGTGCCGTTGCCGTCGAGATCGCCCAGCCCCGTGAGCGCGTGGCCGAAGCCCTCGCCGGGCACTGGCACGCCGCCGAAGGCCGGATCCTCGGGCACGATCGGCGTGGTCGAGCGCACCGAGAAATCCGAGGCCAGGGCCAGCAGCCAGATGGCCTCCGAGGCCGTGCTGCCGAACGAGTCGCTGATGGCGAGGTCCGTGACACCGTTCGCGTCGAGGTCCCCCGCGGCCGCGAGCGCGACGCCGAAGCCCGTGGCGCTGGCGGGCCCGGGCACGCCGCCCACGCCCTCCGCGAAAACGTGCGTGGCCAGCGCCTGGCCCGAGGCCGAGAGCGAGATCAGGTACACCGCGCCCGGGCCGAGCAGCAGGCCGGGGCCGGCGTTCGGCGCGCCGACGGCCAGCTCGGGATGCCCGTCGCCGTCGACGTCGCCGAGCGCCGCGAGCGAAGCACCGAAGTCGTCGCTGCCGTCCAGCGGCAGGCCCAGCGTGGTCGCATCGAGGCGCGTCTGCGCGATGACGCTGTCGTCGGCC
>DASUFI010000259.1:0-35076 GCA_036274635.1 Planctomycetota bacterium
AGCGCTTCGTCAAGGGCCCGCCCTCGCCACCGGCCCTGCCGGCGGCGGTCTGGATCAATCCCCCCGCGCCCACGCCCGAGCTGCTCGCCGCGACTCAATGAACTTCCATGCAGACTGTCTCACAATCGTTGACAACTACCGTCATGATCACGCGGGCCGTGTCTTCGCACTCAAGACTCCGCTTGACCCGAATTACTCCTCCTCTACGTCGTCTGGCAATGGCAAGGAGCCAAATGCCTGGACGAGCCAGCTCACTGACCCTACAGGTATCAAGAGCGATGCAATCTTCGGGAGTTGGATTGAGACCTGCAATTACTTGAACAGCTCGACGATCCTTGGCGAACAGATCATCATTTCATCGCGTGGACAGGACGTCAGCGGAATCGCGGGCGCCGGGCAGGCGTACTCCTTCACTGGAGGAACATGACATGACCAAGCGGATGAGTGGCGTATCACTGCCCGAGGGCAGGCATCGACTCGATCCAGCTCGTCCGGTTCGACATGGCCTCGTCATGCTGGGCATCACGATGTGCTGGCTTGTGCTGGCGGCGTCCGTGGCCTCCGGGCAGATCGCCGACCAGATCGTGCTGTTCGGCAAGAATGCCGCCGGCTTCGAGGGGATCGGCCGCTTCGACAGGAAGCTGACGTCGCTCGGATTCACGCAGACCGAAGCGAGTGCTGCCGGGAAGGGATACTTGAGCCAATGGAGCGGCGCCAGCCTCGACGCCCAGGGGCGATACTGGGTGCCGTTCGACCAGTTGAACGACACCAAGGTGTTGCGGATGGCTGCGGATGGCAGTCTGATTCTCCCCAGCGTCAACCTGCAGTACAACCCAGCGCGCTGTGCCGTGTCGCAATCCGGGACGGTGTATGTCTTGACCCGCATTCCGCTGAGCTCCGCGGGACCGCTCTACGCCCTTGCAGCGGATGGATCGGTGCTCTGGTCCAACTTTGCGGGGCCGAGCCTCTTCGACTTCTACCCGCAGGAGATGGTGATCTCGCCGTCAGGTCACATCTACATGGGTGACAGGAAGACCATTGATCCCCTGTCACCCGTCGGGTTGCTCGTTGAAGTGAGCGCGACAACGGGCGACATTCTCGGCCAGGGCACGTTTTCGAAGCCTGCGGGATCCAGCCAGTTCGGTGCGACGGTCAGCACGTTGGCCATGTCCCCGTATGGAACGCTCTGGTTCGCTATCGGTAGCTACTTGACCGAGATCGACCCGACGACGTATCAGATTCTTCTTCAAACGGACATGAACGGGGCTGGGTTCAACGGGCAGACGCGACAGTTTCGGACGGATGCCCTTGGCAACGTCTGGACCGTGAGCGCGTACACGCCCGCGGGCGATTGGGGCGGTGATGTGCTTTGCTTCAGTGGGTCGACCGCCCAACTTGCATCTACATACAAGCTTGCGGCAGGTGCTATTTATGGACTCGCGCTGGGCCCGTCCGGCGAAGATCTGTTTGCGGTAGGCGTGCAACAGGTGCCGCCATTCCCACGGCGGCTGGTGCGGCTGAACTTGGTGACCGGTGTGAAGTCAACACAGCCTCTGGCCTCTTTCGACTCTTACGGTTCGGAATGGGCCATTCCCAACGATGACCCGACCGGCTTCATCTGGGCGAACGTCACTGACCAGGGTGGAGATGCCGACGGGGATGGGGCCACCAATCGCGAGGAGGCGCTCGCTGGCAGCAACCCTTTCGACGCCGCGAGCCGTCCCGAGGGCCCGAAGGTCTACGTGTCCTTCCTGCCGACCACGAACGCCTTGGCGCTCACCTGGGTGGACCCGGACGGCCTTCTCGATCCGCAGGGCGGACTCGACCTCTCGACGTTGTCGGTCACGATCGGCAGCTATGGCAACGTGTTCTGGCTCCTGGCGCCCTTCGCGACGGCGCTGGACCTGAGCCCCGACGGCAAGCAGGCGACGCTGACCTATGGCGCGCTGCCGCTGCCGCTCGACAAGAAGTGGCAGGTCGAGGCGACGGTGGTGGACCTGACCGGCGCCACGGCGTCGGACTGGCAGGTCACGCCGCCGGGGGATCTGTAGGCCGGGCGCGGTCCGTACGATGGCTTGCCACTCACGCGCGAGCTCAACCGCGAGTTCAGCCGCGAGCGGATCTTGAATCCGTTCATCAACACCTTGTTCCAACGATGGGAGGTCCGACCCGCGCTCGCGGCCGATGGGACGCGGTGCGGCGTCTTCCCCGATGACCCACGTCGATCTCTACGACGGCCACTACGGACACTTGTCGGCGGACGCGCAGGTCGAGGTGCGCCGCGAGACCTACGGCGAGGATCTCGGCCAGTCGAGTTGGATGACCGCCGGCGAGGCGCGTCATTGGTTCGACCTGCTCCGACTGGGCCGCGGCCAGCGGGCCCTGGAAGTGGCGTGCGGGTCGGGCGGAGCGACGCGGGAGATGGCGCACCACACCGGCGCCACGTGTGTCGGCGTGGATCTCAACGCGCACGGCATCGAGGCCGCGCAAGCCCGCGCTGCGGGCGACGGCGGGGCGCCGTCCGTTTCCTACCAGACGGTGGACGCCGGCGGCCGCCTGCCGTTTCCCGACGCGTCCTTCGATGCGGTCTTCTGCAACGACGCCATCAACCACCTGCCGGATCGCGCGACCGTGCTGCAGGAGTGGCATCGCCTGCTCCGTCCCGGCGGGCGAGTCCTGTTCACGGACCCGATCGTCGTGACGGGCCAGCTCACCAGCGTGGAGATGCGCAGCCGCAGCTCCATCGGCTTCTACCTCTTCATTCCGCTCGGGCTCAACGAGCGCCTCCTGGAGCAAGCCGGGTTCACGGTGCGCGAGGTGCGGGACGTCACGGACGCCGTCGCCTCGATCTCGCGCAAGTGGTGCGACGCCCGCGCGCGGCGACGCGAGCGGCTCGTGCCGCTCGAGGGCCTGGACGGGTTCGAAGGCCTGCAGCGCTTTCTCGAGGTCACGCACACGCTCGCCAGCGAGCGCAGGCTGTCGCGGTTCATGTACCTGGCGGACAAGTGAGCGCTCCGAAGTCGCGGACGCATCGCAATCCGGTCCGTGTCGGCCAAGCAGCGTCCGCGGCGGCCCTCGTGGGGCGAGCGCCGAGATGGGTCCCGGGTCGTCGTCCTCGTGGCGTGCCTGAGCGGACCCTTCTCGTCATCGAATGGCGAGTTGCCCTCAGGCCCGGCTGTCATCGAGGGCATTGCGGTGCGCCTGGCTGCCGCTGACGTCAAAGCGGCTGATGGTGGCTGTCCACACCGCCTTCCCGCCACCTAGTCGCCGGCCCGGAACACGCCAGCGCGGAGCTGCCTGGCATGGGGGCCTTGTTTGTCCTATCTCCAGGGCCCGGCGAAGCAGCCGCAGTAGAAGTGAGCGGGGAGGCGCGGGGGCGCGCCGGCATACCATGAACCCTCCGCGAACCAGGGGAGCTGCGCGATGATGAGGATCTTCTTCGGCCTGCTGCTGCTCGCGACGCTGGCGCCAGGCGGCGGAGGGGCACCGGTGCTCTATGACATTCCCTACGGCGACTACCACCCGAGCCTCAAGCTCGACTGGTACCCGCCGTATGTCAGCTCAGGCGCCGACCCCGTGCTCGTGTTCCTGCACGGCGGCCTGCCGCCCGACGGCGGCAAGGGCGCGGTCGCGACGCACTACAAGTCCTTCCTCGAGCTGCTGCGCCTCAACGGCATCGCCGTGGCTGCGGTCGAGTTCACCCCCTACCCGACGTTCCACTTCCCGGACCAGCTGCACGACGTGCAGCTGGCCGTGCAGTACCTGCGCTCGGAGGCCGCGACCTACGCGCTTGACCCGGAGCGCATCGGCGTGTGGGGGGTGAGCAGCGGCGCGCTGCTGGCCGGCTGGCTGGCGTTCAGCGAGAACGGCGCCGATCCGGACGGCACCCTGATCGAGCAGCAGTCCACGCGGCCGCTGCTGTACGTGGGCTTCGACGGCATCACCGATTTCACGCTGCTGGTCCCGACGTTCACGGGCGCCTTCTTCGGCCAGCAGACCATCCAGGGCGTCGACCCGGCGCTGCTGCTGGAGGCGTCGATCTCGTGGGAGATCTGCAACATCCCGCGCGAGTACACGCCGCCGGTCTGCACGCTCTACGGCAGCGCCTTCGGCACGCCGCCGCTGGACGACGAGCACGACGGTTACTTCGGCTACGTGTTCGAGCTGGCCATGCGCGAATGCGAGCCCGAGGCCAACGCGCTCTCGCGCTACGAGGTGAGCGATGCGCCGCTGGCCCAGTTCACGAGCGAGATGCTCGACTGGATCATGATCCGTTTCGGCATGGAGGGGCCCATGATGACGGTGCACACGAAGTGAGCGCGGCGGCCGGGGTCGCCCGCCGGTCTGTCGTGCTGCCGGGTTCCTCTACAATGGAGGGGATCGGGGCCCGTCCTGTGTCGGCCGGCGCGAGATCCGTGTCTGTCCCGGAAAGGCAGCGCGAAAGACCGCTACCATGCGCACCCCGGCGCGCCCCCGCACCGGCGCCACAGGAAGAAGGAGGAGAGTCCCATGACCGATCTCGCGCTCCCTCGGGCCCCGCGGCCGCTCGGCACCAAGGCGCTCGTCGGCCTGCTCGCCGGCGCATTCGCCGGCTCCCTCGCCGCGCCGGCCGGTGCGCAGACGGTGCTCCACACGTTCGCGGGTGCGGCCGGTGACCAGCTCTTCGCCAACGCCGTGGCCGGCGCCGGCGACGTGGACGCCGACGGCTTCCCCGACGTCCTGATCGGCGCGCGCGGCGACGACACCGTCGCCCAGGACGCGGGCGCGACCTTCGTCGACTCGGGCCGCACCGGCGCCCTGCTGCTGAGCTGGCTCGGCGAGGCGGAAGGCGACGAGTTCGGCTGGTCGGTCGCCGAGGCGGGCGACGTCAACGGCGACGGGCACGACGACGTGATCGTCGGCGCATTCCGCCACGACGGCGTCGGCGCGAACTCGGGCCGCGCCTACGTCTTCTCCGGCGCGGACGGCGCGACGCTGTTCGTGCTCGACGGCACCGGCGCGGACGACGAGTTCTCCGTCGGCGTCTCTGGTGTCGGCGACATCGACGGTGATGGCGTTCCCGACGTGGCGGTCGGCGCGCACCACGACGACGACAATGGCCTCAACTCGGGCAGCGTGCGCGTCGTCTCCGGCGCCAACGCCTCGCAGATCTACCTGTTCCTCGGCGACGAGGCCGGCGACGACCTCGGCCACGTCCTCGCGGGCATCGGCGACATCAACGCCGACGGCGTGCCGGACATCATCGCCGGACTGCACGACATCCCCGACCCGGGCCAGGCGCGCATCTACTCCGGCGCCGACGGCGCCGTGCTCTTCAACTTCGTCGGCAGCACGGGCTTCGACTTCTACGGGCACGCGGTGGCCGGCGCCGGCGACGTGGACGGCGACGGCGTGCCGGACGTGCTCATCGGCGCGGAGCAGGACGACACGTCGGCGCACAACGCGGGGCGCGCCTGGCTGCGCTCGGGCGCGACCGGCGCCGTGCTCCTCGACTGGAAGGGCGACTCCATCGATGACGCCCTCGGCGCCGACGTGTGCAGCGCCGGCGACTGGGACGGCGACGGCGTGCTGGACGTCCTCATCGCGATGCCGGGCGACGACCCGACCGGCGTCGGCTCGGGCGCCGCGCGCTTCGTGTCCGGCGCCGACGGCAGCGTGCTGCTGACCTGGGACGGCGTCTCCCCCGGCCCGCGCTCCGGCGTCGTCGTGGACGGGCTCGGCGACGTGAACGGCGACGGCCGCCCCGACGTGATCATCGGCTTCTCCTACGACGACCAGGCCGCCGTCGACGCTGGTCTCGCCGAGGTCCTCTCGGGCGCGCTGCCGACGTGGGCGCAGGCGGGCGGCGGGCTCGCCGGCGTGGACGGCATCCCGGCGCTGTCGGGACAGGGCCTGCTGCTGGCCGGCACGCCGGGTGCGCTGCACGGTCACCACGCGGCGCCGCTGCAGCCGGCGGTGCTGTTCATCTCGCTCGTCTCCACGCCCGTCGCGTTCAAGGGCGGACAGCTCGCGGCCTTCCCGCCCATCGCTCAGATCCCGCTCGTGACCTCGGCCTCCGGCGACCTGCTCGTGCCCTTCGCCGCGTGGCCGACGGGGATTCCGGCCGGCCTCGTGCTCGACTTCCAGATCGCGCTGCACGACACGGCGGCCGTGAAGGCCGTCGCCATCAGCAACCTGCTCGCCGGCACGACGAAATAGCGAAGCACCTCGGATCGGTGGCCGCGCTCGGCCGTCGATCGTCTGCAGCAGCTTGCCTCGGACGCGGAGAGGTGTATCAGCGCTACCGCGTCCTGAAGCCCTCGCTCTGCACAAGCGCCACGAGCAGGTCCCGGAAACCGTAGCCGTCGCTAGGCTCATCCTGCACGATCTGATCCACGATGCGCGCGTCGCTCTTCGACATGCGGCGCCCGGTGGCGTACTCGAGGAGCTTCGTCGCGAGGCAGCGCGTGAACATCCTGGAGTGCCCGAGCAGGTGCTGCTTGAGGTCTTGCGGGCCCGTGAGGCGCACGCCATCGGGCAACTTGCTGGTCGGGTCGACGGGCTCCGGCGGGAGCGGGACTCCCTGCGCCGAGCTCCCGCGGACGTAGAGTTCACGCCAGTTCCCCGCGGCGTCGTAATTCTCCAGGGCCAGGCCGAGTGGATCGATACGCGAGTGGCAGCTTGCGCACGAAGCCGAGTCCTCGTGCGCCGCCAGGGTCTCGCGAACGGTCGTGGCGCCCGACGTGTCGGTGGGCAGGGCCTTGACTCCGTCCGGCGGTGGCGGCGGCGGCGCACCGTAGAGGTTCTCGAGGACCCACACGCCGCGCCGGATCGGCGAGGACTCCACGCCGTCACCCGTCAGCGTGAGCACGCCGGGCAGTCCGAGGATGCCCCCGCGGTGGACGACGTTGGGCGGCACGCCCTCCGGGAGCTTCGACAGGTCGAGTCGCTCGGGCTCCGGCCAGATGTGGCTGTAGGCCTCATCGCTCTCGATACGGGACATGTCCGGGTACTCGCCCGGGAAACCCCACACCATGCGCATGGGGAGGTTCGCGTACGTGAAGTCCGAGTCGATGAACATGCGGATGCTGTGGTTCCGCTGGAGCATCTCGTCGAAGAACATCTCCGTCGAGCGGATGTACCCGTGACGCAGCGGCTCGTTCCACACATACTTGGCGTCGCACACCATGAGCGTGGCCAGTTCCCGATTGCCGAGCCATTGGCCGGTGAAGTCCTGGACGAAGCGCTGTCCCTTCGGGTCGGCGATCATCCGCAGCACCTGGTCGCGCAGGACGTCAGGCTCCGCCATCCGACCCGTGCTCGCGAGGCCGAGAAGCTCGGCATCTGGCATGGAGCTCCACAGGAAATACGAAAGCCGGCTTGCCAGCGCATACTCGTCCTGACTGTCCACCAGGGTGTCGTGGTATTGGAACGCCTGCGAGAGCAGGATGCGGCGGATGCCGAAGCGCAGCGCGAGCTCGGGCGACCCGACCTCGTCGAGGTGACGCATGACGCCATCGATGAGGTCGAGCGACTCGGCTGCCGTCAGCGGTCTGCGATAGGCGCGCTCGGCGAGAGGGAGCAGGATCGAGCGCAGGAAGCCCTCGTCTGCGGATGGGCGCTCGCGGCCGCCGAGGAAGGCGACCTGTCGCGTGAGCGGCGCCACGGGGCCCGTGATGGTCATGCTCTCGATGCGCACGGTCGGCAGCGGACTCGAGAGGGCGGCCATGAGCAGATCCGCGAGATCGATACGGCTCAAGGCGCCCTGGGGCTGGGTCGCGGGGAGGCGGTTCTCGCAGTAGACATGAACCGCTTCGCCCTGCTCGAGCTCCACGGTGCAGGTCAGCTCCTGTGTCACGGCCGACGCGGGCACGTCGAGCGATCCCACCCGTGGTAGCTCCACGCGGTTGGCGCTCTCGGGCATGTAGTAGTCGCCCGGAATGAGGGCGTAGAAGCCCAGGCGCAGCGGTTGGCCATCGGCGCCCAGGTCGGCTTCGGCACGGGCCGCGACGCGGACGGTGTAGGTCCCGGATGCCGGCGCGAGGAAGGTCCGATCCCAGATCGCCCCGCACCATGCGGCGTTGTTGACGCCGTTGAAGTACATGGCGCTGTTGTCGCCGCCCTTGGCCCACATCGAATGCTCGTTTCTCCAGGAAGAGACGTCCGACCGGCACGTCACCTGCTGCGCGGGGAGGTACACCATGCGCTCGGCCACGTTGGCGGCCAGCTCCATGCAGGCGTGCAGGTGTGCGGCCGAAGGTGGGGACCCCAAGGGCGCGATGCCGGACGGCAGGGCCGCCTCGTCCTCGGGGAACGAGGCCGGGAGCCGCAGGCCGCGGATGTCGAACAGGTCTCGCACGGTGTTCAGCAGCTCGGCGCGCTTGAGGCCTCGCAGGGGCGATCCTGCCACCGAGGCCTGCGCGTCGGCGGCGTCCATGTCGGACCGGATCAGCGCCACGATCCGGTCGCGTTCCGCGCGAGTGGGATGAATCGCGGCCTCGGGCGGCGGCATTTTCTCGTGGTCGATGCGATCGAGCACGAGTTGCCAGCGTGCGCGCCCCGTGCGCGTGCCCGGATCGTACGGCGTCGTGTCGAGACGGAGATCGCCGCGCTGTGTCTCCGGCCCGTGGCACGCGAGGCAATTCCTCTCGAGGAACCCGAGCCGGAACGCGCCGTCATCCGGCGGGTCGCGGGCCGGAATCGCCGGACAGAGGATGCTGACGGCGAGCAGCGTCGTCGCGGGCCAGCGCTTCACGTCAGATGCTCGTTCAGGTCGGACGTGCTCGTGGAGAAGCGCTCGTCCTCGAAGCCCAAGCGCTGCAGGACGGAAACGAACAGGTCACACGCCATCTCGTGGTGGCCCGACGCCTCTTCGCAGGAGAGATGACGCCGGTGGGCAAAGCCGCCGCCGGCCACCAGGAGCGGGTAGTTCGTGCGGACGTGCGTCGCCGCGTCGCCGAGGGCGCTGCCGATGATCGTGACGGTCGAGTCGAGCAGGGTGCCGCCATCGGGGTCGGGCGTGTCCTTGAGCGCCTTCAGGAAGCGCGCCGCGCCGCGCAGGTGCCGCTGCTCGACGCGCACGAGCGCGTCGATGGTCTCGGCCTTGTTGCCATGATGCGTGAGCGAGTGGTATCCGGCGCTCATCAGCGCGCCGTCGAGCAGCAGCGCGCGCACGGTGACGGGGATGGAGAGCGAGATCACGCGTGTCGAGTCATTCTTCAGGGCGAGCGCCATGAGGTCCCACATGAGGTCCTCGTTGACGAGGAGCATCGACCCGTCGAGACTCGGGTTCGCCGGCGCCGGGAGGTCGTGGGGAGGCACGGGGAACGGACGATCGATCCATTCGCGCTGCTGGGCCAGGTCCCGCTCCACGTCGCGCAGCGACGCGAGGTACTCCTCGAACGTGGCGGCGTCCGCGGTGTCCATGCGCTGGCGCAGCGCCTGGGCTTCCTCCACGAGTCCGTCGAGGAGGCTCCTGCCCGACTCGATCAGATACCTCTGCTCCTCGTGGGCCAGGGCGCTGGCTCCGAAGATCCTGGCATAGAGCACGCCGGGGTCGAGGATCGTCGGCAAGGGAGCGCCGCGCGCGGTGAACGAGAGCGACGGCCGCGCCTTCGGCTCGCCGGCACACAGCTGCAAGGACGGGTAGCGCGTCGACTTGCCGAGCGCCGGCGCGACGTACTGGTCGAGCGAGATCCCGGCGCCGATCGTCCCGGTGAACAGCGTGTGGGCGTAGAGGTGGCCGTTGCCGGTGGGCCCCTTGTGATCGAGCCCCGAGATCGTGGTGAAGTCGGAGCCCAGCCCGGCTTCGTAGAGGGGACGGAGGATGCGCGGCGAGGCGCCGTTCGCGAAGAACGCCGGGGGATGGAACCCGAGAAAGGCACCGACGCACACGAGTCGCTTGGCCGGCGCCGGTCGGGCGCTTCCCGCCCGAGTCGCCGCGTCGGCGATGGACGGCAGGAAGGGCAGCGCCAGGGCACAGGACGCCCCGCGCAGGAACTGCCTGCGATCGATGCCGGAGCGATCCATCGGCCACTCGTCTGGGAAATGCAGCGCCTCCGGCCGGGAGACGGCGTCGCCCGGCAGGAAGGCTCGACACCGTGGGCTCGCCACGGCCCCCGCCCGCGCGATTCCCCAATCTACCCGTCCGTGCGGAACTCGACAATCGAGCGCGCCCGTCCTGACGCGCCTCGCCGCAGCACCCCGCGGCCCCGCGCCTCAGGCAGCGGCCTTCGATGCGCGCACCCCCGCAGCCTCCCAACTCGCCGGCCCGTATGCGTGCCCGAACGCCTCCGCCTGCGGACCTCGACGATGTCCTGGGGCCGGGGCTTCACTCTCTCGCCAGGTGGCCAGGCCCGGCCGGCATCGACAGCGTGCAAGGTGTCGGGCGACGCACCGCGGCGGCGAAAGCCTGAGCGAACGAGTGCGCTACACTGCGCAGCGGACGAGCCCAAGCATGAACTGCAACGCCATCGACAGCCTGTACCTGAAGGCCAATGGCGAGCTGCCCTGCTGGTGCTCGCCCGGGGAGAGTTTCCCCATCCTGCGCCTCGATGCGGCGGCGCTCGCGGGCTGGGACATCGTGCGCGACGTCCTCGACGGCCCCGCCTTCCGCACCATGCGCCGCGAGCTCTACCACGGCCGCATGCCCTTTCCCTACTGCGCCGGCTGCTCGTTCCTGCGCGACGACGGCGAGGCGGCCTGGGGGCGCATCGACACGCAGAGCTTCCGGCTGCGCGCGGTGGACACGGTGCAGGTCGAGTCGTCCTTCCTCTGCAATGTCGACTGTCCGCTGTGCGTGCGGCTCGACGTGCGCAAGCAGGTGAAGACGCCGCCCTACCAGCTTGCACCGGAGCTGTTCCGCAAGGTGGTTGACGACCTCGTCGCGGCCGGCATCGGCGTGCGCGAATTCTGGTTCTCCGGACGCGGCGAACCCCTGCTGAACCCGGGCTTCGCGCTCATGGCGCGCTATGCCCGCGACCGGCTGGGCTCGCGCGTCACGTGCCACACGAACGGCAACTTGCGCTTCGACGCTCGGCTCCTCGAAGCGGGCCTCGACGAGATCGAGATCGCCTTCGACGGCGTCGACCAGGAGAGCTACGCCCGCTACCGCCGCGGCGGGCGGCTGGAGGTGGTCGAGCGCTTCGCGCGTGACTTTGCCGCGGCACGACGCGCGGCGGGTCGCACGAGTCCCGAGCTGGTGTGGAAGATGATCCTCTTCGAGTGGAACAGCTCGGACGCCGAGCTCGAGCGTGCTGTCGCGCGCGCGCACGAGCTGGGCCTCGACCGCGTGCTCCTCGTGGACACCGACACTCCGGGTGGCATCTCGTATCGCGACGGGGGGAAGCGGCGCCGGGAGCTGGACCCGCTCGTCGCGCGCCTGGCGCAGCGCCACGCCGACCTCAAGGTCGAGCTCCTGGGCTACCACTCCGTGTACAGCCTCATGCCCGAGGTCGAGGTCAGGTTGCGCCTCGACGCCGAGCCGGGCCGGCGCGTCGTGCTCGGCCGCCTCTTCAACCACCTCCTCGAGAGCCGGCGCGTGCGCGTCACCTGCGATCTCGAGAGCGGCAGCGGGCAGCCGGCGCACCGCCTCGTCGATCAGACCGTCGAGCTGGCGGAGCGCACCGAGCTGGTCGACTCCTTCGCGGTATCGACCGATGCGCTGCCGGCAGACGACTATCGCGTCCACATCGCGGTGAGCGACCCGACGACGGGCCGGCTGCTCTCGGAGGGCTCAGCGGACTTCGCCGTGGGCGCCGTCGAGCTGGAATGAAGCCGCGACAAGCCCCTGCGCGGGCTCACGGGCCGGTGTCCGCGGCCCCCATGCGGGCTTGCGGCGGCCCTTCAGGGTGCCGGCAGGCGCGCGGGCGGTCGGAGCGCTCCTGACCGGGAATGCAAGCCGCGGTACCCTATGAGCCCGTCGAAGAAGTCATTCGGCGCGGAAGGAGCGTCCTTCGCGCCGGTTCTTCGTTGCCGGCCCTGCGGCGAATCGCCGATTCGCCTCGGTCCGGCGCCTCGATCCGGCACGAATTCCGCACCTTCCGCACTCGAAGCACTTCTTCGACGGGCTCCTATGCGGGCGGGCCACACCGACACGCGCTGCGGGCCGTCGCGACGCGGTGGCGTGCGGGTGCTGTTCGTCCTGGGCCCTGCGGCTGAAGTCCAACACGTTGCCTCCGCGAGTCCTTCGGAGCTGAACATGAAACTGGACCGCCCGTTGTTTCTGGTCGGCGCCTTCGCCATCGCAACGTCGATGCAGGCCTCCGCGCAGAGCCTTCTCTACAAGCTCCCGTTGCCTCCCTCGAATTCGAGGTCGGTGGGACATGCCGACGTCAACGGCGACGGCCTCCAGGATCTCCTGGTCGGCACGAGCGACGAGGACTACGTGCAAGCGCCGGGTGGCGGCAGCGCCTACGGGGGCACGGTGCGTGCCTTCAACGGGGCGGACGGCTCTTTGCTCTACCAGATCGACGGAAGCGCTTCGTGCAGCTTCTCGTCGTGCAGCGGCGAGTATCTGGGAAGCGCGGTTTCCGGAGCAGGAGACGTCAACCAGGACGGATTCGAGGATTTCCTCGTCCAGGGCTTTGCGAAGGCCCAGCTTCGTTCCGGGGTCGACGGCTCCATCCTCGTGAGCTGGGGCGCCTACAGTGTTGCCGATGCAGGGGACGTCAACGCCGACGGCTTTCCGGATCAGATCACGGGCATGCCCATCGGCGAGGTGCTGGGCAATCCGGGCGGGAGCGCCATCGTCCACTCCGGCAAGGACAATTCGATTCTCTTCACCCTGAAGCCGACGGGAACCGGCGCCTCAGGGGCCTACGGACTCGGCTCTTTCGGCTCGTGCGTCAGCGGCGGCAAGGATTTGAACGGCGACGGATTCCCCGACCTCCTGGTCGGCGCCCCCGACGATCACAATACGGTGACCGGCGTCTTTCTCGGCTACGTCGGCAGCGTCTGGGCCTACTCCGGAATGGATGGATCCCTGCTGCATCATCTCGGGGGCGACAAGGCCTACGCCAAACTCGGATGGACGCTCGCTGAATCGGGTGATGTGAACGGTGATGGCAACGCCGACTTCATCGTGGGGAGCAACGGAGCAAGTGGCGGAGGAAGCGCCGGCTTCGGCCGCGTCTTTTCGGGAGTCGACGGCAGCATCCTGTACGAGTTCGACGATCCCGACTTCTACATCGTCAGCGTCAACAGCGCAGGGGATTTCAACGGCGATGGGGTCGATGACTTTCTCCTCGATGCTCCATGGGACTCCGCTGCCGGGCCAGGCGCGGGAGCGATCCGAGTCCACGCGGGCAACGATGCAGGCCTTCTGCATGTCTTTGCCGGAGAGCCTTGGACGGATCCGCCGTGGACGCCGCCCGCGCCCAATTCTGGCCTGGGATTGTCAGCGGCCGATGCCGGGGATGTGAACGGAGACGGGCGAAGCGAGGTGGTGATGGCCTCGGTCAACTACGTGCTCGTCTATTCGGGCATCGAAAAACCCTGGACCTCGCTCGGCGGAGGGGCAGCCGGTGCCTTCGGCATACCGACGATGGAGGGAGTCGGCTCCCTCGCCGTCGACACCACCGCCTCGATCCAGATCGACCACGCCAATCCAGGCGGAATCGGGTTCTTGATCCTCGGGACGAGCTCACTCGGACTGCCATTCAAGGGCGGAGCGCTGATCCCATCTCCTGATTTCGTCTTTCCATTCCTTCTCGACGCCTCGGGCGGCGCTGCGCTGTCGAACAAGGTTCCCGCGACGGGAGCGGCGATTCCGCCGTTCTTCCTGCAGGCCTGGTTCTTCGACCCCGTCGCACCGACGGGTGCTTCGGCCTCCGATGCGCTCTATGCGAGTCCACCTTAGGCTGGCGCGTCGACCGATCTGAAGACGCGCGCGCACACACCTGTTGAAGGCCGCCGAGCGGGCCCCGCACAGGCGGCGGGCGTGGCCTCGCGCGACGACTTGACCGAGCGGTCCTTGTCACACTCGCCCACGCACCGGGACTATGTGGACGACGGCATGGAATCCCACGGCGAAACTCACGCGGCTGACGAGCTGCTGGCTCAGCTCGGGTGGGTGCGGGCCCTGGCGCAGAGCCTCGTGCGCGATCCGGATGTGGCCGATGAGGTGCTCCAGCGCGTGTGCCTGCTGGCCTTGCAGAAGGCGCCTCGCGAGCGACGCTCGGGGCTCACGCTGCAGGCGTGGCTGGCGACGGTCACGCGCCGTCTGGCTTGGCACGGCAGCCGCGCGGACCGCCGACGCCAGCGACACGAACGAGGAGCGGCACGACCCGAGGCGTTGCCTTCCACGGTCGACGATGCCGTGCACCGCGAAGCCCTGCGAGGACTCGTCGAGGCGGTGACCTCGCTCGAGCAGCCCTATTATTCAGCCATCGTCGCGCGCTACTTCGAAGGCCGGACCGTCGCCGAGATGGCGGAGCTCGAGCATGCGTCGCCGGAGGCGATCCGGCAGCGACTCTCCCGCGCACGACGCAGGCTGCGGTCGCAGCTCGAAGCCCTCCTTGCGGACGATCGACGGGCTTGGCTGCTGGCCGCGCTGCCTCGGTCTCCAGCACCGGCAGCGCTCGGTGGCGGCGTCGCCAAGGTGCCCTTGGCCTATCTGGGAGGAATCGTCGTGGCAAAGAGCGCGTCGGCCGTGGCGACAGCCATCTGTCTGGGCCTGGTCGTCGCCGGGGCCGTCCTGTTCCTTCGGTCCGATGAGCGGCCCGGCGAAACCAGGCCCGCGGTGCAGGTCGTCCTGCCGAGTGCGCCCGAAGCGGGCTCCGCAGGATTGCCCGACGCACCGACGCTCGCTGTCGAGAGCGCGGTGCCCGCGCAGCCTGTGGCCAAGGCGGGATCCGCAGCCGCCACCCTGCCCGGTGAGGACGCGCGGTTCACCGGCCGCGTCGTGGACGAGAAGGGCGTCCCGATCGCGGGCGCGATCGTGTCCCACGTGCCGACGCGGAAGCTGCGCCGCCCGCTCGGGCTCGTGACGGGCGCCTCGAACATCGACCTTGCGTGGGAGCGGTTGCCGCAGACCATCTCCGGGGCTGACGGCCGCTTCTCGTTCTCGTCGCGCGAGCTGCCCCGCGATCCGGACGCGCCCCCCGATCCCGACGTGGATGCGCATTGGGCCGGCGTCTACGGCGGCGGGACGCCAGGCCTGGTGGTCCATCACCCGGACTACGAGATCCGCGTCCACGCCTGCACGGGCTTCCGCTCCGGCGCCTACGACGCCGGCGACATCGTGCTGCCGCCAGGCCAAGCGGTGCTTGGCCGACTCGTGACGCCTGAGGGTGGCTTCGTGGGCGATGCCGACGTCGGGCTGCCGCCGAACATGACCGCGTCGATGGTGCAGCGCACCGGAGACCCAGGCGTCGCGGCCAGCTTCTTGCACGTGACCTCCGGACCCGACGGCCGCTTCCGGCTGGGCAGCCTCGGACCAGGGCTGGCATTCCTCGACGTGCGTCACCCCGACTTCGTTCCGTGGGGACAGCGCATGACGATCGAGGCCGGTGTGGTGCTCGATCTCGGCGACATCCAGCTCGAGCCCGCGCGGCACATCCGCGGCGTCGTGCTCGGCGCGGACGGCCAGCCGCTGCGCGGTGCCTGGGTCCTTGCGCGCGGCTCGGCGCAGCGCATGGACATGGTCTTCGGAGGTGCCGACCCGCTGTCGCAGGAGATCGGCAGCACGATAGGCACGGGCGCCGGCGGTCATCACGAGGTCCGCGTGAGCACGGACGCGAAGGGCACGTTCGATCTCGGCACGCTCAACCAGACCTACTACGACGTCTTCGCGAAGGCGTCGGGCTGCGACCCAGCCTGTCTCCGAGACGTGCAGGCCGGCACCGACGGCGTGGTGCTCGCGCTGCCGGGACAGGCCCTGCTGCTGATCAGCGTGGTCGACAGCGCCGCCCGTGTCCCGCTCGCGGACGCGACCGCACAGGCCTGGCGCCGCAGCGAGACGAAGGGCCTCTTCGGCGGCCGCCCGGAGCTCCAGACGCTCACGGGCGCGGCGGCGGCGGCGGCCGCGGGACTGGAAGACGACGGCCTCGGCCTCATCGTCGTGCAGCGTGCCGGCGACGAGGGCACGGACGTCGTGCTCTCCGCGCCCGGTCGCGCCACGACGGGCTTCGCGCTGCCAGGCGTGCGCCCAGGTCAGCAGCTCGCGCGCACGCTCGAGCTGAGTCCGGAGTCCGTGCTCGAGGGGCTCGTCCAGGATGCCGAGCGGACGCCCGTTGCCGGGGCGAACCTCACCCTGAGCTGGCCCGCAGGCCAGGGCGTCCAGCTTCCCCCGCGCAAGGCGACGTCCGATGCCCAAGGCCGATTCCGCTTCGACCAACTGCTGCCGGGCGCCTGGACGCTGAGCGCGAGCGCCCAGGGCTTCCTCGACCAATGGGGGCTGCCGCAGCCGGTGACGGACTCGGCGAAACCGCAACAGACGGTGATCACGCTTGATCGTGGTGGGAGCCTGCAGGGCCTTCTCGTGGGAGTGGACGGCGCGCCTGCTCCGGATGTCGAAGTCGACGTCGCGCTGCTCGAGGGTCCGCGGAAGGGCCAGCATCTGCAGGAGACCAGCGGGAGCACGGGGCGGTTCACCTTCGAGGCTTTGCCGCCCGGTCCCGTCACCGTCACGGCGTGGCCTGGCGCGGAGGCCCAGGTCACGCTCGTCACCGGGGAGACGAACGAGATCACGCTCGCGCTGCGCCGCCAGCCGATCGTGCGCGGCCGTGTGACGCGCGTCGGCCAGCCCGTCGGGGAGGCCAAGGTCGTGGGGCGCACGGTCTCGCCGCGCACGCCAGGGTCACCGATAACCTCCGCCATGACGGCCGAGAACAGGGCGCGCCTCTTCGGCACGGGGGATGTCAAGGCGAGCACCTCCGCGACCGGCGAGTACGAGCTCGAGTTCACGCAGTCCGGCGCACACATCCTGCAGGCGCAGGCGGGAGGTGCGCGCAGCCGCGCCGTCTCCGTCACCGTCGACTGGGATCGCGTCGAGGTCGTGGACCTCGTTTTCGGGACGGCGGGCTTGGCGGGCCTGGTGACCGATGCTCGCAGCGGGCAGCCTGTCGAGGGTGCCGCGGTCAGCCTGCACGATCGGACGTGCGACGCTGATCTTGGCCTGGAGGGCTTGGCGCGTGCCTCGGAACTGGACCTGACCGACCGCTCCAACGAGAATGGACGCTTCGCCTTCCAGCAGCTGCTGCCCGGCGCGTACACCGTGAAAGTGGAGGATGCGAGTTTCGTCACTGCGACGCGGGAGGCGCTGCTCGCCCCCGACGGCACGCTATCGGTCGACGGGGCGGCCACCTCCCAGCTCGTGCTCGCGCTGGAGCCGGGCCCCGTCCTCGAGGGAACGGTGCGCATGGCCAGCGGCAAGCCCTTGCTGCCGGACCTCTGCATCGGCCTCGAGGTCGAGGGTCATCTGGCGCTGGACCGGACGATGAACCTGAACAGCGCTGCGCCATCCGCCGCATGGACCTGGCCCTGGAGTCCCGCGCCCGGGCCCTGCACCGTCAAAGTGTGGCGCAGCATCTCTGCGCAGCTGGGCACCCTGGCGCCGGAGGACGTCCTGTTCTCGGTGCCGGTGAACCTCGTGGCCGGAGAGACCAGCGTCGTGGAGCTGGTCATCGGCGGATAGGGCGCCTAGGCACTCGCTGAAGCGGGCCGTAGACTCCACAGGAGCCTCCCGCTCGGGACCTGCCGCCATCGGTGGCACGGCGCGCGAGGCGTCCTTCGGGAGCCGCGCCCATGCTGTCGCCCCGTCGAGTGTCGTGCGCCGTCATGGGCGCCCTGCTCTCCGGTCCGGCCCTCGCGGGCACCACCATCCACGTGCCCGGTGACCAGCCTTCGATCACGGCCGCCATCGCTGCCGCGGGGCCGCAGGACACGGTGCTGGTCGCGCCAGGCCTTTACGTCGAGAGCATCCACGTCCCCAGCCACAAGCACATCACGGTCGCGAGCCGTGACGGCGCGGACGTGACCATTCTCGACGGCGGGGGGGCGGACGTCGTGATCGGACTGGGCCTCGACGGGCAAACCGACATGTCGCTGGTGGTGCAGGGCTTCACCCTTCGGAACGCCGTGGCCGGCGTCTCGTCCAACGGAAGCTGCAAGCTCACGCTCGTGGGCTGCACGGTCCGTGGTTGCACCGGGCCCGCTGCCGTGGATCTGGCCGGCAATGCGAAGCACTCGCTGCAAGGATGCGTGGTGACGGAGAATGCCGGGCTGGGTGTGCGTGTGGCGCAGACGAGCTTCGACTTCTTCAAGATCGTGACGGTGCAGGACTCGACGCTCTCGCACAACGGCGGCGGCGGGCTCGAAGGCAAGTGGGTCGAGCTCAGCGGATGCGTCATCGAGGCCAACGGGGGCGTCGGCGCCAAGCTGACCGCGATCGGCAAGGTCACCGGCTGCACGGTGATCGACAACGCGGGCACAGGAGTCATCTCACGGGAGGTCACCGACTCGCTGTTCGCGGGCAATGGCGGCTACGGCGTGGAGAGCAACGCCGGCACGTGGTTCCAGGCCAACGGGTGCCGCTTCCTGGGCAACGGCCTCGGCGGGGTGTTCGCCTGGAGCCTGGACTCGCACAAGCCTTCCAACTCGTGGTGGTCCTGCCTCTTCAGTGGCGGAGATGGACTGAGGTCCAAGGTCCAGAACACGGGCGGTGAGACCGCGGATGGAGTGCACGACCTGCGCCAGTGCACCTTCGATGGCGGGCCCGCCATCACGTTCGAAGGAGGCAACGAGGGGCTGGTGATCAGCTCGATCGTGCGCGGGACCGTCATCACCAAGTCGTTCGCCCAGCCGCGGCTCGTCCGCTACAGCGACATCGAGGGAGGCGCGGCGGGCGAGGGCAACATCGATGCCGATCCACTGTGGGCCAGCCCTGCGACGCAGGACTACGCCCTGCTTCCCGGGTCGCCGTGCATCAACACCGGCGACCCGGTCTGGTCCCCGGGAGACGCCGATGGCTCACCGCCGGACATGGGAGCCGTGACCTACGACCCCTGGACCGAGCTGGGAGCCGGCGTGGCCGGCCTTGCGGGGACGGCGCAGCTCGGCGGCACCGGCAGCATGGTGGGCGGCAGCACCATCGGGCTCGAGCTCGCGCTGGCTCCCGCGACGACCCCGGTGACGCTCGTGCTCGGCACCTCGCAGCTCGGCGCGCCGTTCAAGGGCGGCACGCTCTGGCCCGCACCCTCGCTCCTGCTGCCCGGCCTCATGACGGCTGGCGACGGGACTTTGTCGTTCAGCGGCATGTGGCCCGCCGGCCTCCCGGCGGGCTCATCCTTCCTGGCGCAGGCGTGGTGGGCCGACGCGGGCGCGGCCTTCGGCGTGGCCGGCACCCAGGGCTTGAAGGGCACGCAGCCCTGAGCGGGGCGGGGCCCGCGGCGTCTGGGCTGGAGCTCCTGACCCAAGCTGGCGACATCCTTCTCCGGGCACGGCTCTGACACTGTCGCGGGGCCGTTCGCTTCGAACGCGCTTCCTGCGACGACGCCTTCGTGAGCCTTCCGCCGCGCGTCGGGGGTCTCAGCTCGGCGACTGCGCCAGCAGCACGAGGATCTGGGCGTTGGAGAGCCCGCTGCCCTGCGCCCAAGCCTGCAGGAGCACGACGACGCCCTCGAGGCCCGCCGGCAGCGGCGGCGCCTCGACGGTCAGCGCCGCCTGTGGCAGCACGACGCTGGCGATCCACGGCAGCTGGACGAGGAGCGGGCTCTGCTGACCGGCGATGTAGGTGGCCGCCGCCTGCAGGGAGGCCAGCAGCACGCGGGGGCCGTCGTCGCCGCCCGGTGTGACGACGCCCAGGGACAGCAGGTCGCCTGGGAGCGCGAACGCGCCCAGGCCCGTGAAGCTCGGCGGCGGCTCGGGGAGCAGCTTCAGCGAGCCCCCCGTGCTGAGGACGGCCTGCCCGTCCGCGCCATCCGCCGCGGGGCTGCCGGGCGCCGCGGAGCCTGAGCCGCCCTGCGGCGCGCCGCCGCGCACGCGCACGAGCGAGAAGGCATCGAGCACGAGGCCGTGCCCGCCGTCGCCCCATTGCGCGCTGCCCGCGCCGCCGTCGCCCCCGCGCAGCACGACGTCCAGGGCGCCCACGAAGGCCGTGCCCAGCTCGATGTCGAGGCCGCTTCCACCCGCGCCCCCTGTCGCCGGCGGGGCCGAGGCGCCGCCGCCCGGCCCGCCTTCGATCGTGGACTGCACGAGGCTGACGTTGGTGCTCGACGCGAACATGCCGGCACCGCCGTCGGTGGCCAGCGTGCCGGTGCTGCTGCCCGGACCGCCGCGGACCGCGCACCCCGAGAGCGTCAGGCCCGCGCTGTTGTAGGCGACGATCGCGGCTCCGCCCTGCGCGGGCAGCCCGAATTGTCCGCCAGCCAGTCCGCCCGGACCGCCCGTGACCGAGCAGTGCCACAGGGCCACGAGACCCTCGTTGTCCACGGTGGTCAGCGCCACGCCGCCGGTGTAGCCGGGCGGACCCTCGGTCCCCTGCAGCTGCAGGTGCGAGAGGACGACCTGCTGGCCGGCCGTGAGTCCCGCGATGATGAGCTCGCCCAGCACCGTCGGATCGTCGGTGCCGGACGGCATGCCCACGATGGTCAGCGAGCGCGAGCCGACCGTGAAGGCGGCGACCTGCGGATCCCGCACCAGGATGATGTCGCCATCCGCCGAGGCGTTCACGGCCGACTGCACGTCGAGGAAGTCGCCGCTGCCGTCGCCATCGACGATCAGCACGCCGGCACGCAGGGCCGTCGGCGCCGCGAGCAGGCACAGCAGGGACGCGAGGATCAGCGAACGGCTCATGGAGATCTCCTTCCGGTGGCGCGCGCGAACAGGACGGCGCTGCGTCGCACTCTTCCACCAGCTCCACAGGTCGTCAAGCGGCGCGGGCGCCAGAGCTGTGGCGAATGCGCTCCCGCGTCGCGCGCGTCGCATGGAGGGCTCGACCCACGACGATCGTCGTCCGATTCCGAGCGGGACGACGATCGAGTCGGGTCGTCCCACGCGCCGCCGCGTCGCGAACGAGCCGACACGCGCGATCCAGCACGCCACGGCAGCGAAGCGCAGGCGCACCGCACGGCCGGGGGTGCTTGACGGCCTCGCGCATTGCGTGCACGCTGCCCCGTGGCTCGCGCAGGAAGGTCGGGACCAATGGGCGGGAAGCCGCGGCATGCACGAGGCGCGGGGCTGGCCGCCGTGCACGGCGTACATGTCGCCTCGCGCACGCTGCTCGCCGGCGTCGCGTGCATCGGCGTGGCTCTGTCGCCGGGATGCAGCGACCCCGTGGCGCAGGCCAGCCTGGGCACGCGAGACCTGCTCGCCCGGGAGCGCGGCGTGCGGCTGCTCGATGTCGGGACGCTCCTGCGCCGCGTCGAGCTGGCCGGCGGTGGCTCGCTGCGCCTCGTCGGGCGCGCGGACGGCCCTGGCTCACTGACGGCGCGCGTGTCGCGCGTCGACGCCACCGGGGAGCCCTCGCAGCCTGCGGGCGAGGCCGAGGCGGCGGCGCCCGTGGCCGGTCCGGTCGAGGCCGTCCTGCAGCTGCCCGATCCCGGCCCGTCGCCACTCGAGATCGAGGTCTCGTGGCGGGGCCAGCCAGGCGGCACGTCGTGCACGCTGGAGAGCGCCGTCGTCACCGAGCGCGAGCCGCGGAGCAAGCCTTCGATCATCTTCGTGAGCATCGACACCCTGGCGGCCGGACACATGTCGCTGCACGGCTATGCGCGGCGCACCACGCCGCGTCTCGAGGAGCTGGCGCAGGAGTCGATCGTGTTCGACGACTGCATCACGAACGCGACCTGGACCTCGCCCAGCTACGTGTCGCAGTTCACCGGGCTTTACCCGCTCGCCTTCCGCCTGGACGACACGCGCAAGGGGCCGGCCAAGGCCGAATGGAACAACTGGGTGCTGCCCGAGGAGCGCTGGACGATGGCGGAGATGCTGGCCGCCGCCGGCTACCGCACGGCCGCCTTCGTGGACAACCTGATGATCGCGCCGGGCCTCGGCATGCCGCAGGGTTTCGAGGTGTACGACATGACCGCGGCGCGCCGGCCCAAGGGCGACGTGGAGGGGGGCATCCACCAGGTGATGCCGCTGGCGCTCGACTGGCTGGACGGTCTGGCGCCGGGCGAGCCGTACTTCCTGTTCGTGCAGGCCTTCGACGTGCACGGGCCGTACCTGCCCGGGAAGCCCTGGGCCGGGCGCTTCCGCGGCGACGGCCACTGCGACGAGCAAGCCACGGCCAAGGTGGGCCAGGACGCCCCCGCGCTGGGCGTGGTCCAGCCCTACATCGTGAAGCCGCTCTTCCCGAAGGGCCAGCCTCTGCCCGAGCGCGTCCGCACGGCGCCCCTCATCGCGGCCTACGACGAGGAGATCCTGATGGTGGACGACGCGCTGGGCGGCTTCTTCGACGCCCTGCGCGAGCGCGACCTGCTCGACGAGGCGATCATCATCTTCAGCGCCGACCACGGCGAGGCCATGTGCGAGCATGCCCAGCTCTTCGGCCACAACGTCTGCTACGACGAGGTGCTGCACGTCCCGCTGCTGATCCGGCTGCCCGGGGGCCGTGGGGGCGGGCAGCGGGTCGACCAGACCGTGCAGCTGGTCGACCTCTATCCCACCGTCGCCGAGCTGGCGGGCCTGCGCGCCGACAGGCCGTACCTCCACGGCCGCTCGCTCGCGCCCCTCCTCGAAGGCGGTTCCCTGCCCCCGGTGCCCACGCTCAGCAGCGAGGGCTGGCTGGACGCGGTGGCCGTCACCTTCGACGGCTGGAAGCTCATCGAGACGCGCCCCGCGCACCACGTGGAGCGCGGCGAGGACACGGTGGCGCTGCTCGTCAGCTCGCCGCGCGCGGAGGCCTGGTTCGAGTCCACGTACCCCGAGGCCAGGGGTCGCGAGACGCTCCCGGAGGCCCTGGCACGCTACGCCGGCCCCAATTCCCCGGCCGACCTGCTCCTGGCCGAGATGCTGCGGGCCCTGCAGGGTCCCTTCCAGGAGCTCTATTCGATGCGGGAGGACCCGCGGGAAGTGCAGGATCTCGCGGCCAGTCGGCCCGAGCGGCTGGCGCAGCTCCGGCAGGTGCTGCAATCCCAGCGGCAGCGCGCCTACGCCGCGCGCGGCGGCAGCGAAGCCGGCGCGGCCTACAGCCCTTCGGCCGAGGATCTGGAGCAGCTCCGGCAGCTCGGTTACGTGGGCGAGCGCTGAGAAAACTCAGCCCGGTCGCTGCCTTGTGGATCGCCAGCGAGGCGTGTACGTGGGCTCGTGTGGCGGAACCTGCTACGCCCTGAGGCGAAATGCACGTCGCTGCCGCGAGACTTGAATATCGGCCCTGCCGGTACGTCGCCAGTGTGCGAGGCGCCGGCTGAGAGCGGCCAGCCGGAAGTCGTCGGCGAATTCTCCGACGGCCATCGCGTATCACTCGCGGGTCGAGCGGGCACGCAGTTGCACGTCCACACGCACTCCACACACAGGCGTGTGCAACTTCATCCGCCGAAGTTGCGAAGCGAAATTACAAAGGCCGACGTCGCCAGGATTTTCTTTTTCCCGCGGCTTGCGATCGGCATCGCCTCACTTCATTTTGGGCAACCAGTCGCCGCACCCCCGCTTTTACCCCCGACAGCGGCGACGGCCACCTTGCTGCGAGCACCCTATGACACGAATGGCCTTGGTTGCGCCCGTACTCTGTCTCGCCCTGGCCTCGCAGGCCTCGGCGGGCAATCCGGCGCTGGATCAGCTCATCTTCACGGGCGCGTCGTCGCCCGGCAAGAACACGCTCACGTTCTCCGGCAACGTCTACTCGTTCACCTTCAAGGGCGACGAGACGATCACCTACCAGCTCGACATGTCCGACCCGAAGGTCGCGGGCGGCATGCTCCGCATCCGCGAGCTCACGAGCGATTCCTACCCCATGGACGAGGGCGGAGTCTGCTTCCGTGACGCGGCGGGCCTCTACTGGATGCCCTCCGGGACCTACAAGAAGACCACGCTCACGGGCCAGTCCATGAGCGGGACCACCCTCACGCTCGATTACCTGTTGGACTTCAACGGCTCGCACCCGTTCCGGTACGAGATCCGGTCCAAGGGCAAGCAGCTGCGCATCCGGGTCATCGACCTGTCCAACAACCTGGCGGTCTCCGACAACTTCTGCGGGATGCTCTTCGGCAAGGCGACGGGCATCGAGCATCCCGTGCCCGTGCGCATGCAGGGCACGCTGGCGATGCCGATCACGATGTTCCGCAAGGTCGTCGGCTCGGAGACGGATCACTACTTCACCGCGAACATGCTGGACCTCTTCCAGTGCAATTCGTCGGACCACACCGTGGGCTCGATGCTCAACCCGGTGCTGGGCGCCGATTCGTCGACGCAGTGCATGGACACCGTGAAGGGCTACGTCCCGCTGTCCAACGGCAAGCTCGCCGCGTCCCTCGACGATGCGGTCATCCTCGTGGTCTCGAGCAGGGTGCGCGACGTGTTCGTCGACTCGACCGCGCCCGACAGCCCGTATCACTCGCTGCTGTCGAACCGCATGATCCTCAACCTGCCGTCGAAGAACTGGGGCTCGTACGACCAGATGTTCGACCAGTACCTCTCGCTCGGGATGTACAGCATCGCGGGCTACTACTTCCTCGAGTGGAGCTCGAGCGCGATCGACCCGCCCGCCTTCGACAACAGCGTGGGCCCGGACTGGTCGCCGGCCGTCGACCCCGTGAACTTCAAGAGCATGCTCAAGCACGGCCTGGGCTCGGGAGCGCTGCTCGGCGCGTACACGGCCTTCAACTGCATGCCCGCCACGGCGCCGGCCTGGACCTACGACGCCTCGCAGATCGTGAAGGACGCCACCGGCATCCAGAAGAACTGGCTCGGCTATCCCATCATCGGGGTCGAGGCCAGCGCCGCCCATGCGGCGTCGGAGTCGAGCAAGCTCAAGGCCCTCGGCTGCAACCTGGCCTACCTGGACATCCAGACCTACGGCAGCATCGACAAGGCCCCGGACGGCGGTCACCTCGACCAGTCGGCGTCCTCTCCGTGGTCCAAGACCAACCGCAAGGCCTTCGGCGCGCAGAAGTCCTGGATGGACGGGATGCGCACCACGCTCGGGGGCCCGCTGCTGGGTGAGGGCTCGATCTGCACGCTGAACTCCAACATGGAGTACCTCTACTACGGCTACGTCGACAGCGTCCAGCGGGCGATCAACACGGGCGGGAACGCCCCGGCGGAGGACCTGCCGGCGGGATCGCCCTATGCGCCCACCAACTGGCCCATCATCCCCGAGTACGAGTGGCGTGTCGCCGTCCAGCGGCAGGTCGACCACGGCAACGGCTTCTATGGCCGCTTCTTCGGCCCCTCCGATGGCCCCGGCATCGTGGAGGCCAACGGCGAGCCCATCTACCCGCTGACCCAGGACGCCCTCGACCTGTACCAGGCCTTCCTGATCACGTACGGGCACGCCGGCTACGTCTGCACGAACGGCGCGAAGTACACCACGGGCGGCTACATCACGCACCCCGATGCGGCGCAGACCTACTTCCTGACCAACGCGCTGCAGTCGCTGTACTACAACTCCCCGATCACGACCATCGCCTACTTCGTGGGCGGCTCGTTCAAGACCTTCGAGGACGTGCTGTTCGACACCGAGTCGCTCGAGACCTTCCGCCACGTTCCCGTGCGGATGGACTTCGCCAACGGCCTGCGCATCGTCGTGAACCATCGCTCGACGCCGTTGACGATCGTCGAGGGCGGCGTGAGCTACACGCTGCCGGCCGAGAGCGGCTGGTACGCCGGCACGGACGACGGGTCACTGCTGAGCTTCTCCGCCATCCCGCCGGGAACCGGCGGCAAGCGCATCGACTACTGCAAGGCCAAGGGCCAGTACGAGTACTTCAATGGTCGTGGCGCCGTCACGGGCTACGGCGGCATCGGCACGGGCTACAAGCTGAGCAAGTGGACCGTGAAGCCCTCGAACCTCACCGTCACGGAGAATCCGGCCGGCGACCTCGTCACCTCGCAGGGCGCGCTGCCGTCCCTCGACCTCGTGATCATCATGAGCGACGACGTCACGCTCAACGCGGGCGATCGCACCGGCCTCAGGGCCGTGGCCACCTTCGACAACGGCGGCCTCCTCGACGTGACGACCCTGCTCGAGTGGCACTCCACCCAGCCGGACGTGGCCAGCGTCAACAACGCCGGCGTGGTCACCGCGCTGAAGAGCGGCCAGGCCAAGATCCTGGCGATCTCGGCGCCCGGCGCCGGGCTGATCAGCCTGCCCGCGACGGTGACCGTGAAGTAGGAACCCGTCGAAGAAGTCATTCGGCGCGGAAGGCGCGTCCTTCGCGCCGGCTCTTCGTTGCCGGCCCTGCGGCGAATCTCTGATTCGCCTCGGTCCGGCGGCTCGATCCGACACGAATTCCGCACCTTCCGCACTCGAAGCACTTCTTCGACGGGCTCCCAGGAACCGCCGAAACGACCCGGTGGGGCGCGCCCGGCGCGCCTCACCGGGTCAAGGTCGCATCGATCTGCGCGCGGGCGATGGCCTCGACCTGAGGCGTCATCCTCCAGACCAGGATCGAGTCCCCGATCACCGCAGCCGGCTCGACCGCCGTCAGCGCCGTGACGAAGCGCTTGACGGGCTCGGTCGCCGTGCGCTGCACCTCGGCGATGCGCACGTAGGTGCGGCTCACCGCGATCGCGCTGCGATCGAGGGGCTGGTTGCCGGCGAGCGCCGCACCCAGCGCGGGGATGCCGACGCGGCGCGGGTCGTCCGACGGCACGACCGTGTCGAGCAGCGTGTACAGGTGCTCGAGGCCCTGCGCATCGGCCCAGGCATCGAGCGCGGGCACCGACTGCCCCCAGTCGGCATTCGAATCGACGGCGATGCGCGAGCCGCCGGCTGCACCACCCACGAAGACGTTCCAGTAGGCGAGGTGGTCGGGATGCACGGCGATCGTCGCGACGGCCTGCGCGAGCACGGCGCCCAGAGCCGCTCCGCGGACCCACCCGCGACGCGACTCGAGCAGCTCGCTCGCGGCCGGCGCGACCGCCAGCGCCAGCAGCGGGAACATGGGCAGCAGATAGCGGTATCCCTGCGCGAACCCGCTGATCGCCAGCGCCGCCAGCAAGGCGAGCGCGGGGACGCCGAAGGCGATCCAGCCCGTGGCGTGCCGCGCGCGGTTCGTCCGGTCGACGACCAGCGCCACGCACGAGAGGACGACGGCCGCCGCGAGCAGCGGCGTGAGCTTGCCCGCGAGGATCACCGGGTAGAACCAGGGCCCCGGGGCGCGGAGGGCGCCGAGGAAGTACACGTCGAGCTGGCCGGCCGCGAGCGCTCGACTGGTCTGGATCGGCTCCAGCAGCGACGATCCCAGGCAGCGATAGGCCATGTCTGCGAGGAGGACGCCGACGAGTCCGGCCGCCAGCCCGAGGGCCACGCGTCGCCAGCTCCGCGTGCGCGGCAGGGCCCAGCCGAGGCACGCCGCGGCGACGATCGCCAGGCACGTCAGCTTCGCGGCGATCGCCAGCGCGGCGGTGAGGGCGACCAGGACGAAGCACAAGGCACCGCCGCGGCGCTGCAGCTCGAGCAGGGCCAGGGCGAAGGCCAGCGCCGCGGTCGTCGCGAGCAGGTCGGGGCTCACCAGGCCGGCATGCGCCAGCACGGCGGGGCAGGTCGCGACCAGGGCGGTCGCGACGAAGGCGCCCGCGGGGCCCGCCAGCCGCGCGCCGGCCCAGGCCACGAGCGCCAGCAGGAGGGCGAAGACGCCGAGGGACGCCGAGCGCGCGCGCACGATCGCGGCCCGCCCTCCGCTCGCGGCGAGGAACGAGAGCCCCGTCTCCCAGACCGCGGGCCCCGTCCGGACGGCTTCGGGATCCCAGTCCCGCGCGATCGCCCGCTCGGCCGCGCTGAACGGGAGCGACCACAGCACCGCGAGCGGGCTGCCGTCCTTGGCGACGAAGACGCGCTGCTCGCGCGCGCACAGGGCGGTCGCGAGGTGCTTGGGCTCGTCCTGGCAGATCCCGGCCGTGCGAGCGAGGTCGAACGCGGCGAGCACGCCCGCGATCGCGACGATGACGGTCGCGATCCAGTACACGCCCTTCATGCGGCCGCCATCCTACCCGCCCCGCGCCGGCGAGCGTGCGCGTGCCGGCGGGCCGCGCTGCGGACCGGTGCGGATGAACGGGCCGCTCTGCAGTGGTCCGGTGATGGAGTTGACGTTGCCCGTCGAGGACGAAAAGCTGACCTCGCGGAATTGGTCGGTGACGATGGTGCCCAACGGCAGGCTCTCGAAGTCGATCAGCACTTGCGCGGCCGTCGCCGTGCGTGCTCCGGTCGGAAGCGACGTCCCTGGATCGTTCAGGCGGACGCAGAGCCCTTCGAAGCCGTGACCAGCATCGTCGCGGCGATCGGATTGCCCCACCAGAACCGCCAGCCCAGCCGGCGACGCTCCACATCCACCGCGCCGAGCGTCCGCAACTCGTCCACATAGACCCGCGTGGCCCGGATGTCCGCGATGGCGAGCCGGCCTCCGGGCTTCAGCACGCGGAAGCCCTCGGCGACGGCGCGCCGGCGATCGGCGTCCGAACGAATGTTGTGGATCGCGAGGCTCGAGACCACCACGTCGAAGCTCGCGTCCGGAAATGGCAGCGTGCGCATGTCGCCTGTCTCGATCGTCACGCGCTCGCGCACGCCTTCGAGCGAGGCGTTGCGCTCGGTGACCTCGCGGGCGTTGCCCGACTGGTCGAGGCGGTTCCAGATGTCCACGCCCGTCGCCCGGCCCGCCGTCAGGCGACGGGCCACCGCGGTCAGCACGGCGCCGCGGCCGCAGCCCATGTCGAGCACGGCCTCGTCGCCGCGCAGCTGGAGGCCGTCGAGGATGCGCTCCCACTCCAGGAACTTGCCGTGGCGGGTGGTGTAGTAGAAGCTCGCGGCGTTCGCGAGGAAGAAGGCGCTGTAGATCGTCATGGCCACCGCGAGGCGCGTCTCGCCGTCGCTCCAACGGAGCGCGGCGACGACGAGGGACAGCAGGCCAAGGGCGGCGAAGATCACCAGGCCGTAGGGCGCGTCGTAGCCATACTCGCCGCGTCGCATCGCGGACAGGGTGAGGCACCGGCCGTGGCCGGCGCAAGCGCGGCCGCGGCATGGCCAAGGAATCCGTCGCGTCGATCACGAAGTCCCAGCCGTTCGCGATCGGTTCGCCGGATTCGCCGACGAGCCTGACCTCGCCGCGGGGCCCGGCCTGGAGGTCAAGGACGATGTCGCCTCCGTGTCGGTCGGCGCTCGGCTCGGCTGCGACGAAGGGGGAAATCGATGCGCCGCACACTGTGACGGTGCCGCTGTCCTCGAAGCACTTCACCTATCGCTGAGCGCAGCGCCTCGGCCCGACGCGGCACGATCGCCCACAGGCCGCGCTTGCGCGCCGTCCGCGCCTCACTCGTACCGCACGACCTCCGACAGCTTCAGCCGGTTCGCGCGCAGCGCCGGATACAGCACCGCCAGCACGACCACGAAGACCGAGCCGGCCAGCACCGCCACCAGGCCCCGCGGGCTCCACTCGAAGGCGATGTCCATGCGGCTCGTCGTCGCCAGCGCGCGCACGGCGGCGACGGAGAGCGGCCAGCCGACGAGCACGCCCAGCAGGCCGCCGAGGAGGCCGAAGGCGCCCGACTCGAGCAGCAGCATGCGCGCCACCTGCCCGCCGGTGAGGCCCACCGCGCGCAGCAGGCCGATCTCGCGCCGGCGCTCCATGACCGAGATGACCATGGCGTTGAGCACGCCCAGCGTGGCCAGCACGATGGTGAGCAGCAGGATCGCGTAGAAGATCGCGAAGTCGCGGTCGAGGTCGGCGAGGTAGGCGGCGCCGATCTCCTCGCCGCTGCGGAACTCGAGCACGTTGGCCTCGCCGAGGACCTGCTCCGCCTGCACGCGCAGGTGACCCAGGCCCCCCGGCGGCAGGCCTCCCGGGCTCGCGACGAAGTAGTTGCCGAGGCCCTCGGCGTCGAGGCACCAGAACTTCTTCATCATCGGCGCCGAGACGACGGCGAAGACGCGGTCGTCGGGCGCGTAGCCGTACTCGTCGCTGACCGCGAGGACCTCGAACTCCACCGCGCCCTCGGCGGCGGTCGCGAGGCGGATGCGGTCGCCGGCCAGGTAGCCGAAGTCCTCCGCGCAGCGCGTGGAGAGGATGAGCGTGGGGCGCGCGACGAAGGCCTCCCGCAGCTCGGCGTCCCCGGAGAGGGAACCGCTCGCGAGCAGGCGCGGATCGAGGCCCCGGATCAGGAACGGATTGTGGATCTCGACGTTGAGCGGCGTGAGCGAGGCCAGCGCGGGAACCTGCTGCTGCAGCTCGCCCAGGAGCGCGGAGCCGTCGGGCGTGGTCTTGAGGTAGACGTGACCGTCGAGGGCGCGGCGCTGGAAGGCGAGGCTGTCGGACCTCAGGCTCTCGAGCACCGAGACCACCACGAAGACCGCGGCGAAGACCAGCATGAGGCCGGAGACCGTGGCGAAGACGCGATGGCGCGCGGAGGCCAGCGTGGCCCGGGCGAGCGCGCCGGCGGCCCCGCGCAGCGGCGCGAGCAGCCCGCGCGCCAGCCCTGGCAGGAGCCGCGGCAGCAGCAGCGGCACCGCGAGCGCGACGATCACGATGCCGCCCGCCTCGAGGAAGGCGCGCCACAGCGGCTCGGCCAGCGCGCCCTCGGCCGGCGCCCCGATGAACCAGGCCAGCGGCACGAGCAGCAGCAGGCCCAGCAGCAGCGTGCGCCGCGTGCCCGTGAAGGGATCGTCGGACAGCGCGATGACGCCGCGCCGCAGCGCGTCGATCACCGACAGGCTCGACGCGCGCAGGAAGGGGTAGACGATGCCCAGCAGCGCGAAGACCACGCCCGCACCCATGACCGCCGCGACCGGGCCCCAGGGGATCTCCACGATCTCGAGCGGCTTGCCGAAGCCCAGCGTGGTGATGCGCAGGCTGGTCATGGCCTGCACGATCCAGTGCGCGAGCAGCACCGACAGCCCGGCGCCCAGCAGCGCGAGCAGGAGACCCTCGACGAGGAACACGAGGAAGAGCCGGCCGCGCGTGAGCCCGAGCGTGCGCAGCAGGCCGATCTGCCGCACGCGCTCGACGAGCGACATCGACATCGTGTTGAAGATGATGTACAGGCCGAGGAACAGCGCCAGGAAGCCGCACAGCCGCACGCCGGAGCGGAAGGCCGCCTCCGCCGGGTCGAGGCCGGCCAGGGCGCGCTTGGGCTCGAAGACGGTGAAGTCGCGGCGCAGCGCGGCCTCGGCGCCCAGGAAGTCAGTCTGCGAGCGGTCGAGGTCGGCCCAGTAGCTGGGCTGGAAGTCGTCGACGAAGAGCGCGCGGCCCTGGTCGAAGCCGATGAGCACGCGGTTCTTCGCGAAGCCGAGGTGCGTGGGGGCCAGGATGCCGGCGACCCGGAAGGGGGTGCGCTCGGGCTCGCCGCTCGGCGCGCGCCGAGGTGGGGGCACGCTGACCATCTGGCCGTCGACGCAGCGCGTCGTCGGGCCGCGCCGCGCCGGGGGCGCGAAGAGCGCGACGAGGTCGCCGGGCTTCAGGGAGAGCTGCTGCGCGATCGCGGCGCTGACCAGCATCTGCGGCTCGTCGCCGGACTGGTCGAGGTCGCTGCCCTCCGCGACGGTGTAGGCCTCGTGATGCGTCGTCGCGCTGGGCTGCAGGGCCATGACCTCGACGTCGGGGATGGGCTTGCTGCGTGCCTCGGGCGCGGCGTCCGCCGGCGGCGTGACGACCAGCGAGCGCTTGCCGGTCGCGAAGGCGGTGACCCCGCGCAGGAAGGACTGGGCGCGCAGGCTCTTCTCGGCGCCCGCGGCCGCGGCGGGCCCGCCATCCAGTGGCTGGATGAGCAGGTCCGCGCCGGGATCGTCGGGCGTGCGGCGCGCCTGTTGGCTGAGCAAGGTGTTCTCGTCCACGACGAGGACGGCGACTACGGTCGCGATGCCCATTGCGATGCCCAGCGCCGAGAGCAGCGTGCGCGCCGGGCGGTAGAGCATCTGGCGCAGGGCGAGCTGGACGACGAGGCCCATGTCAGATGCCCAGCCGCGCGAGCGCGGCGGCGATGGCCTCGGGGCTCACCTGCCCGTCGGCGAGGCGCGCCTGGGGCTGCAGCTGGCCGTCCTTGAGGAACTGGACCTCGTCCGAGAAAGCGGCGTCGCGTGCGTTGTGGGTCACGAGCAGGATCGTCTGCCCGAACTCGTCGCGGCAGCGGCGGAACAGGCGCATGACCTCCTCGCCCGCCGAGCTGGAGATGTTGCCGGTGGGCTCGTCGGCCATGATGACGGCCGGCCGGCCCGCGAGCGCCCGCGCGATCGAGACGCGCTGCATCTCGCCGCCGCTGAGCTGGTGCGGGTACTGCCGCAGCTTGCCGCCGATGTGCAGCAGCTCGACCAGCCGCTCGACGTCGTCCTCGGCGCTGGGCGCCGGCGCCGCCGCCGGATCGGCCGCGCCGCCGGCCAGCAGCCCGCCCTCGCGGCCGTCGCCCGCGCCGATGAGCAGCGGCAGGCGGATGTTCTGCTCCACCGTGAGGTTGGGGATGAGGTTGTAGAACTGGAAGACGAAGCCGACGAGGTCGCGCCGCAGCAGCGTGCGCCGCTTCTCCGACAGTGAGTACAGGTCCTGGCCCGCGAGGTGCACCGTGCCGCCCGACGGCGGCTCGAGGCCCGAGACCATGTGCAGCAGCGTCGACTTGCCCGAGCCCGACGGCCCCATGATGGTCACGAAGCTGCCGGCCCGCACGGAGAAGGAGACCTCGCGCACGACGGCGAAGCGCCCCGCGTCGGTGCCGTAGAACTTGAACAGCTCCCTGGTCTGCAGGATGGGTTCGGGCATGGCGGCTCCTGCTCGTTGCGGCGACGGACGCGAGGCGGTGAGCGAGGCTGCCCGAACTGTGGTACTGCTGTCCATGCTGGCTCCCGGAGTTCGCGTCTTTCCCTGGATTCGTCCCGTGGCGAGCGTGAAACCGACGCGGCGCTGTCGAGTTCCTGCGGCAGTTGTGCGGCGGCGCCGGGACGCGAGCGCGCCGCGCAGCCCGAGCGGCCCTCGACCGTCACCGGCCGGAGCGCGACGCCCGGGAGCCCGCGATCAGCGGCCGGACAGGCGCCCGGTGAAGGCGCTCATCCGCGGATCGGCAAGCGAGTCGTTCCTCGCGACCCGGTCGCCCATCCGGCTCAACAAGCCGTCCGCGCCCGCCGGTCCGCCACCCGCAGGATTCTCTTCGCCTTTCTGGATGGCCTGCAGCGTGATCGGCATCCAGTAGCCGGACTCGCCGCTCAGGCTCAGGACACCTCCGACGTTCGCCGGCGCGAGGCCGTGCAGGCGGGCGTGCAGGTCGCGCCCCCCGGGGATGTTCTGCACCAGCGTGTTGCACGAGCGCGGCGCGCCCTGCTCGTCGAAGGAGTAGCTGATCGACAGCTTGGTCGACTCGTCCTGCCCCTGCTGGACGCCGGTGTAGTACCCGCTGCGTGTGACCAGCTCGACGTCGAAGGCGAAGGCCGTCACGGGCTTCTGGTGGTCGTCCTTGCCGCTCGACACCGTGACGCTCGCCTTGCCGACGCCCGGCATGTCCATCAGCGGAACGGTCTGGGACGCGCCGTGGCGGGCCGAGCCGAGGAGGCTGACTGGATCGACGCCCTGCGCCTCGAGGAGCGCCAGCAGCGTCTGCGAGGTCGACACGACGTCGGCCACCCCGACATCTCCACGCACCGTGGCATCAGCCGCCTTCCAGAGCTGGTCCCAGGTGGAGGAGCTCCCCGCGGACGGCGCGCCCGACGCCGTTGCCTCCGGCGTGGCTGCTGGCGCGGCCGAGGCAGCGGGTGCGTCCGGATGGACAGGCACGGCCGGAGCCTGCGCGACCTGCGGCAGGCTTGCACCTGCCGTCGGCGAGCGGACGTCTGTGCGGCTCGCGGGACTCGTCGCAACGACGTGATCGTTCTCGTGTGCGCCCGACCCGGTGCGGACGGTCAGCCACACGGCCACGCCGAGCATCGCCAGGATGATCGCGGCGACGGACTTCAGCACGAATGGACGACTGCTCTTCTCGACCATGAGGAGTCCCCTGACGAAGTGGTGCCATGTCGGCTGCGCCGGGCTCGGCAGCGTCAGCCAGCCGGCGTGCATCGTCTTCTCGAGGCGACCGCGCAGCTCCTGCCGCGCGCGAGCCAGGCGCTGGCGCACAGCCTCGGGCGCGATCCCGTCCTGCGCGGCGATCTCGGTCGGCGTGAGCCCCTCGTAATAGCGGCGCACGAGCGTGGAGAAGTACGGCTCGTCCAGCGCGGTCACGGCCTCCACGAGCCGCCTGAGGAGCTCGCGCCGCGCCGCGAGGTCGACCGTGGATGGCAGGGCCTCCGGCCTCGCGGCGAGTTGCTCGCGTCGCAACCGACGCCGCTCGCCGCGCCAGGCGTGCCCGACCGTTCGCCGCGTGACTCCGGCGAGCCATGCCCGCAGCCGCTCGCCGGTGCGCACGTGATCGGGCGACTGCTGCAGCGCCAGCAGGCAGGCGCGTTGCAGGACGTCGTCGGCGACGTCGGGATCGCGAACCAGCCGCTGCGCCAGCGCGCGCATCCAGCCCAGCTGGGCCAGCAGCTCATCGTGCTCGGGGCGTGGTTCGGGGGCGCTCATGGCGGCAGTCTAGAAGTCCCGCCGAAGGCGCCGTCGTGACGGATGCTTTTCGGGGCGTCAGCTCAGGCCGGCGCGAGGTCGGAATGGGCAAGGCTGCCAGGCACGGGCCTGAAGCCCCCGATCTCGCACTGCTCCACCACCCCTTCCACGGTGTACTCTGCGGTGACCCTGCCCGCGCAGGGTCGCCGGCGGGTGCTGAACGCCCGTGGCCGACCGAAGCCGTTTCGCAGAGCCCGCCATGATCCACACCGAGAATGAGTGCCGCGAGGCCAAGCTGCGCCTCAAGCGCATCGACCGCGAGCTGAGCCGGCTCGACATGAGCATGAGCATCCAGGGCACGCCCGTCGCGACGCGCGTGAGCATCCTCAAGGACATCCGCGCTCAGCGCGTGGAGCTCGCCCACGAGATCGAGCAGTACGAGCGCACGCACGCGGCCGGCGCGCCGCCCGAGGGTGGGGGGCCGGCCGCGGGC
>DASUFI010000260.1:0-12150 GCA_036274635.1 Planctomycetota bacterium
CGCGGCGCGCGCGTGCTGCTGGTCGACCGCGCGCGCTTTCCGCGCGCCAAGGTCTGCGGCGGCTGCCTCGGCCCGCGCGGCCTGGCCGTGCTGCGCGACGAGGGGCTGCCCGCGCCACCCGCGCCGGCGACACCCCTCGCCGCCGTGCGCCTGCTGTGCGCCGGCCGCGCGCTGGAGCTGCCGCTGCCCCCCATGGTGGCCGTCTCGCGCGAGGACCTCGACGCCGCGCTGGTCGCGGCCGCGGCCGAGGCCGGCGCGCAGCTGCTGCTGGGCACGCGCGCGGAGGCGCTGTCCGAGCCTGATGGCCCGTCGCGCACGCTGCTCCTGCACGGCGAGGCGGGCGCGACGCCCGTCGTCGCGCGCGTGGTCGTGGCCGCGGACGGTCTCGCCGGGCGCCTGCTGGGCGGCGCTGCGCTGCGCGCCACGCCGCGCTCGCGCGTGGGCGCCGGCGTGCTGCTGCCCGAGGCGCCCGCCGCGCTGCCCGCCGGCCGGCTGCTCATGGCCGCGGGCCGCGCGGGCTACGTAGGCCTCGTGCGCCTGCCGGACGGCCGCCTCGACGTGGCCGCTGCGCTCGATCCGCGGGCCGTGGCGCGTGCCGGCGGCGCCGGCCGGCTGATGGCCGACGTGCTCGCCCAGGCCGGCGGGCCACGGCTGCCGGAGCTGGACGAGGCCGAGGTGCGCCTCACGCCACCGCTCACGCGCCGCACGGCGCGTCCGGCGGGCCATCGCCTGCTCGCCGTCGGCGACGCCGCCGGCTTCGTGGAGCCGTTCACGGGCGAAGGCCTGTCGTGGGCGCTGCTGTCCGGTCGCGCCGTTGTGCCGCTGGCGCTCGACGGCGCGCGCCGCTGGGACGAGCGCCTCGCGCACGCCTGGGTCCGGTCGCACCGCGTCGAGGTCGCGCGTCACCAGCGGCTGTGCCGCGTGCTGGCCGCCTGGCTGCGGCATCCTCTGCTGGTGCGCGCCGGCCTCGCGCTGGTCGCGCGCCGCCCCGCGCTGGCGCACGGCCTTCTGGCGCGCCTCGGTGCCCCCCCGGCGATCGCTCCATGAGCATGACGCTGCTGGGCCTCGGCACCGCGCTGCCGCCGGCGCGCGCGAGCACCGCGCAGGCCGCGCGTCTGGCGGGGATGCTGGGCGGCTACGACGAGGATCTCGTGCGGATCGCCTCGGCGCTCTATCGCCGCTCGGGCGTGGAGTTCAGGCATAGCGTCCTCGACGTGGCTACGGGCGCGCCGCTGCGCCCGGTCGAGCCGGGCGGCACTCCGCCGGGGACGGCCGAGCGCATGAGCGCCTACGATCCCGCCGCGGCGGAGCTGGCCGGTCGCGCGGCGCGGGCCGCGCTGGCGGACGCCGGCCTCGGGCCGGAGCGCATCACGCACCTGGTCACCGTCTCGTGCACGGGCGCGGCGGCGCCAGGCGTGGACATCGCGCTGCTGCGCGCGCTGCCGCTGCGCCCCGACTGCCAGCGCACGCACGTGGGCTTCATGGGCTGCCACGGCGCGCTGGCCGGGCTGCGCGTCGCGCGCGCCTTCGCCGAGGCCGATCCGCGCGCGGTCGTGCTGCTGGTCGCGGTCGAGCTGTGCAGCCTGCACTTCCACTACGGGCGGGGCGAGGGCCAGGTGACGGCCAACGCGCTCTTCGCCGACGGCGCGGCGGCGCTGGTGGGCGCGGCGGGCGCGGGCCCGGGCTGGTCGCTCGCCGGCAGCGGCAGCTGCCTGCTGCCCGAGGGCGAGGACGCCATGAGCTGGACCATCGGCGACCACGGCTTCCGCATGACGCTCTCGCCGCGCGTGCCCGACCTCGTGGCGCGGCACCTGCCCCGCTGGCTGGCCTCGTGGCTCGACAGCCAGGGCCTCGCGCAGGCCGACGTGTGCAGCTGGGCGATTCATCCGGGCGGGCCGCGCGTGCTGTCGGTCGTGGGCGAGGCGCTGGGCCTGCCCGCGAGCGCGACGGAGGTCTCGCGCGCCGTCCTGGCCGAGCAGGGCAACATGTCCTCCCCCACGGTGCTGTTCGTGCTGCAGCGGCTGCGCGCGGCGGGCGCGCCGCGGCCGGCCTGCGCGCTGTCCTTCGGGCCGGGCCTGGTGGTCGAGGCCGCCCTCTGGCGCTGACGCCGTGCGACTGCTGACCTGGAACATCCACAAGGGCATCGGTGGCGTGGACCGCCGCTACGCGCCAGGCCGCATCACGTCGGTCATCGCGCACTACGAGCCGGACGTGGTGCTGCTGCAGGAGGTGGACGACGACTGCGCGCGCAGCGGCGGCGACCGGCAGGTGGACCTGGTGGCCGACGTGCTCGGGCTGCCCCACCGCGCCTACGGCGCGAACGTGCGCCTGCCGCGCGGCCGATACGGCAACGCCACGCTCTCGCGCTGGCCCATCCTGCACGCGCACAACGTGAACCTGACCTTCGGCCCCAAGAAGGCGCGCGGCGCGCTCATCACCGACATCGACGTCGAGGAGAGCGGCCACCACGCGCGGCTGCACGTGGTCAACCTGCACTTCGGGCTCTCGGGCGTGGAGCGGCGCTGGCAGGCGCACCGCCTGCTGGCCGCCGTGCGCCTCGCGCACCTCACGCGCGCCAGCCGCCTCGTCGTGGCGGGCGACTTCAACGACTGGTCGGGCGCCGTGCCCCGCCTGATGATGGCGAACTACGGACTGCGCTGCGTCACCGGCCGCGGCACCGCGGCCATCCGCACCTTCCCCGCGTGGAGCCCGATGGGTGCCCTGGACCGCGTGCTGGTCCGCGGCAGCGTGCACTGCACGAAGCACTATGCGTCGCGCCTCGACCTCGCGCGGCAGGCCTCCGACCACCTGCCGGTCGTGGTGGAGCTGCGCCTGCCGCAGAGCTGAGGCCTAGTTCCCGGTGCGGAGCCGCGCGACCTGCGCCAGCAGGGCGGGCAGGTCGGGGAAGCCCGCGCCGCGCAGCGCCTGCGCGACGCGCAGGTGCAGCTCGGCCTCGTCCAGCCGGCCGGCGGCGAGCAGCAGCACGCCGAGGTCGTGCCGCGCGACGTCCAGCAGCGGATCCAGCGCGATGGCGCGCCGCAGGCAGGCCTCCTCCTCGGCCGCGTCGCCGCGACGGTGCGCGGCGCGGCCCAGCAGGTACTGGCCCGTGGAGGAGTCCGGATCGAGCGCGGCGGCGCGCGCGAAATCCGCGTCCGCCTCGTCGCGCTGCCCGAGCCTCTCGATGGCGCGGCCGTGCAGCAGCAGCGCCGGCGCGCTGTCGGGATCGAGCTGCAGCGCGGCGGCGGCCAGCTTCGCGGCGCCCTCCGCGTCGTCCGCGCCGAGCGCGCTCGTGGCGTCGTCGAGCCGATGGTCGCGCGGCAGCACGAGCGCGCCGAGACCCGCCTCGAAGACCCACAGCGCGCGTGCCAGCGCGAGGTCGTCGGCGCTGGCCTGCGCCAGAGCGTCCGGCCCACCCAGCAGGCCGACCAGCGGATCGCGCGGCCGGTGGAAGGTGGCACAGTCCTGCGCCAGGGCGAGCAGATCGGCCGGCTTGTCCGGCGCGGGCAGCCGGCCGGCGTGCGCCAGGCGCAGGCGCGACTCGAGGCGCGCCGGGCGCCGCGCCCCGCCGAGCGGATCCTGCTCGCGCAGGGCGGACGGCAGCGAGGCGTCGCCCGCGGCCAGCCAGGCGTCGACGTTCGGGGAGGCGAGCGCGTCGCGCAGCACCCTGAAGCCTGGCGGCGCGTCGGCCGCGCGCAGCGCCGCCCCCGCCTCGGGCAGGCCCCGCTCGCGCGCCGCGAGCCAGGCGCGCCCGAAGTCCGCGCAGGGCGCGTCGGCCAGCGGGCCGCCCGGCTCCAGCAGCGCCGCAAGCACGGCCCAGGCGATGAGCCGGTGGCCGTCGGGGTCGGGATGGATGCTGTCGAGGAAGTCGTTGCGCGGCAGCAGGCCCGTGAAGCCGGGCCGCGCGTCGGCCACGGGCACGTCCTCCTGCGCGGCCACGCGCTCGATGATCGCGTCCACCTCGCCCTGCATGGGCGCGTGGCGCACGGCGGACTCGCTGCGCCCCGAGATCACGAAGACCAGCTTGGCGCCGGCGGCACGCACCCGCGCCGCGGCCGCGTGCAGGTTGGACTCCAGCTCCGCGGGGCTGACGCGCAGCTGGGCCGGGCCCGGGGACGGCGGGCGGGCCAGGCCCAGGGCCTGCACCAGCGAAAGGCGCGACCAGAAGCCGGCCCCGCTGCGCGCCCAGGCCAGCAGCTCGGCGTCGCTGAGCCCGTGCGTCGCGCACGAGTCGTTGTGGCCCGTGACGTGCAGCAGCACGATGTCGGGCTGGAGCGCGGAGAGGTCGCGCTCCAGCTGCACCAGGTTCTGCTGCGAGGTGTAGCTAGGCACGCCGGCGTTGCAGACCTCCACCTCGCGCCGGTCCTGCAAGAGCGCCGCCAGCAGCCGGCCCAGCACGTCCGACCAGCGCTGCGGCTCGGCCACGCCCAGCCCGAAGGTGGTGCTGTCGCCCACCGCGAGCAGGCGCAGCTGGCCCGGGCGGCGCGGCCCCACCTCGGGCCCGCGGTAGCCCAGCGTGTTGATGCGGTAGGTGTCCAGCAGCGTGACACCGGGCTTGAAGCGGTAGACCAGCTCGGGGTCCTCGACCACCACGCCGGCGGCCGCGCCCTCGGTGCCGAAGGGCGACAGGGCCGCCGGCCGTCCCACCCCGGCGGCCCGCAGCAGCAGCTCCGCCAGGAGCAGGGCCAGCAGCAGCCCACCGACGGCCAGCGACGCGCGGCGCAGGAACCTCACCGCAACACCGTACCGTGCGCGCCCGCAGACCGTGCGCGCGCGACGTCCACGCGGGCTGCTACCATCGGCGCGCATGAGCGCGCGCGGCTCGAAGGGATCCCGGCTCGCGGCCGCCGGGCTGACGCTGACGACGCTGCTCGTGCTGCTCGCCGCGCTCGAGGTCGGCCTGCGCCTCACCGGCCATGGCCCGTCGCCGCTGCCCTCGCCCTTCAGCGGCGAGGGCGCGCTGGGCGGCGAGGCCTCGGGCGCGCTGCCCGACGACGAGCTCTTCTACCGCCTCAAGCCCGGCACGCGCTTCCTCGACTACTACCGCATCAACGCGCTGGGCTGCCGCGGCCCCGAGCTGCCCGCCGGACGCGCGCCGGGCACGCTGCGCATCGTGTGCACCGGTGACTCGTCCACCTTCGGGCTGGGGGTGCCCGAGGAGCGCGCCTGGCCTTTCGTGCTGCAGCGCCTCATGGAGGCCATGGTGGGCGACCTCGTCGACGTGGAGGTCCTGGACGCCGGCGTGCCCGGCTACACGTCGCTCCAGAACCGGGTGCAGATCGAGCGCGACCTGCTGCCGCTGCGGCCGGACGTGCTGGTCTGGATGCCGACGGGCCACAACGACAACGCGCACGTCACGGGGCGCGACGATGCCGCAGCGCTGGAGTACAGGCGCGGCTGGCGCTTCCGGCTCTCGCGCTGGGCGCTGCCGCGCGCGCTGGGCCTGGCGGCCGACGCCGCGACGCCCGCCGACACGGGCGCCGCGCAGGACGCTCTGGCCGCCGGCACGCACGGCCGCCCGCGCGTGCCGCTGGACGCCTTCGAGGCCAACCTGCGCGCCGTCATCGCCGCCTGCGCCGGCGCGCACGTACCGCTGCTGCTCATCGTCCCGCCGCACAGCGATCTGGTGCGCGCCCAGCGCCCGGAGGAAGCCGGCGCCGAGGACATCTTGCTGCGCGTCGCGGGCGAGCTGCACGTTCCGGTCACCGATCCGCGGCCCGACTTGGCCGCGCTGGCACCGCGACCGCTGTTCCCGGACACGGTTCACCCCAACGCCGACGGCCAGGCGGTGCTGGGCTGGTCCGCCTTCGAGGGGCTGGCTGTGCACCCCGAAGCGTTCGCCTGGCCCGGACGGCGGGGCGGCTTCGCCGCGGGGTGGGTTGCCAGTCACAGCGGCGGAGTGTCCATGGAGGATCCGGACGATCCGGTGCAGGGCAGCGAGACGCCGCCGCGCTTCCGGCAGGCGCTGCAGTCGCTGCTGTCGGGCACGCGAGACGAGCCCGCTGACGTTCTGGCCTACGATCCGGTGAACGGCGAGAAGCGCGGCCCCTACGGTCTCGGTCGCGAGCTACTGCTCGCGTCTCAGGGCGACCCATCCGCGGCCGATGCCGAAACGCTGGCCCTGCTATCGGAGAACATCGCACCGCACGACGACCTCGCGCTTCTGCTCTTCGATGGGCCTCAGGACCCCGCGACGCCCGCCGATTCGCACGCGGTGGCCCTCGCTCGCGCCATCTCCGCCTTCGACGCGCTTCTGGGCGCGCACCCCGCGCCCGGCGACCGGCGCCTGTGGGAGGCCCAGCGCCTGTGCGACGGCGGCGACCCGCAGGGCGCCATCGCGCTCGTCGAGCAGGTGCTGGCCCTCAACCCGCGCTGCGCGGACGCCTTCGCGGTGCGCGGACTCGCGCTGGAGAAAATGGGCGACAAGAGCGGCGCGCAGGAGGCCTTCGCGCTCGGCGCGCAGCTCGAGCCCGACTCGGCCACGGGCCTGTTCCTGCTGGGGCGCACGCAGCTGCAGCACGGCGAGTTCGAGGCCGCCGCCGCCAGCCTGCGGCGCGCGCTGCTGATCGACCCGGCGCACAAGCTGGCGCGGCTGGCCCTGGTGCTCACGCTGCTGCGCCAGCACCTGCCGGACGAGGCCGAGCAGCAGCTGCACGCGCTGCAGCGCGTGGGCGCCAGCGACGTGGTCGACGTGCCCGCGATGCAGGCCGCCATCGATGCCGAGCGCAAGGCCGCGCCGGGACCCTGAATGGCATGATGCGCCGCGTGCTGCGTCCCGTCTGCTTGCTCCCGTTGCTGCTGGCCGCCTGCGCCGCGCCGTCGCCCGCCGACCTCGTGCTGCGCGGCGGCCGCATCGTGACGATGGACGACCAGCACCCGCAGGCTCAGGCCCTCGCGGCGCGCGACGGGGTGCTGGTGGTCGTGGGCAGCGACGCCGACGTCGCTCCGCTCATCGGCCCGGAGACGCAGGTGGTCGAGCTCGCCGGCCGCGCGGCCTATCCCGGCTTCTTCGACGCGCACCTGCACCTGTCGGGCCTGGCCGAGGCGACGCGGCGCGCGGACCTCGTGGGCACGCGCAGCGAGGCCGAGGTCGTCGCCCGCGCCGTGCAGCGCGCGGCGGCCTGCGCGCCGGGCGAGTGGGCGCTCGGGCGCGGCTGGGACCAGAACGACTGGACGGACACGGCCTTCCCCACCCACGCCGCCCTGTCGGCGGCGCTGCCCGACCGGCCCGCGGTGCTGTGGCGGGTGGACGGCCACGCACTTCTGGCCAACGCGGCGGCCATGGCGGCGGCGCACGTGGACGCCTCCACGCCGGACCCGGAGGGCGGGCGCATCCTGCGCGACGCGAGCGGCAGGCCCACGGGCGTCTTCGTGGACAAGGCCATGGACCTCATCACGGCCGTGGTGCCGCCGGCCTCGAAGGAGCAGATCGCGGCGGGGCTGGAGGCGGCCATCGCCGACCTGCACCGCCACGGCATCACCGCCGTGACCGATGCCGGCACCACGCTCGCGACCGCGCAGGCCTTCGGCGAGCTCGCGCGCGAGGGCCGCTTCGAGCTGCGCGCGCACGTCATGCTGTCGGCCGACGAGCCCGCGGTGTGGACCGACACGCCGGGCGTGCCCTGCGACGACCTCACCGGCCAGGGCCTCATCGCGGTGCGCGCGGTCAAGGCCTACGCCGACGGCGCTCTCGGCAGCCGCGGCGCCGCGCTGCTCGCGCCGTACAGCGACGACCCGGGCAACACGGGCCTGCTGCTCATCGCGCCCGAGAAGCTGCAGGCGCTGGCCGAGCGCTGCCTGCGCGCGGGCTGGCAGCTGGGCACCCACGCCATCGGCGACCGCGGCAACCGCATCACGCTGGACGCCTACGAGGCGGCGCTGGCCGCGGTGCCGCCGCTGCAGCGCGCCGTGCCCGAGCCGCGGCTGCGCATCGAGCACGCGCAGGTGCTCGCGCAGCAGGACATCCCGCGCTTCGGGCGCCTCGGTGTCATCGCCTCCATGCAGGCGCTTCACCAGACCAGCGACATGCCCTGGGCCGGCCAGCGCCTCGGGCCCGAGCGCGAGCGCGGCGCCTACGCCTGGCGCGCGCTGGTCGACTCGGGCGCGCGCTTGTGCGGCGGCAGCGACGCGCCCGTGGAAGAGCCCGACCCGCTGCGGGGCTTCCACGCCAACGTCACGCGCCGCGACGAGCACGAGCAGCCGCCCGGCGGCTGGCACCCCGAGCAGTGCCTGACGCGCGCGGAGGCCTTGGCCAGCATCACGACCTGGGCCGCCAGCGCCTGCTTCGCCGAGGACAGGCTGGGCCGGCTGGCGCCCGGGATGGCGGCCGACGTGGTCGTGCTCAGCGACGACCTGCTCACCGTGCCCGAGTCCCGCCTCCTCGACGTGCGCGTCGAGGCCACGATCTTCGCGGGGCGCGTGGTCTACCCGCGCGCGGCGGGCGAATGAGCGGCGTCATCCTGCTGGACGGGCCGGTGGGCACGGAGCTGGAGCGGCGCGGGCTGCCCCTGCCCGCGCCGGTGTGGTCGGCGCAGGCCGTGATCGAGCGGCCGGACCTGCTCACGGCCATCCACGGCGACTACGCGGCGGCGGGCGCGCAGGTGCACACGGCCGCCACCTTCCGCACCACCGCGCGCGCGCTGCGCGACACGCCCTGGGCCGGCCGCTGGGAGGAGCTCGCGGCGCGGGCCGTCGCGCTGTGCCGCGCGGCGGCGGCGCCGGGTGGCCGCGTGGCCGGCAGCCTCGCGCCGCTGGAGGACTGCTTCTCGCCGCAGCTCACGCCGGACGACGCCGCGCTGGCGCGCGAGCACGCGGCGCTGGCGGACGCGCTGTCCCGCGCGGGCTGCGACCTGCTGCTGGTGGAGACGATGCCCACGCTGCGCGAGCTGCGTGCCGCGACGCGCGCCGCCGCGGCGACGGGGCTGCCCACCTGGGCGGCCGTGACCCTGGGGCCCGCGGGCGGCTTCTTCGACGCGACCGAGCTGCGCGCGGCGCGCACCGCGGCGGCAGATGAGGGGGCGCAGGCCTTCCTGGTCAACTGCTCGCGCGTCGAAGACGTGACGGAGGCGCTGGAAGGCCTGGCCCGCTCGCGCTCGCCCGCGGGCCTGCACCTCGGCGCCTACGCCAATGCCCTCTTCGGGGAGGGCCGGGGCGGGACGCCCGAGGAATACGCCCTCGCAGCAGAGCGTTGGCGGGCATCGGGCGCGGACATCCTGGGGAGCTGCTGCGGCACCGGACCGGCGCACGTCGCCGCGCTGAAAGCCCGCTTCGGCGGCTGACCTCGAGCGGCCCTGACGCTGTCGAGGGGCGCGACCCGCCGCCTCTCCGGCGCGGTTTGCACGCGCGACCCGGCCGCCCGCATGATGCACGCATGGCACGCAAGGACAAGGCGAAGCCGACGCGCCAGCAGGTCGAGACTCACGTCGCGCAGCAGGCCTCCGAGCTCGCGGCGCTGTCCGAGCTCCTGGGCAGCCGGTGGAAGCTCATGTGGATCAACTTCATGGCCGGGCTGGCGCGCGGCGTCGGGTTCTTCCTCGGGGCCTCGCTGGTGGGCGCCCTGCTCCTGGGCATGCTGGCCACGGTCTTCGACACGACCGCGGAAAGGCTGGGCTTCAAGGACATGACGCTCAAGGACCTGGTGCGGGCGACGGTGGTCAAGTTCGAGGAACTCCGCCAGGACGTGAAGGAGTCCGAGGCGGATCTGAGGGAGAAGGCCCGCGAGGAGCCGCCGGCCGGCAGCAGCGACCACTGAGCCGGCGCGCGGGCCCGCAGCCCGTCGAAGACGTGCCCGTCCAGGCCCGAATGACCTCTTCGATGGGTTGCTAGCGCTCGGGCAGCGTGCGCGAGAGCGTCATGGTCCCGAAGGCGGTGCCGTAGCACGGGCCGTAGGAGTTCATGGCGTAGTCCCACATGCTGCCGTCAGGCTCCAGCGTCTTGACCACCTCGCGCGCGAGGCGCGCCGCGTAGCGCGCGCGTTCGGCGGGCTGCAGCGTCTCCAGCAGCCGCGCCGCGTAGAAGTGGCCGAAGAAGTAGAAGTAGCCGCTGTTGTAGTAGTAGGTCTCGTGCGGGATGGGCTTCTTGCGCGCCACGTCCAGGAAGCGGTGGTCCTCGAAGAACTGGTCCAGGCCCGTGAGCACGTCCTCGCGCGAGACGTCGTTGGCGCCCGCGCGCAGCAGCGCGAAGTTGCAGCACTGGATGCGCGAGAGGCTGCCCTTCACGTTGTCGATCCACTCGAGGCCCATGGTCGGGATGGGATCGATGCTGTAGGCGTAGGCGCCGTTGGCGAGGCGGCAGCGGCGCAGCGCGTCCATCGCGCGCGAGACCACCTTGCCCGGCACCGCGATGCCCGCGTCGCGCGCCCCCACCAGGGCCACCAGCGCCGCGCCGGTCTGGAAGCTCGTGGCCCACGACGGCCGCTTGGCCAGCGACTCGAAGTCGTAGTAGCCCCAGCCTCCCGACGGGGTCTGGTAGTTGCCGAGGTCCTCCACGAAGGCCTCGCACTTGGCGCGCACCTGCTCCTCGATGGGCTGGCCGGCGATGTGCCCGTCGTGCAGCACGGTGGACAGCGCGTCGAGGCCGTAGACCGAGCCCCAGGTGTTGTCCGTGTCCCAGTCCGAGGGCCGCTTGGGCACGGGCTCCTGCACCAGGTACTGCAGGCCCTTGTCGAAGGCCGCCATGGCCGCCGGGTTGTCCTTGTGCTCGAGCAGCGACATGACCGCAAGGCCCGTCGTGGCCACGATCCACGCCTTGTGCGTGTTGATGTTGCTCCAGAACTCGTCGTAGGGGCCGGGGTTCTTCCAGCCGCCCCAGCTGCCGTCGGGGTTCTGGTGGGCCACCAGCCAGTCGACGCCGCGCTGCAGCGCCGCGGTGATGGCGGCCGGGTCGGGCAGCGGCGTGGCCTCGCCGGCCGCGCCGACGCGCGCGGCGTCCAGCACCTCCTCGGGTTTGAGGTCCTCGAGCGGCCGGCCGTCCTTCGACCCCACCTCGCGCTCGGCCACGGAGGGCTGGCCGTCCATGCCCTGGGCCGCCGCCGCCGGCAGCAGCGCGCCCAGCAGCGCCGCCAGCGCCGCGCCCCGCGCCGCGTTCACGGCGTGGTCCCCGCGGCCGGCGTGGGCACCGTGCCCACCAGCGCCAGCTCACGCGTCCAGGCCGCCATGTCGCGGTCGTAGGCCGCCTCGTCGCGCTTGATGTCGTCCTCCTCGCGCTCCAGCTTGCGCGCCTCGAAGTCCTGGTCGCGCAGCGCCGCCTCGCGCTCGAGCCGATCCTTCTCCTGCGAGCGCTTGACGTTGTCGAGCGCCACGGCCTTGGCGTGCTCGGCCTGCGCGCGCGTGTCCTCCTCGCGCGGCAGCGTCACGTTCTTGAGCTCGTCGCTGCGCTCCTGGCGCAGCTTGTGGCGCTCCTCGGCGCGCGAGAGCCGGCGGCGCGAGCGGTTGAGCACGATCTCCGCCGTGGCGTCGCCCAGCTGGCTGTCGCTGTACATCATCTCCAGCTGCTTGAGCTCCTCGGCCGCCTCGAGCAGGCCGTCGGCCGAGACCTGCACGTCCAGCGCGTCCTCGGCCAGGCGGCGCGGGCGCTCGTCCTCGCGGAAGCGCTTGAGGTCCTCGGCTGCAAGCCGCCACTCGCGGTCGGCGGCGGCCAGCGCCACGTCGGCCTGCGCCACGGCGTTGGCCTGGTCGAGCTCCACGCGCTTGCGCTTCTGCTCCAGCTCGAAGGCGCCGCGCGCCTGGTCCTCGCGGCGGCGCTGCAGCTCCGTGCGGCGCTTGTCCAGATCGTCGCGCTTCTTGGCCTGGTCGGGTGTGAGGTCCGTGCGCGCCGTCAGCGCGGCCTGTCCGGCGGCCGGCTGCGGCGACGTGGCCATGCCGGGCGCGGCCGGCGCCGCCGGCGCGGCACCGTTGGCCCCGGCGGCGTTGCGCTCCGCCGCCTGTTGCATCTCCATCATCCTGTATTGCTCGGCCGTCATCTGCGTGCCCTTGGGCGTGGCGCAGGCAGCGAGCGCGACAAGACAGGCGAGCGGCAGCGGCTTCATCGCGATCCTCCGGCGGGGCGGTGTCTGGCGGCAGATGGTACGCCGGCCTGCGTGGGGCGCGGAAGCAGGTCGCGGCGACGCTTGGCTTGCGGAAGCGCGCGCTGCGCGCGCTCTTCCGCAGGTGGGCC
>DASUFI010000261.1:0-16510 GCA_036274635.1 Planctomycetota bacterium
ATCCGGCGCGCCGTGGCCGGGCTGCAGCGCAAGGTCCGTCGTGGCGTAGAGGCAGCCGACGGCCGGCCGCAGCGGCGCCTGCCCCAACGCCGGCCGCACCGCCGCGAAGGCCGCCTGCGCCGCGTCCAGCTGCTCGGGGAACTCGAACATGCCGCGCGCGCCGGCGGCGACGTCCACGAAGGCCCGCTCGTGCAGCAGCCAGACCGGGATCTCGCGCGGCGCCTCGGTGAGCAGTGGCGCGCCGTGCGTGGCGCACAGCGAGGCGACGCGGCGCGTGAACAGCTCGCCCTGCGCGGCGCCGGTGAAGCGCACGCCCGCGCCGTGGCGCGCCGCGAGCTCCACCAGCGCGTGCCAGTCGCTGCCCAGCTCGAGCGCCTCGCTGCAGTGCCCCAGCTTCAGCTCGCGCGGCACGTCGGGGAAGAGCTCGCGCGCCAGCACCAGCAGCCGCCGCGCGCCCTCCTGCACCGCGCCGCGCAGGAAGCACGCGAACTCGACGCGCTGCGCCAGCGTCGCGTCGGGGCGGGGATAGGGCGTTGGCTCCCAGGCGGTCTCGGGCGGCAGCGACCACGCCGCGCCCAGCGCGGCCGGCGAGCCGTGCCGGGCACGCACCGCCTCACGCCACGCTGCGTGCGCCGGAGCCTCGTCGCACCACAGTCCGCCGTGCTGGTGCTCGTGCTTGCCGATGAGCCAGTCCGCGACGCCGCTCGCGAGCGCGACCTCGCCGTAGTCGGCGGGGAAGGCGATGGCCACGCCGTGGATCTCCTCGCGCAGCGCCTCGGCCAGCGCGCGCCAGAAGCGCTCGGCCGCGCGCCAGGTGGACTCGGCCCACGGCGAGGGCAGCGCGCCGTCGCGGCCGTGCTCGACGCAGCGCGACGGCACGCACTCGGCGCCCGCGCGCCACCAGGGCGGCAGCGCGTGCACCCACGGGTACACCACGTACTTCAGCCCGGCGCGCGCCGCCGCCTGCGCATTGCCGCGGTGCAGCGAGAAGTCCCACGCCCCCGGCTCCGGCTCCACGACCTGCCAGGCGACGTAGTCCTCGACCGCGTCGAATCCCAGCGCGCGCCAGGCCGGCAGAAGCTCGCGCTCCTCGCGCGGATCGGGCGGCGGCGCGCCGTGCCGCGCGGCGTGCAGGTGCCAGACGGAGAGGTTGCCGGTGCGGAAGGGGATCACGCGGGGCTCGGACGGCGGGAACGGCGAGGCGCAGCGGGGAAGCGTAGAGGAAAGGCGGCCACGACGTCCGCTCGCGCAAGTCGCGACCTGCCACTATGCTGCTGCGCCCGCCCCCCGAGGAGCTCCCATGGGCCGCCGTGACAAGCGCATCGACGCCTACATCGCCAAGGCTGCGCCCTTCGCGCAGCCGATCCTGACCAGCCTGCGCGAGCAGGTGCACGCGGCGTGCCCCGACGTCGAGGAGACGCTCAAGTGGAGCCACCCCTCCTTCGAATACAAGGGCATCCTGTGCGGCATGGCGGCCTTCAAGAAGCACGCCGTCTTCGGCTTCTGGAAGCACGACCTGGTGGTGGGCGAGCACGCCAAGGCCAGGGAGGCCATGGGCAGCTTCGGCTGCCTCACGAAGCTGTCGGACCTGCCGCCGAAGAAGGCCTTCGCCGGCTACGTCCGGACGGCCATGCGCCTCAATGACGAGGGCGTCGTGGTCAAGCGCCAGAAGACGCGTCCCAGGAAAGCCGTCGCCATGCATCCCGAGCTGCGCGCGGCCATGGCCGGGAGCGCCAAGGCCCGGGCCACCTTCGAGGCCTTTCCGCCCAGCCAGAAGCGCGACTACCTCGAATGGGTGGCCGAGGCCAAGGGGGACGACACGCGCGCGCGCCGCATCCAGCAGGCGGTGGAGTGGATGGCGCAGGGCAAGCGGCGCAACTGGAAGTACGAGACCTGCTGAGACGGGGGGCGGCCCCGGAAGCCTGTCCAGAAGCGGCGGCCTCGCATAGAGTGGCCGCCTCGGGTCCAGGCATGCCTGGCCTGCTGCACGACGGCAGGCTTTTCAACTTCGGGAGAAGCTCAGATGTCCGTTCCACGCATCCGCTGCTCATTCCTCGCCCCCCTCCTCGCGTGCGCGCTGCTGGCGGGCGCGCCGGTCGTGTCCGCACAGTGCTTCGGGCCTGACAACCTCGACCTCACCGGCCCCTGCTGCGCGCCCGCGGTGGCCAACCTGCCGGCCTTCAATGCCATGTCGCTGCCCGGCCTCGCGATCTGCTGGCAGCAGTGCGCGGTGGCCACGACGAACACGCTCAAGCTGTCGTGGTCCCCGCTGGTCGCGACGACGTGCGCGGAGTTCACCAGCGGGCTCACGGTGTTCGATGGCGGCAGCGGCCTGCCGATCCTCACCGGCAAGCTCGTGCTCGACTACACGCGCACCTGGACGGAGATCGACACCGCGGGCGTCGCCTCGCAGGTGTGGCGCTTCACCGCCAAGGCCGACCTCCAGACGGTGCCCGGCAGCCCGACACCTTGCGCGGTGCCCAACTGCATCGCGCCGCTCGGCCCGCATCCCACCGCCTTCTTCTACGGCTACATGGACTACTCGGGCTGCGCGCCCAGCGGCCCGACCGACAGCGTGCTGGTGCTCTATCACGCCGCCGACCGCTTCATCCACATCCCGGGGCTGTCGAGCACGCCGGGTGCCTTCCACCCCACGCAGTCCTACGCCATCGTGGCCCCGCACTCGTCGCTGCAGCCGTTCATCCCCGGCAACACGCCGGCGGGCTTCGGCCCGGTCGTCGCCGAGGCCGCGCGCGATGCCTTCCTGCCCGGCACGATCATCTGCTCGGTCGAGGACCCGGTGACCGCGGGCTCGATCGTCAAGCTGGGCGCGGGCTGCCTCAACACGGTGACCAACAATCCCAAGCAGCAGACGGCGCGCGACTTCAAGGGCACGACCAAGTGCGTCAATGCGGCGGGCCTCAACGGGGGCTGGGCCACGCTCAACTTCTTCCCGGGGCTGCCCTGGCTGCACATGGTGACCACGAGCATCGGCACCTGGTCCAACCCCAACCTCTGGCCGGGCAAGGAGCAGGCGTGGGTGGACGAGGGCCTCTTCGTGCACCAGGACGCGTGCCTCGGTGACTTCATCGAGCTCAAGTACGGCGGCTCCACGCGCGGCGGCTTCACGGCCGTCCTGGTCAACCCGCCGATCACCGTGAAGGACTTCACGGACATCGCCGACAACTGGAGCGCGCCGCTGGCCGGGCCGTTCACCTTTCCCATCCTCGGCGGCGTGCAGCCGACGGATCGGCTCATCTACGTGAACGAGCCGTAGTCGCGGCCGCTCGAGCCGGGAGCGCCCGGGCCGCAGGGGCCCGGCGCTCCCGGCGTCATCGGCACGTTGAAGGAACGAGCCGGAGGGCCATCGGCGGCGTGCAGGATTTCCTCACTGAGGTCCTCCTGTAGGCGCGAGCCAGGGTGACTTCGCGCAGACGCAACGGCCCCGATCACGCCCGAGGCGGCGCGGTGAGATGTCCAGGTCGGCGACGCGCGGCGCCGTCCCTTGGCGCGGCGCCGCCCGCGGCTACCATCCGCGCCATGCTCGCCCCACGCCGCGCCTGGCTGCTCCTGCCTCTGCTCGCCGCGGCCGCGGCCGCGCAGTGGGAGCCCGGGCCGCTGCGGGTGGGCTTCACGCGCCACTGGTCGCTGGATCCCGCGCGCACCTACGACACGACCTACGCGGACGGGACGACCTACGCCGGCGGCGGACAGGCGCCGCGGCCGATCCTCGTGAACGTGTGGTATCCGGCGATGCCGGCCAAGGACGCCGCGCCGTTGCAGCGCGGCGACTACCTCGACGTCAGCTCCTGCGCCGGCGCCGACGCGCGCCTGGCGGCCTTCGCGCGGGCGCTCGAGGCCTGCGCGCGCGGCGTCGTGGCGGACGAGCTGCTGGACGAGCCGGCCGCCGAGCGCGACGCCGCGGACGAGGCCGCGCTGGCGCAGATGCTGTCGGCGCCGGCGCTAGCGGTGCGCGACGCGCCGCCGCTCATCGGCCGCTACCCGCTGGTCATCTACCACCCCGGCTACGGCTCCTCGTACGAGGACGACGCGGCCTTCTGCGAGCGGCTGGCCAGTGCCGGCTACGTGGTGGCCAGCAGCGCCTACCAGCAGGCGGACGGAGCGTCCTTCAACATCGATGCGCACGACGGCTCGCTGCGCGACTTCGACCTGCTCATCCGCGAGCTCTCCGCGCGACCGGACGTGGACGCCGCGCGCCTCGCGCTGGCCGGCCACAGCGGCGGCGCGCACACCGCCTTCCGGGCGCAGGCCCGTGCGCAGGCGCCCTGGGACGCGCTCGTGATCCTCGACACGACCGAGGACTACTGGCCCGCCCGCGAGCCGCGCTGGACGCACCCGCCCGACGTGCTCGCGGCGCCCGGCAACTTCCGCGTGCCCATGCTCGTGGCCACCGGCCGCGAGGCCATCTTCGACCTGGTCGACCGGCTCACGTCGGCGGACCGCTGGTACCTCACCTTCCGCGAGCTGGACCACGATGCCTTCATCGAGCAGGGCGTGCTGACCGCCGAGCTGGCCGCGCAGCGCGCGCCGCCCGAGGCCGCCGAGGAGAGCCGCGACGCCGCGCGCACCGCGAGGCAGGGCTTCGACCGCGTGTGCCAGACGGCGCGGCTCTTCCTGGACAGCAACCTCAAGGCGGACGCCGCCGCCGCCGCGGCGCTGTCCGCCCTCGCCGCAAGCTGCCCGGCCGGCGACGTGCCCTTCCGCCTCGAGCACGTGCCGTCCGGCGTCAGCGCTCCGGCGCCGTGGGATCCGGCCTCCGTCGTGCCGCCCGAGCCGCGCCAGCTGCGCGGCGCGCTGGCGGCACTGGGCGCCGAGGAGCTGGTCGCGCGGCTGGAGGTCTGGCACGCGAGCCAGCCGCAGCTGCCCATCTTCGGCCTCACCTTTTCCATGTCGCTGATGTGGGACCTCGTGGACGCCGGCCGCCTCGACGAGGCGCGCGCGCTGGCGCCGTTCTACGGGCGCATCCAGCCGAAGGCGGCCGGCGTCGTGATGTGGATCGTGGGCCTCTCGGCCGCGCCGGAGCGCGAGGCGTGGAAGGGCAGCATGCTGCAGGCCGCCGCGCTGCTCGCGCCCGACGACGCGGAGGTGAAGGCGGCTCTGGAGGCGTGGCGCAAGCGCTGAGCCGGTCGCTTCGTGGCGAACGAGCGGGCCGAGGGCGCGAGCCGCGGCGTGTGTCGTCGCCCGCGGACCGCGCCGCGCCGCGGGCCCGTGGCGAATCCGTGATCCTGCGGAGCCACGGGGCGCAGCGCGCGGCCGTGGCGTAGGCTGGCGCCCCGCATGGCCCGCCCGCTCGCGCGCTTCGTCGACGTCCGCCCCGGCGAGGGACGCGCGCTGCTGCTGGCGGCCATGTACTTCCTGCTGGTCCTCGGCGCCAACGGCGTGCTGCGCTCGCTGCGCGACGGGCTGCCCGACGTGAGCGACATGCCCTGGCTGTACACGGGCACCTTCTTCACGACGCTGGCCTCGGTGCCGGCCTTCCTGTGGGTCGTCGCGCGCTTCCCGCGCCGGCGCATCGTGCCGGTGGCCTACCTCGGCATGGCGGGCAGCCTGCTGCTGTTCGCGGCGCTGCAGCCATCGGGCGACGATCCGCAGGCGCTGCGCTGGTACGCCGCGGCCTTCTGGGCCTGGTTCTCGACCATCAACCTGCTCTTCGTCGCGCTCTTCTGGAGCTTCATGGCCGACCTCTTCGGCCCCGAGCGCGGCAAGCGACTGTTCGCGGCCATCGCGATGGGCGGGACGCTGGGGGCCTTCCTGGGCGCGACCTTCACGGCTCACTTCGCGGCGCGGGTGGGGACGCAGGCGCTGCTGCTCATCGCGTCGGGGCTGCTGGTGCTGTGCTGCGCGCCGGTGGCGGCGCTGCTCTCGGCCACGTCCGGCTGGCCGGCGCGCGCGGCGGGCGACGACCGGCGCGCGCCCATCGGCGGCGGGCTGCTCGACGGCGCGCGCCACGTCGCGCGCCGGCCCTACCTGCAGGCGGTCGCGGCGCAGGTGCTGTGCCTCACCGCGATGGCCACGCTCTCCTACATGTTCAAGGCGCACGTGGTGCGGGCCGACAGCGTCGGGCCGCTCGAGCGCGTCTCGCGCTTCGCCGGCATCGACGCGGTGGCCTGCGCCCTCGAGTTCGTGCTGCAGCTCGTGCTGACGGGGCCGCTGCTGGCGCGCGGCGGGCTGGCGTGGGGGCTGCGCAGCCTGCCGGCGGTCTTCGGCGCGTCGTGCCTGCTGCTGGTGGCCGTGCCCACGCAGGGCATGCTGGGCGTGGTCGAGGGCGTGCGCCGCGCGACGCAGTACGCCATCTACCGGCCCGCGCGCGAGCTGCTCTTCACCGTGGTGCCGCCGGTCGAGACCTACGGCGCCAAGGGCTTCATCGACACGCTGGTCTACCGCGGCGGCGACGTGTCCACGGTGTGGGTGGCGCACGCGCTGTTCGCGGCGGGCTCGGGCATCACGGGCCTGGCGCTGGCCGGCCTGCCCATCGCCGCGGCGTGGTTCGTGCTGGCCGGCTGGCTGGCGCGCACGCACCGCGGGCTCGCGGCCGCCTCGAATCCTGCCTCTCCGTCCCCGAACTCGCCCCAAGGACAACCCGCATGAACCTCTCCCGCAGGGATTTCCTGGCCACCTCCGCCGCGCTCGGCGCGCTCACCGCCCTGCCGCGCGCGCAGCAGAACGCCGCCTCGTCCGCCGCCGGCGAGACGCCGCGCGTGCTCATCCTCGGCGGCACGGGCTTCATCGGCCCGCACATCGTGGACTCGTGCAAGGCCAAGGGCTGGGAGGTGACGCTCTTCAACCGCGGCAAGACGCGGCCCAAGCTCTTCGACGGTGACGACGCCGTCGAGATCCTCCACGGCGACCGCGATGGCGACCTGAAGTCGCTGGAGGAGGCCGTCAAGGCGGGGCGCCGCTGGCAGGCAGTGGTGGACGACTGCGGCTACGTGCCGCGCGTCGTCCGCGCCACCGCCGAGCTGCTCGCGCCGGCCGTGGACCAGTACATCTTCGTGTCCAGCATCTCGTGCTACGCGGGCACGGCCGACGAGGGGCAGGACGAGTCCGCGCCGCTGGCCGCCATGCCCGATGGCGTCGTGGCCGACGACATCGCGGGCAGCGATCGCGACAAGGTGCTGCAGTACTACGGCCCGCTCAAGGCCGCCTGCGAGAAGGCCGCCGAGGCGGCCTGCCCCGGCCGCACGACGATCGTCCGGCCGGGCCTCATCGTCGGCCCCGGCGACAGCTCGGACCGCTACACCTACTGGCCGGTGCGCCTCGCGCGCGGCGGGGAGGTGCTTGCGCCGGGCGACGGCAGCGACCCGCTGCAGTACATCGACGCGCGCGACCTCGCCGACTTCATCGCCGCCGTCATCGCGGGCAAGAGCTTCGGCCCCTTCAACGTGATCGGCCCCGCGCAGCGCCTGACGACCAAGGAGCTGCTGGCCGCCTGCGACACCGCAGCCGCCGCGGAGGTCAAGGACCGTCCGAAGACGAGCTTCACCTGGGTGACGCCCGAGTTCCTCGAGGCGCAGGGCATCTCGGCCTGGCAGGACCTGCCGGTGTGGGTGCCGCACTCGGGCGAATATGCCGGCATGCACACCATGAAGAACGAGCGAGGCCTCGCGCAGGGCCTGAAGTTCCGCGACCCGGTGACGACGGCGCGCGACACGCTCGTGTACTGGAACTCGCTCCCGGAGGATCGGCGCGCCCAGCCGCGCGCCGGACTCTCCGCGGAGCGCGAGGCGGCGGCGCTCACCGCGTGGCACGCTCAGGAGGCCGGCGAAAAGAAGCCCGGCTGATGGCAGACTGCCGCGCGTGAACCGACCGGTCACGCGCAGCCTCACACCGTCGCAGATCCGCCGACTGCGCGACGCCCTCGGCGCGCGCGGCCTGCACCTCGCGACCAACCCCAAGAACCCCTACATCGCCTTCGAGGTCCGCACCGACGGCCGCTCGATCGTGACCCTGTACACCAGCGGCAAGCTGGTGAGCACGCTGCGCGACGGCGACGCCGAGGGCGCATCGCTGGGCGCGCTGGTGGACGAGGTGTGCGGCGGGGTGTCCAGCGCGCCGGGCCGCGCCGGCGAGACCAGCGGCTCCGGTCCGGCGAGCGCCACGGACGATCGGGCCCTCGCGACGGCGGCCCGTCGCAGCCGCACGCGCCCGCCCACGCTGGCCGAGGGCCGTGGCACGCGCCCCGGCCTGACGCTCCTGCTGGGATGCGACGAGACCGGCACGGGCGAGCTGCTCGGCCGCGCGGTCGTCGGCGGCGCGGCGCTGCCGCCGGCCAGCGCGCAGGCCGTAGCCGACATCGTCGCGCACGTGGACACCAAGGTCTCGCGCGCCGCCTCCGGCTGGGAGCTGCTGGACGAGCGCCTGCGCGCCGTGCCCGACCTGCGCCTCGTCACCCTGCCCGTGCCCAACCGCCTCTTCGACGCGTGGTCCAAGAACGGCCTGCTCGACCTCTGCTACGTGCGCGTCGCCGGCGACCTGCTCGCGGCCTGCGGCCTCGGCGCCGGCCGGCCCGCGAACGGCCTCGCGGGGGTGGAGCTGGCCATCGACGACTACGGCGCCGGCGGGCTGCTCACCCAGGCCATCGCCGCCTGGCGCGGCGACGGCGCGCACGTGCTGCTGCAGCCCAAGGCCGACGACGAGCACCTCGCGGCGCGCGCCGCGTCCGTGGCGGCGCGCGCCACGCGAGCGCGCGAGTTCGAGGGTCTGCTGGCCGAGAACGAGGGCGGCCCGCTGGGCACCGGCAACGCTGGCCACCCCGAGACGCTGCGCTGGATGAAGCGCCGCGCCGCCGCCAGCAGCGAGTGGCCCAGCTTCGTGAAGGCCAGCTTCCGCACCGCGCGCGACCTGCTCGGGCTGCCCGAGGTCGAGAAGCGCCGCGTGCCGCCGCTGGCGCAGCTCATGGACGAGGACGCGGCCGCCGCCTTCCTGCGCGCGCGGCTCGATGTGACGCAGGCCGCGTGGCGCTGCGACCCGCAGGGCACGGCGCTCATGCGCGAGTTCCGCGTGCGGGCGGACGGCAGCCTCGTCGCGCCCGAGACCTGCCTCGCGTGGGACTTCCTGCCGCTGCTCAGTGGCGGCATGGTCCTCGCGCCCGAGCTGGAGCTGGCCGCCCGCAAGGACCCGGGCCTGCTCGCGCCACTGCTCGACCGCGAGCGCGGCCTGCTCTCCGACTGGCGCGTGCTCGTCGGCCCCGAGTCCTATGCCGACGACCCGCTGCTCGTCACGCTGGCCCGCGCGCACCGCGCCGGCATCGTCACCGTGCAGGCGACGGACGAGCTGGTCTCGCGCCAGCGCGCCGCGCGCTTCGGCGCGGTGGAGCTGCGGCGCACGAAGAAGCCGGGGGAGTACACCGTGTCCGGGCGCTGGGACGGCTGAGCCCGCGCGTCCGCCGAGGATGACGCGCGGGTGATGCGGCCGCGGGGCGCCTCGAGGGCCGCGGCCGGCGTGCTTGGCCTGCGCGACGTCGGCCGCGGCCGCTCGCCGGCGGCTTCCCGGCCCGGAGGATCGCCATGCGCCCGCTCAGCGCCCTGCTGCTGCTGGCCTGCTCGACCGCGCCGGCGCCGCATCCGGCCGCGCCGCCGCGCGCGCCCGCCGGAGACGACTTCACGTCCACCTTCAGCGTGGCGGCCGACGAGTGGACCTGCACCGGGCGCAGCCCGTGGTTCAGCGTCGTGCCCGGCGACCAGTCCACCTTCGAGGGCGGCGGCGGCAAGCTCGTCATCACCGTGCTCGACGAGACGCGCGTCGTCGACGGGGTGGAGACGCGCGTCGTCGAGGAGCGCGAGTGGGTCGAGGGCCAGCTCGAGGAGGTCTCGCGCAACGTCTACGCGCTCGGCGAGCGCACCAACAGTGCGTACGACTTCGGCGAGGAGGTTGACATCGACGAGGCCGGCCAGCTCAGCCGGCACGAGGGCGCCTGGATGTCGGGCGAGAAGGGCGCGCACTTCGGCCTGATGCTGCCGGGCGAGCCACTGCTCGGCGCCCGGTAAAGCCGGGCAGGCCGAGGGCGATGGGAAATAGCCTGGAGCGCATCGCTGGCCAGCGGCCGGCGACCGCGAAGCCCTTTTCACTCGGCTTCCCTCCGTCGCGGTGATTTCTCGCCTTGCGCGGGTTCTTCCCTAGCGGAGGGCGTCGCGCTCGATGGCTCGGGAGTGGCCGAGATGGTGGCAATGGCAACTGGCCTTCGGGACGCACGCCGTCCGGCGCATGGCGGAGCGCGAGCTCTGCGAGACGGACGTGCGCGAGATGCTCGAGGACGCTCGCAACCTGCATCGAAGCACCGAACCCGGCCGATGGGGGTGTGTCCGCGCGCTTTCGGCGTCACGCGTGGGTGGTCATTCTCGAACCCGATTTCGAGCGCGAGCTCATCATGGTCGTCACGGTGTACCGGCTAGACTGAAGGCCGCATGCGCAGCAGCTACCTCGAGGTGACCTATCGCCACGGCCGCGTCTTCGCGGCGTACTACCACGTCACCGCTCGAGCTGGTCGGCGCACGGCGCGCACGCGACGGGTCGCCCGCGGCATGCTGGTGGACTATGCGCGGGATGGAGAGCCGCTCGGTGTCGAGATCACGGCGCCGAGCGTCGTGACCCTGGCCGCGCTGAACCGGGTGTTGCGCCAGCTCGATCTCGATCCGCTCAAGGCCGACGAGTTCGCGCCGCTGCGCGTCGCGTCCTGAGTGGGGGCGCTCGCGGCGGCTGGTCGATTCCGCACAGTATGTGCAGCGCGTTCCGTGCGACCAGCATGCTGACCCGTCTCGTCCGCCTCGCTCCCGTCGTCCTCCTCGCTGCGTGCGCTTCGCCGTCCGATGATCCTGCGCCATCCGCGCCACCGCCCGCCTGGTCGCTGACATTCGAATACCAGCCGGGCTACACCGATGACGGCATATGGTGGATCGTGACGGTCCCCTGGCAGGGCCTGTGCCACATCGAGGCGCGCCACTGGCGGCGAACCTACATCGGCGACGACTTCGATCCGACCGACGAGATGCGCGCTCGGCTGTACGCGTCCTTGGAGGCCGCCCGCTTCCGCGAGCTGGCCGAGGTACGGCCCGGCGGGTCGGACTGCGAAAGGATGACGCTCACGTTCGAGGACGAGCGGGGCACACACGTCGTTCGCGTCGCGGATCCCACGGGAGTCCTCGCGTGGCTCCCCGAAAACAGGAACGAGGAGTACGACGAGGTGCGCCGGTTCATGTCGGTTGTCGTGGAGCTCCTGCGCATCACCGGCTCGCCTGAATCACGGCAGACTCCGGAGATGTTCGAGCGCCTCATGCGCTCCGACTGATCCCTACCATCCTTCACCAGCCGCTGCGCCAGCACCGGCGGCAGCGCGGGCGGAGGCGAATCAGCTCACGCCCTCACTGTGAGAGGAACACCGTCCCGAAGTCGTTGTCGAGGTAGATGTTGCCGCCCACCTGGTCCTCGAGGTCGTTGTCGGCGTTGCCGTGCGCCGTGTTGCCCGTGAACAGGTTGCCCGTGCCCTCGACCTTGAAGCCGCGGAAGCCGCAGCCCGTCGCGAGGTTGCCCGTGATGAGCAGGCCGTCGGTGGCGACCTCGAAGCCGTCCTCCGCGGCGTGCAGGGCCTTGCAGCCGAGGACCGAGCCGGAGGCGAAGCCGTTCACGAGGACGTAGCCGCTTTCGCCGGCATGGATCACGCGGTTGTCGAGCAGCACGTCCTCGTTGCCGTCGATGACCAGACCCTTGCCCGTGGGCTTGGTGGCGCGGTTGTCCTTCAGCACCACGCTCGCGGACAGGCAGCGCAGGCCCGTCTGGCTGCCGATGACGACGTTGTGCTGCACCAGCGTGCCCGCGGACGAGGCCTGCACCTCGATGCCCGCGAAGGTCGCGTCCTGCACGTGGTTGTCGATGAGCAGGTTGTCGGGCCCGTGGGCGCTGAGCCCCTGCGTGCCCGCATCCAGCACCACGTTCTTGCGCGCGGTGCACGAGGTCGCCGTGTCGTTCAGGCCGATGGAGATGCCCTGCCCGCCCGAGCCGCTGACGTGGCAGAACTCCACGCTCGAGTCGCTCACGTCCGAGAACTGGATGCCCGCCTGCGCCGCGTCCTTCACGGTGCAGTGCGTCACGGTGGACTGGTTGGCGAAGGAGATCTCGATGCCGTCGCCGCCCGCGCCCTCCACCAGGCAGTGGTCGATGAGCACGCCGCCGGCCTCGCCGGCCTGGATGCCGTCCGCGGCGGAGCCGGTGACGCGCAGGCGGCGCAGGGTCATGTCGCCGCCGTCGGCCGCGAAGACGCCGTTGCCGAGCGCGCCCTCGATGCGCAGGTGGTCGACGACGATGTCCTCGGAGTCCTGGATCGTGAGCGCCGCCTGCACGAACGTGCCGCCCGTCAGCACCACCTTGCCCTGGCCGCGCAGCGTGAGGCCGATCTTGCTGCTGATGAGGACCTGCTCGGAGTAGCTGCCCGCGGCGAGCCGGATGGTGTCGCCCGACTGCGCCGCCGCCACCGCCTCGGCAATGGTGGGGATGTCGGCCGGCACGTGCAGGACCGTGGCCCGGGCCGCGCCCGCGAGCAGCGCGGCGGCCAGCAGCGCGGAGCGGCTAGTTGAAGCTCGTGGTGCCGAAGTCGTTGTCGACATAGGTGTTGGCCGAGCCGGAGGAGTCGAAGAGGTCGAAATTCGCGCTGCCCTTGGCCTTGTTGCCCACGAAGAGGCAGCCCGCGCCGACGACGTCGAAGCCGAGGTCGCCCGCGCCGCTGACGCGGTTGTCGGTGGCCAGCGTCTCGTCGGCGGCGATCTGGTAGCCGCGGCCCAGCGGCGCGACGACGCGGTTGCCCATGAGCGTGCTGCCGTTGCTGCCGGAGGAGATGGTGAAGCCGTCCTGCGGCTTGATCACCGTGTTGTCGCGGATGAGCTGGTTCCCCGAGTCGGAGACCGCCACGCCCGCCCCGAGCGGCTTGATCACGCGGTTCTCCAGCACCTGGTGCGAGCCGTCGGAGACCAGCACGCCGCGGCTCGACGGCTTGACGCAGCGGTTCTTGCGCACGACGCACCCGTCGCCGAGGAGCTGCATCGAGTTCGTGGCCCCGAAGATGCGGTTGCCGTCGACGAGCGCGCCCACGGCGTTCACCTCGATGCCCGTCTGCTGGGTGTTCCGCACGACGCACTTGCGCAGGATGCTGCCGCTGAGGCCCTGCACCGTCCCGATGCCGAAGCCGATGCCGACCTCCACACTGCCGTCGACGATGACGCGGTCGAGGAGATGGCCCTGGCCCTCCGACACCTGCAGGCCGATCAGGCCGCTGTCCTTGATCGTCGACTGGATGACGCTGAGCGTGTCGGTGTTCGATGCGAGCAGCCCGTCGCTGCCCGAGCCCGTCACGAGGCAGTGCTCGACGGTGACGTGGTCGCAGGTGTCCACGTCGACGCCGACCTCGGCCGCGGCCGAGACGACGCAGTGCAGCAGCGTCACCGTGCTCGACTGGAAGAGGCGGATGCCATCGCCCTCCGAGTCCTCGATCCGCAGCCGCTCGAGGGTGATCTGCTGACACAGGGACACGAGCAGGTTGGGCTCGCCGGCCACCGAGCCGATGAGGTGCACCGTGCCCTGACCGCGCAGGTGCAGGTCGACCTTGCCGTCGATGTCGAAGACGCCCTCGTAGGTGCCGGCCGCGATCACGATCTCGTCCCCGGCCTGCGCGGCGTCGATCGCGTCCTGGATCTGGGGGAAGTCCTTCGGCACGTGCAGCACGTCGGCGCGCGCGGCCGCAGCCAGCACGGCGAGAGCGAGGGGGAGCGAGAGCCTGGTCATGCGATCGTTCCCGAAGCCTCCCTCACCGGCGCGCGAATCTACGCAGCGCGGTGCCGGACCGCAAGCCGGTCTGCGCTCCGGCGCGGCCGTCCTCGTGTTGGTGATTCCGCGGTCGGCGCGGTGTCTTCCCGGCAAGGGAGGATGCCGCGACGAATGCGCCGGGATTGGCCACCCTGGTGGTCGTGGCAACTCGAGTTGACCAACCACGTCATCAAGCGCATGGCCGAGCGTCGCCTCACCGAGACGGATGTCCGCGAGATGCTCGAAGATGCGCACGGGCTGCATCGCAGCAAGGTGGCCGGGCGGTGGGGCGTGTACGCTCGCTTCCGCCGTCGCTTGTGGATGGTCATCCTCGAACCCGAGCTCGAACTCGGCATCACCACCGTCGTCACGGTCTTCGCGCTAGACTGATGCGCCGATGCGCACCCCTTATCTGGAAGTGAGCTATCACCGAGGCCGTGTGCTCGCGGCGTACTACTACCTCACGTCGCGCGCGGGGCGACGAACGGCACGAACACGCCGGGTCGGTGAAGGACTCCTCCTGGACTACGCGCCGAATGGCGAGCCGCTCGGCATCGAGATTGTTTCCCCGAGCATCGTGACGCTGGCCGCCTTCAACCGGGTGTTGCGCAGCCTCGACCTCGAGCCGATCAAGGCCGAAAAGTTCAAGGCGCTGCGCGCCGCGTCCTGAGTGGGAAGCAGTTGGTCCACGTGCCGTCTCAACGACGATGACTCGCGATTACGGCCAGCTCCTGCTCGTCATGGCGCTCGCCGTCGCGACCGCCTGCAACGCCCCGGCGCCATCCGCTGAACCGTTGGCGGCGCCCGCGGACTGGTCCCTCACGCTCGAATACCGGCCGAGCGGCATGCCCGCCCCCGGCTCCTTCGTGCCATGGATCACGACCATCGACAGCCACGGCCGTTGCACGCAGTCCGTGAGGCGGTGGAGCGACAAGCAGGACGCCTGGGTATGGACGGAGCAGCCGGAGCGCACCTTGCCCGTGGCTGCGGTCGATGCGTTGCGAGCCGCCCTCGAAGCAGCGCGCTTCGATGAGTTGCCGAGGTATCTCGGGGATCGGTCCGTCACCGACCAATATTCCTTTGTCCTCGTCCGGAACGTCGGCGGGGATGAGCACCGCGTGGAGTCGTACGGCCCGGCCGTCCTTGCCTGGGCCGAGACGCAAGACGTGAGCGCTCGCGCTGCCCAGCCGGGACAGCGCTTCCTCTCCGTCGTCGTCGAGGTGTTGCGCTGCATGCCGTCGCCCATCTCGTCGCAGACACCCGAGTTCTTCGAGCGCATCACTCGCCGCGCCTGACCCCCTACCACCCCTCGACCAGCCGCTGCGCCAGCACCGGCGGCAGCGCGCGCGTGGCCAGGATGTCCCGGGCGGCCGCTTCCACGTCATACGCCACGCGCCGGAACGTGACCACCTGGCCGTCGAAGAGCGCGTAGCTCGCGCGCGTGTCGCCGTCGCGCGGCTGGCCCACGGAGCCGACGTTCACGATGCAGGGCGCGCCGCGCGTGTCGTAGCTGCCCCCGATGTCGCCGGGCGCGCCCCAGGTGAGGTCGCCGCGGATGACGCCGGCCACGTGGGTGTGGCCCACGAAGCACGGCCGGTCGATGAGCCGGAAGCTGCGCGCGAGCTTGGGGCTGTAGTCGACGCCGTGCGGCAGGTGGTCGATGGCGTCCTCGGCGAAGACGTACTCGTCCAGCGGCTGCGCGGGCGAGCCGTGCACCAGCGTGGCCGAGGGGGCGTCGACGCGCTCGGGCAGGGCGCGCAGGTGCGCCAGCGCCTCGCCGCCCTGCGCCTCGAACTGCGCGCGCGTCCAGCGGATGGCGGCGGCGGCCAGCGGGTTGAAGCCGAAGGGGCCGTCCAGCACGGCCTGCTCGTGGTTGCCGCGGACCATGACGGCCGCGCGCTCGCGCAAGAGCGTGAGGCACGGCAGCGGGCGCGCGCCGTAGCCGACCACGTCGCCGAGACACCACACCTGCGTGGTGCCGTGGGCGTCGGCGTCGGCCAGGCACGCGCGCAGCGCCTGCTCGTTGCCGTGCACGTCGCTGACGAGGGCCAGGGTGGTCGCGGGCATCAGGAGGCAGTGTCGCGCCGGCGCGCGGGCGGCGCAAACGACCGGGAGCGCCGGAGAGGGACGCGCCGTCCGCCTCAGCCGCGCAGGCGCGCGGCCAGCAGCTCCACGATCGCGCCGGCAACGTCGCGCCCCGTCACGGCCTCGATGCCCCTGAGGCCCGGCGAGGCGTTCACCTCGAGGAGCAGCGGGCCGGCCTCGTCGTGCAGCAGGTCCACGCCGGCCACGTCGAGGTGCAGCGCGGCCGCGGCCTGCACGGCGAGGGCCGTCTCGCGCGCGTCGGGCTCGAACGGGACCGCGCTGGCGCCGACGCGCAGGTTGGCGCGGCCCGTGGCCTCGGGCCGCCGCTCCATGCAGGCCACGATGCGGCCGCCCGCCACGAACAGCCGCCGGTCGACGCCGCCGCCCAGCGCGGGCTGGACGAGCACGGGACCCGAGGCGTCGGCGAAGGCCGCCGCGCCGCGCGCAGCCTCCGCCCGCCCCAGGCCGACGACGACGCCGCGACCGGACGCGCCCGAGACCGTCTTGAGCACGAAGCGTTCGCCCGTGAGCGCGGCGACGGCCGCGACGGCGTCCGCGTCGCGCACCACCAGCGCGGTGGGCACCGTGCGCAGGCCGGCCGCCGCCAGCGCCGCCA
>DASUFI010000262.1:0-2366 GCA_036274635.1 Planctomycetota bacterium
GTCGTCGCCGGCGACGGGCCGCTGCGCGCCGAGCTCGAGCAGCGTGCCGCGGCGCTGCCGCAGGGTGCCGTGCAGCTGCTCGGCGAGCGTCGCGACGTGGCGCGCCTGCTGGCCGCCGCGGACGTCTGCGTGCTGCCCAGCCACAGCGAGGGCCTGCCGCTGGCCCTGGTCGAGGCGCACGGGGCCGCACGCGCGTCGCTGGCCTTCGACGTGGGTGGCAACGGCGAGGTCATCGTCGACGGCCGCACCGGCCGGCTGGTGCCCGCCGGCGACCTGCCGGGCCTGGGACGCGCGCTGGCCGAGCTGCTGGCCGATCCCGCCGCGGCCGCCGCGCTGGGCGTCGCCGCGCGCGAGCGCTTCCTGGCGGAGTTCACGCACGAGCGCATGGTGGCCTGCTACGTCGAGCTGTACCGCGCCCTGCGCGACGGGGCGCTGCGCGACCGGAGGTCCGCCTGATGTGCGGCATCGCCGGCTTCGCCGCCGCGCCCGGCCGCCCGACGCTGGCCGAGGAGCGCCTGCGCGCCATGGCGGACGCCATCGCGCACCGCGGCCCGGACGGCGACGGCTTCCACGTGCACGGCGGCGTCTCGCTCGCGCACCGCCGGCTCGCGATCATCGACGTGGCCGGCGGCGACAACCCGCTGCGCGACGCCGAGGGTCGCGCGGTGCTCATGTACAACGGCGAGATCTGGAACCACCTCGCGCTGCGCGCCGAGCTCGAGGCGCTGGGGGCGCGGCCGCTCACGCACAGCGACGGCGAGATCGTGCTGCACGGCCTGCTGCACTGGGGCCTGCCCGAGACGCTGCGCCGCGTGCGCGGCATGTACGCCTTCGCCGTCCACGACCTGCGCAGCGGCGAGCTGCACGTCGCCCGCGACCCCTTCGGCATCAAGCCCCTGCACTGGCGCCAGACGGCGGACGGCCTGGCCTTCGGCTCCGAGATCCGCGCCGTGCTCGCGGCCGGCGGCCCCACGCCGCGCCTCGACCGCCGCGGCCTGCTGCAGTGCGCCACGCTGGGCTTCACGCTCGCGCCGCGCACGGCCTTCGAGGGCGTGCAGGCCCTGCCGCCCGGGCACATGGCCACCTGGCACGACGGCCGCCTCACGCTGCGGCGGCACCACGAGCTGCGCTGGGAGCCGGGGCGCGAGCGCGCCGACGCGCGCGAGCTGTGGAAGCGCCTCTCGGATACGGTCGCGAGCCACCTCATGAGCGAGGTGCCGCTGGGTGCCTTCCTCTCGGGGGGCGTGGACAGCTCGGCGGTGGTGGCCGCCATGGCCGGCCGCGCGCGCGAGGTGGACGCGGTCTGCGTGGGCATCCTCGAGCCGGGCCTCGACGAGCGCCCCTACGCCCGCGAGGTGGCCGCCGCCCTCAAGGTGCGCCTGCACGAGGAGACCGCCGCGCCGGAGCTGGCCGAGCTGCTGCCGCGGCTCGTGCGCCACCTCGAGGCACCCTTTGCCGACACCTCGGCCGCGCCCACCTTCCTCGTCTGCGAGGCCGCGCGCCGCCACGTCACCGTGGCGCTCTCCGGCGACGGCGGCGACGAGAACTTCGCCGGCTACCGCCGCACGCGCTACGACGTGGTCGAGCAGCGCTGGCGCGCGCGGATCCCGGACGGGCTGCGCCAGGGCCTGCTCGGGCCGCTCGGGCGCGCCTGGCCGCGCGGCGCCTGGCTGCCCCAGCCGCTGCGCGCGGGCACGCTGCTCACGCACCTCGCCGACGACTGGCTGGGCGCCTACGTGGACTCGATGGCGCGCGTGGGCGAGTCCCGCGCGCGCGAGCTGCTGGCGCCGGACGTCGCCGACCCCGCGCCGCTGCGCGCGGACTTCGAGCCGCACGCGGCGCGCGCGCAGGCGCTCGACCCGCTGCACCGCGTGCTGGCCATGGACTTCGCCACCTGGCTGCCGGACGACATCCTGGTCAAGACCGACCGCATGTCCATGGCGCACGGCCTCGAGGTGCGCGTGCCGCTGCTGGACACGGACTTCGTGGACTGGGCCGCGGGCCTGCCGGGCGAAGCGCGCCTGCTGGGCGGCCGCGGCAAGATCCTGCTGCGCCAGGCGCTCGCGGCGCGCGTCCCGTCCACGGTGCTGCTGCGCGGAAAGCAGGGCTTCCATCTGCCCGTCGCCGCGTGGCTGCGCGGCGCGCTGCGGCCGCGCCTGCAGGAGCTGCTGGCCGACGAGCGCGCCCCGGCGCGGGCGCTGCTGCGCACGGAGCCGCTGGCGCGCCTCGCGGGCGAGCACCTGTCGGGCGCGCACGACCACGCGCCGGAGCTGTGGTTCGCGCTGTGCCTCGACGCCTTCGTGCGCGAGTTCCCGGGGGTGGCGTGAAGCTGCTGGTCTACACGATGCTCTACCCCACTGCGCGCC
>DASUFI010000263.1:0-13379 GCA_036274635.1 Planctomycetota bacterium
GCCCAGGGGTGCGAGACGGGTGCGGTTCACTTGCCACCTCCCTGCACGACGTCGTCCAGCGGCACGACGACCTCCTGCGGCTCGATCGGGCCGGCACGCTCGGCGGCCAGCGCGGCGTCCACCTGCGCGTGCACCGAGGCCAGCGTGTCCTGCACCGCCTCCAGGCCCGCGAGACCGCTCTTGGAGGGCGCGACCAGCTGCTGCGCGCCGGTGTCCCGCGTCACCACGAAGGTGCCGTCGGGCGCCGTGGCCACGCGATAGCTGCCCTGCGCCAGCGACACCACGTCGAAGCTGCCCTGGTCGTTGCGCTCCAGGAAGAGCAGCACGGTGTCGCCGTCGGCCAGCTCGGGCGCGCCCGGCATGGTCATGACGTAGTCGCCCATGCGGCCGCCCGGCGTGCGCACCGAGATGGTCTCGCCCGCCTCGCCCTTCCAGGCGGCGGCGACGGCGATCTGGTGCAGCGTGACGACCGCGCCGCCGTCGGGAGTCCACTGCGGCGCGCTGGAGAGCACGCGCCCGGTGACGACGTGCGAGGAGAGCTGCGTGAGGCCGGCGAAGTCGAGGCGCTGCACGGTGGCCGCGACGGCGGCTCCCGCGAGCACGAGGACCATGGCCGCGCCCCGCCAGCCGGCGACCCGGCCGGGACGGAAGGACAGCATGGAGAGACCTCCGCGCCGACGGAGGGACCGCGAGCCTGCAGCCGCGGAGCGACCGGCGGCGATTGGGGGAAGAACCTTGCCCGAAACGACGGGCAGAGCCTATCCGACGCCGCCGGTTCGCGGAAGGCGCGTCCGCGCCCGGAGGGACGGACTCGACGGGCGGCTCAGTTCTCCTCGCCCAGCCGCTCGCGCGCCTCCTCCTGGTAGGCCTTGGACTGGATGCTGCCCAGCGCCGCCTCGAAGGCCGCGCGCACCGCGGGCTCGTGCAGCTGGTCGTCCGGCACCTGCTCCAGCACCTCGGCGAGGTACGCGTCGCTGTCGACCTGGTGCGCGGCCGCGGGCAGCAGCGCCGCGGTGAAGTCCGGGCGCGCGCCGTCGCCGAGCCAGGAGTTCGCGACCTCGGCGGCGTAGGCGTCGGACTCGATCGTGGCCAGCGCCGCGAAGAGCGCGTCGCGCACGGCCGGGTCGTTGCGCGTGCGGGCCGGCAGCGCCTGGAGCACCTCGGCCATGTAGGCGTCGCTGTCCAGGTGCTGCGTCGCCAGCGTCAGCAGCACGACGGCGGTCTCGCCCTTGACCGCGCGCTCGCCCATGACGTCCTGAAGCACCTCGGCCATGCTGGCGTCGGAGTCGATCGTCTCCAGCACCGCCACCCAGGCCTGACGCACGCTCGCGTCGCGCAGGCGCGTCGCGGACACCGTCTGCAGCACCTCGGCGGCGCAGGCGTCGGACTCGATGCCCGCCGCCGCGGCCTGCAGGCCGCGCGCGACGACCGGCGCCTCGGCGCCGTCGCTGCCGAGCAGGCACTCGAGCACCTCGGCCTCCTCCGCGTCGGACTCGATGGACTCGACCGCGTGGAACAGCGGCTCCACGAGGTCCGGGTCGCCCATGGCGTCGGGCCCGATGCACTGCAGCACCTCGGCCAGCTCGGCGTCGCCGCCGCCGCTGTCCGTCGCCAGCGCCAGCGCGTCGGCGAACTCGGACGTGTCCAGCTCGTGCTCGGTGAGCAGGCAGTGCAGCATGGACTCGCGGCCGCTGCCCGCGGACATGGCACGGATCGCGTCCAGCGCGGCCTGCGTGCCGCCCTGGTCCACGAGGTGCGACACGCGCGAGGACGCGAACACGCCCGTCTCGGTCAGGGCGACCGCCATGAGCTTGTCCGCTTCAGCGCGGGCCGCGTCGCCGGTGACCTCCTGGCCGCCCACGTTGCCGCTCCACGCCACGCTCTCGTTCCCGTCCTCGTCCTCGACGCCCTTGGCTTCGAGGTGGTCGGTCACGCCTCCGTGCTCGTGCACGATCGAGAAGGAGCCCTCGTCGTCGATCCAGCCGATGTGCGTGCCGCTGTCGTCCGGCTCCACGTCACCCTTCTGCGTCACGGTCCAGTGGTCGTCGTCGTGGCTCCAGCTCCAGATGCTGGTGCAGTCGCCGTCGCAGACGTTCATGTATCCGAGGCCGCGCAGGTTGCCGAGGTGCAGCTGCAGGTCCGGCATCTCGAGGGTCATCGGCTCGATTCTCGGCGCGAAGCGCAGCAAGCGCGGCGACGAGATCTTCGGAAAGCTCAGGCTCAGGCTCTGCGCCGGCGGGGCGGGCGCGTCGGGCGCGTCGGGCGCGTCGGCGGTGCGCGGCGGCTCGGGAGCGAGCGGCGCCTCGGCCGGCGGCGGCGCGAGCTGCGGGCGGCGCATGCGCGGCGCCTCGGGCGCGGCCTCGACCGGCACCACCTGGCCGTCGATCTCGACGACCGCGTCCGGGACGGGGTTGCCCGCCGCATCCGTCACGTGCGCGACGAGGTGCGGCGCGTCGGGCGAGCGCGGCTGCGCGGGCGGCTCGGCCTCGGGCTGCACGCAGGCCAGCGCGGTGACCAGCGCGGCGGCCAGGCCCGCGGCGGCGAGGGCGCGGCGCGGGCCCGGCACGGCACGGCGGCGGCCGGCCTCGAGCACGGCCAGCAGGCGGCCCTCGAGCTGGCTGCGGCGCGCCATGGCCAGCGTCGCCACGCCCGTCACGCCGCCGGCGCTGCGGCTGGCCGCGATGGCCAGCAGGTGGTCGGCGTACTCGCTGGCGCGGCTGCCGGCGCGCAGCACGGCGTCGTCGCAGGCCAGCTCGCGGTGGCGGCGCAGCTCGCGGCTGGCCAGCCACGCGAGCGGCTGCCACCAGTACAGTGCGCAGGCCGCCTGCGCGACCATCTGGCCCGGCCAGTCGGCGCGGCGCACGTGCGCCAGCTCGTGCAGCAGCACGTGGCGGCGGCGCGAGGGGCTCCAGTGGTCGGAGTCGGCGGGCAGCAGCACGACCGGCCGGCGCCAGCCGAAGGTGAGCGGCACGATGGCGTCGGGCGAGCGCCGCAGCTGCAGCAGGCGCTGCAGCGAGAGCTCGGAGCGCACGCGGTCGGCCAGCGCCAGCCACGCCGGGTCCGTGATCGGCGTGGCGCGCCGGGCGAGCGCCCGCGCGCGCAGCAGGCCCAGGAGCAGCGTGCCCAGCACGGCGGCAGCCCCCGCGCCCCACAGCACGAGCAGCAGCGCACGCGGCGAGTCGAGCAGGTGCAACGTGAAGACGGGGCTGCGCGGCGTGGCGGCGGGCTGCTGCGATGCACGCGCGGGCGCCGGCGACTCGGCCGGGGCGGGCGTGCTCGGCGCGGGAGGCGTCTCGGCCTCGTCGCGGCGACGATCGCGCGCCTCGTCCAGCGCGGCCAGCGACGTCGGCGTCGGACGCACGCGGTCGCGTGGCGCCGCGGCCGCCGCGGGCGGCGCGGAATCCAGCAGGGCCGCCAGCGGGCCCGCGGGCACCGCCACGCGCGGCGTGACGGCGGCGAGCAGCGGCAGCGCCAGCAGGCCGGCCAGCGCGAGCTGCCAGTGCAGGTGGCGCGCGGCGGCCGAGGAGCGGCGCAGCAGCGCCGCGGCGCCGAAGGCCAGCACGAGGAGCAGCGTGCCCTTGACGGCCAGGTCGATGACGAGCGGCTGGATCGAGGTCATGGTCAGCGTCCTTCCTTGCGGGCCTTCTCCACCAGCTTCACGAGCCGGTCGAGTTCCTGGGGATCGAGCTTGCTGGATTGCAGGTCGAGCAGCGCGGCCACGGCCGCCTCGGTGCTGCCGTCGAAGAAGGTCTCGAGCACGCGGCGCAGCGCGGAGCGGCGCGCCTTCTCGCGCGCGACGACCGGCTCGAAGACGTAGCGCGGCCCGGCGTGCTCGTGCCGCACGTGGCCCTTGTCCTCGAGCACCTTGAGCAGCGCGCGCACGGTGGAGTAGCTGGGGGGATCGGGCAGCTGGGCCAGCACCTCCTGGGCGGTGGCGCGGCCGCGCGCGTAGAGCACGTCCATGATCTGGCGCTCGCGACGGGACAGGCCGCCGTCGGGTGCAGGGGTCATCGCTTCCTCCGTCGTCGTGTCGGGCTTCGCGAGGGGGCCGGTCCGGCACTCTCCCTGCCGGACCGGCCCAGCCGTCCCGAAACCGTGTGCGGTGTCCCGGACGCGCGCGGCGTCCCGAGCGGGTCGCGGCGCGCATGCTGGATTTCCAGCACAGTGCTAAGAAATTAGCAGACTGCGCGCCGGCGTCAAGACCCTGCTGCGCGCGGAATTCCCGGAGGAGGCCGCGGACTCAGCCGGTGCTCCCGCGCGGCAGCGCCACGATGTCCGGCAGGTTGCGGTAGCGCTCGTTCCAATCGAGTCCGTAGCCGACGACGAAGAGGTCGGGGATGGTGAAGCCGGTAAAGTCCGCGTGCAGTGGCGCGATGCGGCGGCTGGGCTTGTCGAGCAGCGTCGCCAGGCGAACGGAGCGCGGCGCCTGCGCGCGGAGGTCGTCGCGCAGGCGCAGCAGCGTGCGCCCCGTGTCCAGGATGTCGTCCAGCAGCAGGACGTGGCGGCCAGCGACGTCGAGGCCCGGATGCATCTGCACCCGCAGCTCCCCCGGCTCGGTGGCGCCGCCGCGGTAGCTCGAGGCCAGCGCGACGCCGAGCCGCACGGGCATGTCGAGGCGGCGCATGAGGTCGGCGGCGAAGACCAGGCCACCGTGAAGCACGGCCACGACCGTCAGCTCCTCGCGGCCGTACACGGCGCGGATCTCGCGCGACAGGCGCTCGACGGCCTCGCGGATCTCGTCGCCCGTGAAGAGCACCTGGCAGCCGGGCGGGGACTCGGGGCGTGGCGCGGCGTCCGGCGGCGCGGCCGCGCGCCTGCGGGCTGAGCCGGCGTCCGTGGCGGGACGCTCAGGCATGGCTGGACGCGGCCGTGCGCCGTCCGAGCTGCGGAATCGCGCCCATGAGCAGCGTCTGGAGCAGCGACGTGCTGGCCGCCGACATGCGCAGCACGTCCTCGTGCGACAGCGGCCTCGGCTCCAGGCCCGCGGCGAAGTTGGTCACGGTGGCGATGCCCGCGGCACGCAGCCCGCGCTGCCGCGCGACCACGACCTCCGGCACCATGGACATGCTCACCACGCGGGCGCCCAGCTTCTGCGCCAGGCGCACCTCGGCCGGCGTCTCGTAGCTGGGCCCCTGGAACTGCGCCAGCGTGCCGCGCCCGACGGTGACGCCCGCGCGCGCCGCGGTGGCCTCCAGCACGCGCAGCACCTCGGCGTCGTAGGCGCCGGTGAGGTCCGGGAAGCGCGGGCCCAGGCGCGGCTCCTCCTCGCCCGCCAGCACGTTGACGCCCGAGAGGTTGAGGTGGTCCTCGATGAGGCAGATGTGCCCCGGCGCGAGGGTCAGGTCCGTGCTGCCCACCGCGGAGGTGACCAGCAGCGTGTGCACGCCCACCAGCGAGAGCATGCGCACGCCGAAGACCACGTCGGCGATGGGGCGGCCCTCGTACACGTGGATGCGGCCGCACAGCGCGAGCACCGCCACGTCGCCGCAGTAGCCGTGCAGCAGCGAGCCCGGGTGGCCCGCCGTGCGCGTGACCGGCATGTGCGGGATCTCGCCGTACTCGAGGAACTGCGGGCGCTCGATGCTGTCGAGCGCCTCGGACAGGCCGCTGCCCAGCACGACGCCGATCGACGCGCGCCCGAGGCGCGCGGCCACCGTGTCGGCGGCCTTGGCCAGTTGCTCGTAATGCGTGCCCACCGCGATGGCTCCCGAAACGGCTCCGGGGCCGCCGATCATACACCCGACCCGTCTCGCGGCGCCGCCGTCCGCGTGGCTATGATCCGCCGCCCGTCCGTGGCGCTGGGAGGCCCGTGAAACAGCCCGACCTGCGAAGCTTCCTGTCCGAGCTGCGAGCGGCGGGCGAGCTGCTGGAGATCGACCGCGAGGCCGACCCCGACCTCGAGATCGCGGCCATCGCCGATCGCGCCAGCCGCGCCGGCGCGGGCAACAAGGCCCTGCTCTTCACGCGCGTCCGGGGCAGCCACTTCCCGGTGCTGATCAACGCCTTCGGCTCCGAGCGGCGCATGAACCTGGTGTGCCGCGTGGAGCGACGCGAGCAGCTCGAGCACCTGCTGGCCGACTTCCTGGCGCAGCTCGAGACGCCGCGGCGCACGCTGCGCGAGAAGCTGGCCGCGCTGCCGCTGCTCTCGCGCCTGGGGAAGCTGCCGCCGCGCATCCGCCCGACCGGCCCGTGCCAGGACGTGGTGCACGAGGGCGAGCACGTGGACCTCATGGAGCTGCCCATCCTGCGCACCTGGCCCGACGACGCCGGGCCCGTGATCACGCTGCCGCTGGTCTTCACGCGCGACCCCGAGAGCGGCGCCCGCAACTGCGGCATGTACCGCCTGCAGCGCTACGACAAGAACACGCTGGCCTTCCACGTGCACACGCACCACACCGGCGCCGAGCACCTGCGCCGCTACGCCGCGCTGGGCCAGAAGCGCATGCCGGTGGCCGTGGCCGTGGGCGCCTCGCCGGCCGCGGTCTTCTCGGCCGTCTGCCCGCTGCCGCCCGGCGTGGACGAGATGCTCTTCGCCGCCTTCCTGCAGGGCGGCCCGGTGGACATGGTGCGCTGCCGCTCGGTGCCGCTCTTCGTGCCGGCCGCCGCCGAGTTCGTGATCGAGGGCTGGGTGGACGTGGACGAGCGTCGTCGCGAGGGCCCCTTCGGCGACCACACCGGCTTCTACTCGCTGGCCGACGACTACCCGGTGCTGCACGTCACGGCGCTGACCCACCGCAAGAACCCCATCTGGCACGCCACCGTCGTCGGGCCGCCGCCGCAGGAGGACTGCTGGATGGGCGCAGCCATCGAGCGCCTCTTCCTGCCGCTGCAGAAGAAGCTCATGCCCGAGCTCATCGACATGCGCCTGCCCTTCGCGGGCGTCTTCCACAACCTCATGCTGCTCAAGATCCGCAAGGACTACCCGGGTCAGGCGCGCAAGGTGGCGCACACGGTGTGGGGGCTGGGTCAGGCCATGTTCACCAAGGTCATCGTGGTGCTCGACGAGGACGGGCCCGACCTGCGCGACGACACGGCGGTGCTGCGCCTGCTGCTCGAGCGCCTCGACGCGGCGCGCGACCTCGAGTTCGTTCTGGGCCCGACCGAGACGCTCGACCACGCCTCGCGCGCGCTGCACTTCGGCGGCAAGGTCGCGCTGGACCTCACGCGCGCCTTGCCGGGCGAGGGCGAGCGCGCGCCGGCCCTGCGCGCCGCCGCCGATGCGCCGCCGCCCGCCGCCGGCGCCGACGAGGTGCGCGCCGAGCTGCTGCGCCTGCCCGGCGTCGCCGACGGCCGCGTGCTGCTGGACGCGCTCACCGTCGTAGCGGTGGAGAAGGTGCGGCCCGCGGTGCCGCGCGTGACCATCGAGCAGGTCTGGCGCCTCGGCGAGCGCAACGGCTGGACGGCCTTCACCGACCGCGTGCTCGTGGTGGACGCCGACCAGCCGCTCGACGACCCCGCGCGCCTGCTGTGGCTGACGGTCGCGAACATCGACCCCGAGCGCGACCTGGAGCGCTGCGGCGACCCGCACCAGGACGCCTCGCTGCGCCACCGCCCGGGCTGGAACGGCCGGCGCCTCGGCGTGGACGCCACGCGCAAGAACGCCGCCGACGGCTTCACCCGCGACTGGCCCACCGAGCAGGTCTTCCCCGACCGCCTGCTCAACAAGATCGCCAACCACTGGCGCGACCTCGGCTTCCCGGGCGAGATGCCGTGAGCCGCGGCGCGCCGCGGGCGCTGCCGCGCGCCTTCTTCGAGCGCGAGGTGCTGGACGTCGCGCGCGACCTCGTCGGCGCGCTGCTCGTGCGCCGCGCCGGACGCGCGCTGCGCGTGGCGCGGCTGGTCGAGCTGGAGGCCTACGGCGGCGAGGGCGTCGATCCGTCGGCGCACTCGTTCCGCGGCTGCACGCCGCGCTGCCGCGTGATGTTCGGGCCGGCGGGGCATGCCTACGTCTACACCACGCACCAGGGGCGCTGCTGCCTGAACGTCTCGGCGGTGGGTGACCGCAGCGGGCAGGCGGTGCTGCTGCGCGCGGCCGAGCCGCTGAGCGGCGCCGATGCGATGCGTGGCGCGCGCCTCGCCGGGCTGGCCCACGGCCCGACGCGCGTGCGCCTGCTCGCCGGCGGCCGCGAGCACGAGCTGCTCTCGGGGCCGGCGCGGCTGTGCGCCGGGCTGGGCGTGGACCGCGCGCTGGACGGCGTCGACCTGTGCGACTCGGCGGGACCGCTGTGGCTGGCACAGGGCGAGCGCGCGGCCCGCGTGCTGTGGACGCCGCGCGTCGGGCTCAACCCCAAGTCGGCGTCGTTCGGCTGGCGCTGGCGAGCCATCGAAGCGGATTCGCGCGCGCTGAGCGGCCGTCGTGGCGGAGGCCTGCGTCGGCCGGCGCCCGCGCGCCGACCGCGGCCGCAGGTGGCGCGCTGAGCAACGGGTCTACTTCGGCGCGGCCAGCGCGTCGCCGAGACGGAGGTACAGCGCGTCGAGTCCCCGGGCGTCGGGCACATCCTTCGCAGACGCGAGGATCAGAGTGCTCAAGCGCTCGGCCAGTGGCAGGCGTCCGGCGTGCTCGTCGAACTGCACGGCGAGACGCAGCAGCCTGGGGTCATCGGGATGCTTTGCGAGCGCTGTGCCCAGCAAGGCCTCGTCGGGCTTGCCATCGCGCAGCGAAGCGGCCAGCAGGCTTGCCGCGCAGCTCGCATCGCCGTATTTCTCCCAGCCGAAGCGATCCAGCTCGGCGAGCTCTTCGCTTCGAGCGGCCTCGAGGAGACCGCTCAGCGTCCGGAGCGCGGCGGGATCGTGCAGGCTTCGTACCCGTGCCTGCAGTCGGTCCTGGTGGTCCGCCACGATCTGCGACCACGACTGGATGCCGGCGAGGACCATGGCCGCAAAGATCCGATCGCCCACGGCGGCGTCCGCCGCATCGCGCGCGTCGGGGCCGATGAGCTTCAGCGCGGCCACCGCGTCGCGCGCCTTCGCGACGACGTCCGCGTCCGGCTTGCCGCCCATCGCCCGCTCCATCGGGTCCGCGGGCATGGTCTGCTCGAGCAACACGAGCGCGTGCAACTCGCGCACCCGGGGTGCGGTTGGGCCAAAGGCGTCGTCGACGCGCGCCAGGTCGGCCGCCAGGTAGTCGTCGCGGCGCTTCTCGTTCCACCAGTTCCTGTCGAAGTGCAAGTCGAGCAGGATCAGATCGCGCGCGGCGTCGGGCTGCTTGCTGGCGACGCCCGCGAGCAGATCGGCGCGCCGCATCCATGGACTCACCGGGCCATGCACCCAGCCGAGCGTCTCCTCGATGTCCGTATGCTGGCGCTTGACGTCCAGCTGCTTCCACTCCGCCACGGCGTCGGCGGGCCGCCCCAGCTGCAGCAGCGTCTCCGCCTGCAGGGCGTGGAGCGCAGAAGCCTGGAACGCCGGATGCGCGAGCAGCTTGGCATACGTCGCCTCGGCCTCCGCCCAGCGGCCGGCCCGGTGGAGATCGAGCGCCCACTCCTCGGCGATCATGACGTTGTCCGGATCCGCCTCGAGCGCCCGCTCGTGCAGCTTCAGCGAGAGCGCCGGCTCCATGTCGAACAGCAGGTTGCCGAGCAGGAAGTCGTGCGCGGCCGTGCGCTGCGACTCCGGCACGGCGTCGAGCAGCTGCTGCGTGCTCTCGGACACCTTGCCCTCGTCGAGCAGCGCCACGTTCGTCTGCATGATCGGGTCATACACCGACGACAGGTCCTGGACCTGCTGCTGGAAGGCCATGAACCTCTGCTTTTCGGCGGCGCCGATGGCCTCCTGCGCGACAGCGGATTGCGGACAAGTCATCAGGCCGGCGAGGAGGGCGAGAGGCAACCTGACAGCAGGCCGAGTGGCGGACACGAACGGCTCCTTCGCGGGACGGACGCGGGTCAGAGAGCGAAAGCGTAGCGGATGGCCGGCTCACGCCCGCAGGCTGAGGCAGTCTCCAGCCGGCACGAAGCCGAGGGTGGTTCTGCACTCTGCCACGATCGCCGCAGTGCCGGCCAACGGCTGCCGCCTCCCCGGCCGCGCGCGAACGGCGTAGGCTGGCTCCTCGCCCTCCGGAGGTCGTCCCATGCGTGCCGCGCTCGCGCTGCTGCTTCTCGCCGTCCCGCTCTCCGCGCAGGACTACAACGTCGGTCAGCTCGATCTCACGGGCACCACGATCTTCGGCACCGCCGCGTCGATCTGCCGCACGGGTGACTTCGCCGCCGGAACCGCGCAGGCCATGGGCGCCTCGTGGAGCAAGCCCGCGCGCTGGCAGCTCGGCCAGCCGACGACCCTCCTGCCCATCCTGCTCGGCGACGAGACCGGCTCGGCCTGGGGCATCAACGACGCGGGCCAGGTGGCGGGCGAGAGCGTCGACGTCAAGCAGCAGGGCCCGCTCACCATCTTCACCGAGCACGGCGTCGCGTGGCTGGGCGGGCCGCCCGTCCCGCTGTCCAGCCTCGCGACCAGCGGAGACACCGACATCGAGCCCTTCGTGGGAGTGGCCATCACCAACCACTCCGAGATCCTGGGCTGGGGCAAGCGCCCGGGCGTCGACGGCCTCCGCGGCTTCGTGCTCGATGCGGCCGGCGTGATGACCGACATCGGCTCGCTGCTGGGCACGCCGACGGGCTCGGCCATGCCGGCCGCGATCAACGAGCAGGGCGCGGTGGTGGGCGCCTCCACGGCGCCGGACTTCTTCAACCACGCCTTCGTCTGGCAGGGCGGCGTGATGCAGGACCTGCACGTGCTCTCGGGCGTGCCGGGCCGCAACAGCCACGCGGCCGCGATCAACGAGGCCGGCACCATCGTGGGCGACGCCGATCCCACGGCCGACTTCCTCGACTACCAGAGCGCGGCGGTGTGGCAGGACGGCGTGGTCACCTTCCTGCCCGACCTCGGCGACGTCGGGGGCGTCATCGAGAGCTTCGCGCGCGACATCAACGACCACGGCACCATCGTGGGCACGTCCGTCACGCCCGCCTTCGAGGTGCACGCGGTCACGTGGCGCGACGGCCAGTGCGTGGACCTCAATGCGCTCATTCCGCCCGGCACCGGCTGGCTGCTGGCCAACGCCTATTCCATCAGCAACGACGGCCGCATCGTGGGCGAGGGCTTCACGCCGAATGGCATCAAGGCCTTCGTGCTCGTGCCTGACAGCGCCGGCGGCTTCGAGGTTTACGGCGCGGGCACTCCCGGCAGCGGCGGCTTCGTGCCGGGCCTGTGGGGCGAGGGCTGGCCCAACGGCAACGGCGAGATCTCGCTCGCGGTGACGAACGGCCTCGGCGGCGCGGCGGGCCTGATGCTCGTGGGCCTCGACGACCAGACCGCGCCGTTCAAGGGGGGCACGCTGTCGGTGCTGCCGCTGTCGCCGCTGGCCGTGCCGCTGTTGCTGTCGGCGGGGGGCGCGGGCGGCGGCCAGTGGACGCTGCCGCTGACGCTGCCGCCGTCGGTGCCGAGCGCGTCGCTCTTCCTGCAGGCGGCGCTGGCGGATGCGGGCGCGACCGGGGGCGCGACGCTCACGAACGCCGTGAAGATCGACCTCGCGCCCTGAGCGGCCCTGGGGTCCGCGGGCGCGCTCAGCGCGGCCGGCCCGGTGCCCGCCGCGAGCGTTGCACGCCGGTGGCACGGCGAGGACGCGCGCCGCCGCCAGACTGCAGCAGACGTGCCGCCCCGCCCGCGCCCTCGTCCAGCTGATCGAGCCGGCACTGACGCGCGGCCTTGTCCGGTCGCCAGCGCAGGAAGCGCGTGCCGTGCCTGAAGCGCCCGCCGCTGCTGTGGTCGAACTCGACCTCGACGACCAGCTCGGGGCGCAGCGGGTGCCACTCGCGCGACTCGTGGCTCCAGCGGCTCGGGCCGCCGGGCGCGCGCCCGGTGAAGCCCGGCGGGTGCCGCTCGGCCCACAGGCGCGGGGTGAGCGCGCGGCGCTCGGCCAAGGGCAGGCTGGAGGTGAATCCCACGTGGTGCAGCAGCCCGGCGGCGTCGTACAGGCCGAGGAGCAGCGAGCCGATCACCTCGCCGCGCGCCGCCAGACGGAAGCCCCCGACGACGCAATCGGCCGTGCGCCGCCGCTTCACCTTGACCATGGCGCTGCGCTCGCCGGAGGCGTAGGCCGCATCCAGGCGCTTGGCCATCACGCCATCGAGGCCGCTTCGCGCGTGGCGCCGCCAGCGCTCGGCGATGGCGCGGCTCGTCGTCGCCGGCGAGAGCGCGAAGCGCGGCTGGCGCGCGAGGAAGCGCTGCGCGAAGCGCTCCAGCCGCCGGCGCCGGTCGCGCAGCGGACGCTCCACGAGCACGGTGCCGCGCTGGTCGACCAGCAGGTCGAAGACCACCAGCCGCGCGGGGTGCTCGCGCGCGAGTCGCGTCACGCGGCTGACCGCCGGATGGATGCGCTGCAGCAGCTGATCGAACTGCAGGCCGTCCTTGCCCAGCAGGATGATCTCGCCATCGAGCACGCAGCGCTTCGCTCGCAGCGCCAGCGCGGCCGCCTGCAGCTCGGGGAAGTAGCGCTCGAGCGGCTGCCCCGAGCGCGACTGCAGGCGCACGTCGCCGTCGTCGCGGAAGAGCAGGCAGCGGAAGCCGTCCCACTTGGGCTCGAACTGCCAGCCTTCGCCAGGCGGAAGCTCGGTCGAGGCGCGCGCCTCCATCGGAGGGTAAGGGCGCGACGGCGCAGCTCGCGAGCGTGGCATGCAGGCAACGACCGCAAGCTGCGTGCCGCCGACCGTGTCGGCGCGATGTCCTCGCTGCCATCGCGCCGGCTGCAGTTTGGCGCCGCTCGCCCGTCGTGGCCGGGGGATCGAATCGGCGGATCGCCCTTTGCTGAAGCCGCTGTCGCCGAAGGGCGTATCGCCCTTCACCCATGAGGAGACAGCCATGACGAAGCGAAAGGATTCAGGAGGCGGCCGGGCGCAGGGCGCCAAGGGCGCCACCAAGCAGGAGCCAGCGTCGCGCGGCAGCCAGCGCGATGGCGGCCAGGGCGGCGCGACACCGACCCGCGAGGGTGCTGATCGCGAGCGCGACAGCGAAGGGATGGGCTCGCGCCAGGGCGGATATCAGGTCGGCTCCGGGGCCCGGAGCCAGGACCAGGATTCGAGCCAGGGCGACGAGCACGAGGAGGTCTGGACCTCGCCCCAGCGGCATCGCGAGCTCGAAGCCGGCGACGAAGGACGCGGGGGCGGCTCCCCTGGCTCGTCACGCTCCGGCGGCGGTGCGCGATCCAGCGGGTCGTCGCGGTCCGGCGGCTCGTCCAAGTCCGGCGGCTCGACGCCGTCCGGCGGATCGCGCGGCTCGAGCGGTCGCGGCAGCTCGCGCAGCCGCTGACGCCGGGCCGGGGTGGGCGCCGGCGTGTCCAATCGCCTCCGCCGGCGTCCATCCGCGGGCGGCGGCCTCGCGTCGTC
>DASUFI010000264.1:0-11160 GCA_036274635.1 Planctomycetota bacterium
CCAGCGCCGCGGACCATGCGCCCGCGGCTTCCTGCGCGAGGCCCTGGCGCACCTCGGGCGGGCAGGGCGAGCAGCCCTCGGGCGGCAGCGCCACGGGCACCACGGTCGCGAGGCCTTCGTCCGCCGATGCGGGCCGGCCGGTCAGCGCCTCGCAGCCGCACAGCAGCAGCGTGGCGGCGCAGAGCAGGTTGCGGAGGCTCATCGCTTGTCTCCGAAGAGTTCGCGCCAGAGGGCGGACACCTCGTCCTCGGGCCCGGTGGCGACGCCGTCGGCCGGCGCATCCGGCTTCTTGAGCTCGGCCCCGGCCACGCCGTGCGCGGCCACGATGCGGGCGTCCAGCGCGGCCAGGCCCTCGCAAGCCGGCGCCGGCTCGGGCAGCTGGCGGCGCAGCGCGGCCAGCTCGGGGTCCTCGCCGCCGGCGCGGCGCAGGCCGCGCAGGATGACGCGCGCCGAGGCGTCCGAGCCGAGCGCGAGCCGGTGCACGGCGTCGCGCCAGGTGGCGGCCAGCCGGCCCGGCTCGATGCGCGGCGCGTCGTCGCGGCCCGCAGGGCCCCCGGACAGCGGCCGCACGGATTCGTCCGGCCGCGTCTGGAAGAGCGAGCGCTGGTTCACGTCGTCGCGCAGCGGCTCGGCGTCCAGGCCGGCGCCGCGCCAGGCGGCGGGGTTGGACGGGTCGAGGATGTGCGGCGTGAGGATGATGATGATCTCCTCGCGCACCTTGTTGTCCTCGGTGCTGCGGAAGAGCGCGCCCACGAGCGGGATGTCGCCCAGCAGCGGCACCTTGGTCTCGGTCGAGGCGTCCTTCTCGCGGAACAGGCCGCCGATGACCACCGTCTGGCCGTTGCGCACCATGATGTTGGTGGTGACCTCGGCCGTCTCCTTGAAGGGCAGGCCGTCGCTGTTGACGCCGCCGTTGCTGTTCTCGGGGTGGATCTCGAGGCGCACCAGCTCGGGACCGGAGATGTACGGGCGGAAGATCAGGCGCGTGCCGGTCTCGAGGTAGTCCACCGACTGCGTCGTGGAGGTCTGCGTCACGGTCGTGGTCAGGAAGCCGTCGCGGCGCCCCAGCAGCACCTCGCCGCGCTGCTTGTTCATGGTCACGACGCGCGGGTTGGCCAGCACCGTGGCGTCGGTCTGGGTCTGCAGGGCCTTGACGAAGACGGCGATGTTGTCGCTGAGCAGGCCCACGTTCAGGCCGCCCTCGCTGATGCCGTCGGCCACGTTGGTGTCCGCGATCCCGAAGCCGTCGCTGATCGCGGACCCGGGGAAGCCCGCGAAGGCCAGCGACTGGCCGTCCGGGCTGCTGACGCCGCCGGCGTTGAAGTCGACGCCGCCGATGGCCTGCAGGTTCACGCCCATCTGCATGTCGTCGGTGAGCGTGACGGCCATGATGGTGGCCTCGATGAGCACCTGCTGCGGCTGCTCGTCCAGCGAGGCGATGACCTTGTCGACCTCCGCCAGGCGCGTCGCGAAGTCGCGCACGATGACGAGCTCGGCCGCCGCGTAGTCGTCGCCGCCCGAGGTCTCCTGGCTGGACGCGATGCCCTGCTTGGACGCCGGCGTGCCGCTGACCTGGCCGGTGGGCGACAGCAGCGGGCGGATGAGGGGCATGACGTCGTCGGCGCGCGAGTTCTTCAGCGCGTACACGCGCGTCTCGGCCTTGTCCGGCTCGATGTAGATGTAGGCGGGCTGCGGGCGCGCGACGAGGCCCGTGCTGCGGCAGATGGCGTCGACGATCTCGTCCACCGACACGTCGTAGAGGTCGCCGGTGAAGCTGGCGTTGACCTCGGGCGCGACGATGATGTTGCGGCGCACGAGGCGGCGCAGCTCGGCGAAGACGTCGGCCACCGGCAGCCCGCGCGCGTGGAACTCGAGGTGGCCGGCGTCGCCCCAGCTGAAGGGCGAGCCGGGTGCGGGCTGCGGGCGGGTGGGCGCGGCCGGGCCGCCGTCGCCCGGGCCGGCGGGCGCGGGCGCCTGCGGCGCATCCTGCGGCGCGTCCTGCGGCGCGGCGGCGGCCGGCGGCGTGACCTGCGCGGCGAGCGGCGCGGCCAGCAGCGCGGCGAGGACGAGGCGCGGGGCGTGCATCTCAGCTCACCCCCGACGCGGCCGAGAACATCGGCAGGTAGACCGCGCACAGGATGATGGCCACCGTGACGCCCATGAAGAGGATGACCGCGGTCTCCAACGACCCGGTGCAGCGCGTGACGACGACCTCGACCTTGCGGCGGTAGTAGACCTCGACCTCGTCGAGCACCTCGGGCAGCGTGCCCGAGCCCTCCCCGATGCGCGCCATGCTCACCACGAAGGTGGTGAAGACGCCGGCCTTGTCCATGCCGTCGGCCAGGTTGCCGCCGCGCTCCACGTGCTTGGCCACCGTGCCCATGGCCTCCTCGTAGACGGCGTTGCTGGCCAGGATGCCCTTCATGCTCACGATGGCGTCCATGAGCGGCAGGCCGGCGCGCAGCAGCAGCGCCACGTTGCTGGCGAACTTCTGCATGTGCGCCTGCACGATGACGTCGCCGACGAGCGGCATGGCCGTGAGGAAGCGGTCGCGCGTGGTCTTGCCCTTGGGCGTGCGCAGCCAGCGGCGCGTGAAGAAGATGACCACCAGCAGCGCGCCGCCGATGTAGCCGCCCTTGGCGCGCAGGAAGTCGGACACGTTGAGCACCGCCTGCGTGATGCCGGGCAGCTGCTTGCCCATGCTCTGGAACATGTTCGCGAAGGTGGGCACGACCTTGACCAGCATCACGGTCACGGCCACGATCGCCACGCACAGCACGATGCAGGGGTACATCATGGCCGACACGAGCTTGGACCGCAGCTGGCCCGAGGCGTCGATCTGCGCCACGAGCTTGTCCAGCACCTTGCCCAGCTGGCCCGATTCCTCGCCGCTCTTCACGACCTCGATCCACTCGGTCTTGAACAGCTCGGGGTGCGTGGCCAGCGCGGCGTTGAGCGCCTGGCCCGAGGCGACGCGCGCCGCCACCTTCTCGATGATGCCCTGCAGCTTCGTGCTCTGGCACTGCGTGCCCGCGATCTGGATGGCCTCGTAGATGGGCGTGCCCGCGCGGAACATCACCGAGAGCTGCTGGAAGAAGGCCAGCACGTCCTCGCTGGTGACCTTCGGATGTGCCTTGCTGTTGATGCGAGGCTTGAAGAGTCCCGGAGCGGTTTCGGGTGCGGGGCTCATGTTTCGATCCGGATGAACTCCTCGACTTCCTCGAGGCCGGTGACGCCTTCGAGCAGGCGCCGCCGCGCCGCGTCGTCGAGGAACTGCACGCCTTCGGCGCGCGCCGCCTTCTCCAGCTCGGACACCGGCGCCTTGGCGCAGATGAGGTTGCGCAGCGCCTCGAAGATCGGGATGACCTCGTACAGGCCCACGCGCCCCTTCACGCCCTTGCCGCGGCACGTGGTGCAGGCGCCGCCGGCGGTGGCCCTGTAGAGCTTGGCCTTCTTGGGCAGGCCGTAGCGCGCGCCCACCTCGTCGGGCAGGTCGTACTTCTCCTTGCAGTCCGGGCACAGGCGGCGCACCAGGCGCTGCGCCTCGAGCAGGCGCACCGTGGGCCCGAGCAGGAAGGGCTCGATGCCCATGTCCACGAGGCGGTTGATGACCTGCAGCGAGTTGTTCGTGTGCAGCGTGGACAGCACCAGGTGGCCGGTGAGCGCGGCGCGCATGCAGATCTGCGCGGTCTCCTGGTCGCGCACCTCGCCCACCATGATCTTGTCCGGGTCCTGACGCAGGAAGCTGCGCAGGGCGGCGGCGAAGGTGAGGCCCACCTGGCTGCGCACGTGCACCTGGTTGAGGCCGTAGAACTTGTATTCGACCGGGTCCTCGACGGTGAGGATGTTCTCCTCGGGACGGTTGATGAGGTTGAGGCAGCAGTACAGCGTGGTGGACTTGCCCGAGCCCGTGGGACCGGTCACGAACATGAGCCCGTGCGGCGAGTGGGCCGCGCGCAGGAAGTCCTCCGACTGCTTGTCGGTGAAGCCCAGCGCCTGCAGCTTGTCCGGGATGCCGCCCTTGGCCAGGATGCGGATGACCATCTTCTCGCCGTAGACGGTAGGCACGGTGGACACGCGCAGGTCCACGCGCCGCTCGCCGCTCTTGAGCGCGATGGCGCCGTCCTGCGGGATGCGCTTCTCCGCGATGTCCATCTTGGCCAGGATCTTGAGGCGCGAGACGGTGGGCACGAAGAGCGAGCGCGGCGGCGAGGTGGTCTCGTGCAGCTTGCCGTCCACGCGGTAGCGCACGCGGACGTTGTCCTCGTAGGGCTCGATGTGGATGTCGCTGGCGCCCTCCTCGATGGCGCGCTGCAGCAGGATGTTCACGATGCGCACGACCTGGCTGTCCTTGCCGGCCGGGATCGGCCGCTGCAGGTCGAGGACGAACTCCATCTCCTCCTCGGGGCCGTCGCCGCCGGCTCCGCCCGCGCCGCCGGCCTTCCTGGCGGGCGACGCCTGGCCCTCCTCGGACGCGATCTCGCGCACCTCGTCGCGCGCACCGAAGACGCCGTCGAGCATGTCGTCGAGCAGGCCGTAGGGCACGGCGATCGGGCGCACCACGCGCCCGAGGCGCATGCGCACCTCCTCGATGGCGGCGAAGTCGGCCGGGTTGATGCAGGCCAGCTCCACCTGCGAGGAGCTCTCGCGGAACGGGACCACGCGGTGACGCCGGCAGACGGCCTCGGACAGCCGCGTGGCGGTCTCGCGGCTGCCGGCGACGACGTCCGCCAGCGTCCCCAGCTTGCCGGTCATGCCCGTCGTGGGGTCGTTCTCGACCAGCATGGTCTCGGTGTCGCGCTGCAGCTTCTCGAGCCAGGTGATCTTGAGGAAGGTCGCGTACAGGCGCGCGATGTCCAGCTCGGTGGCCAGCTCGTTGGCGATGAGCGCGGCCTCGAGGCTCTCCGGGCGCGACTGGCGCACCTTGGCCACCTCCTCGAGCTTCGCCGCGGGGAGCACCAGGCCGTCGACCAGCAGCCGCACGATGAGCGGCACGTCGCGGGTGGCGGTGTCGCTCATGGCTTCTTCTTCTGCGGGAACTTGCGCACGTGCGGCACCTTGACCTTGGTGCCGCCGGCGGGCGCGCCGGCCGCTGCGGAGGACGCGGCGGGCTTGGGCGCGGCGGCGCGCGGGGGCGGCTGGTCCACGGCGCCGCCCGCCTGGACGCGCGCGGCGTCGGCCACCGCGCGCGCAGGTTCACCCACCGTCACGACCGGCCGGCTGACCAGGTCGAGCACGTAGAGATCGTCACCGTGTGCCACCACCGCCTCGGTCCCACGAACGGAGAGCAAGCAGGGGGGCTCTTCGGGATCCAGGCCTTGCAGACTTTCGCCCACCTGCACGGTCTGGCCGCAGATTCGGGCCTGGCCTCCATCCGGCAGGGACAGGGTGGCCTCGAGGTGCAGGACGAAGCTCGGGGAGGGCTTCGGGGCCTTGCCCGCAGGAGCCCCGGGGGACCACCCGGGGCCGTCCAGCAGATGCCGGCCGAAGGCCAGGACGTCCCGGCCGAGCATCCGGGCTGCCGCCAGCCAGGCGGCGGCCGTCTCCAGCGGGTCGGCGGGCTGGGTGGCGGCGTGCGGGACGGCCGTGTCGGGCGAGCTCCTGCCGCTGGTCGCCAGCGCGGCGCCGGGGCCCGAGGGCCCGGCGCTCGCGTCCGCCGGCTTGCGGCCCTGGGTCGCGGCCGCCTTCGCCGCGCGGATCGCCTCCTCGTGCGCCGCGTCCTTCGCGAGGCGGTACGGGTCGACGAGCGCGGGCAGCCGCTCGTCGGGCTCGCGAATGCGCAGGCACGACGCGCCGATCTCGAGCCGCTCGATCTTGGCCTCGGCCTTCTTCTTGCCGGCGTCCGGGTTCAGGTCGGACCAGCCCAGCCAGACGAAGACGAGCGCGACGACGAGGGCCGCGTGGCGGCGCAGCAGGTCGATCACCGCCTCCCCCCATCTTCCGACGCGTCGTCGGGTGCCGTGTCCGCGGGCGGCGCGGAGTCGTCGCTCGGCGCGGAGTCCTCGCTCGCGGCAGCGTCCTCGCTCGCGAGAGGCGGCTCGTCCATCGCGGGCGCGTCGCCCTCGGGCGCGGCGGGTGGCGCGTTGGCGGCGTCGCCCTCGGTCGCGGACGCCGTCTTGCCCTTCTTGCTGGTCTTGCCCGCCTCGGCGCCGGACTTGCCACCGGCGCGCACCAGGCCCTTGATGACGAGCGTCACGTAGACGCTGGTCTGCTGGCGCTCGATGCGCAGCTTCTCGATGCGCACCAGGCGCTCGCCGTGCTCGAGCCGGTCGATGAAGTCCACGAAGTCCGCGTAGTTGGTGCCCTTGGCGACCAGCTCCATCTCGAGCACGTCGAAGGGCGGCTTCTGCGTGGTGGCCTTGGGCTCGAGCGAGATGAGCGTGGCCGAGGTCGTGCGGAAGCGCTCGAGGACGTAGTTCTGCCAGTCGACCAGGTCGGACGAGATGGCCACGCGCTTCTCGTAGCCGGCGGCCTGCGTGGCGAGGAAGCGCTGGTCGTCGGCCAGGCGCGCCTGCTTGAGCGCCTCGTCGTGCGCGGTGCGCGCGGCGGCGAGACGCGTGCCCAGCGGGTGCTGCACCACGCCGATGCCCAGCGCCAGGATGGCGACGGCGACGACGAGCCGCAGCTGCACCGGGTCGCCGGCCCAGCGCCGGCCCAGCGCCTTGACGGCCTCGATCTGCCGGCGGTCGCGGTCGGAGACCATGGCGGCCTCAGCCCTTGGAGTGCGCGGGAGGCAGGATGGTGAACATGACGCGCGCGAACAGGCCCTTGACGGCCGGCATGAGGCGCACGTTCGCGCCGGTGATGCGCGGGAACTCGCGCGCGAAGTAGGCCGACCTCGAGAGGGCGGAGGTCATCCACGCCACCTCGGCCGGCGAGCGCGAGTCGTCCGGCAGCGCCACCTCGCCCGCGAACATGAGCGAGCGGTGCGAGGACGTGCCGCGCTTCTCGATCTTCTTCTTCTTGGACGGGTAGTTGATGACGTCGCGGCCGTCGAGGTCGAGCAGCTCCATGCTGTCGGGCACGACGCCGGGCAGCGCCTGCAGCGCGTCGCTCCAGTACACGCGGTCGGCGCTGAAGGCGTGAGCGATCGCGACCTCGCTGGCCAGCTTGTCGTGCAGCTTGGGCAGGTCCTTCAGCGAGACGTGCGCCTTCTTCGCGTTGGACTCGGCCTGGTTGACGAGCTTGGCCGTCTCGCCTTCGAGGTCGGCGGCCTCGTACCACAGCACGCCGCCGAGGGCGAGCACGGCCAGCACCAGGCCTGCGGCCGTGCGCACGGGGAAGTTGGCCTTGAGGCCCGGCGGCCGGCGCAGCTCGCGGAACATGTCCACGCCGAGGAAGCGCTGGCGCAGCGCCGCGGCGGCCAGCGCGGCCGCGGCCGACTCGGGGTCCGCGGGGCAGGCCGGCGCGCAGCGGGTCGTGAGGCCGTAGAGCAGCTCGCAGTCGGGCTGCAGCGTGGCGCCGTCGTCGCCGAGGTGCAGCAGCACGCCGTCCACCTCGCCGAGGCCCAGCTCCTCGCGCGCGTGGGCCACGAGGCTGAGCACCGCCAGGCCGATCTGGTGCGGTCCGGCCGCGGCGTCGAAGAGGCGCGCGGCGATGGGCGTGTCGCGCCAGCCCAGGATGGCGATGCCGCACTCGCTGCCGGCCAGCACGCGGATGACCGCCTTCCACGAGCGCGGCCGGCGCTTGAGCGCCGAGGCGCGCTCCCACAGCGCCCAGGCCACCGGCAGCAGGCGCGCGCCGTGGCGCGTCTTGCCGTCCGTGTCGAGGCCCTCGAGCAGGCGCTCGGCGGAGCGGCGCCGGCTGGCCACGAGCGCCAGGTGCGGTCCGCCGGGCAGGCGCACGGGCTGGAAGCCCGCCACCAGGTCGTCCGCCGCGAAGCCGAGCCGGCTGGCGAGCAGCTCGCTGGGCGCGACGCCCTGCTCCTCGCCGCCGAGGCGGCGCGTGATCGTGAAGGCGCAGCGCGGGTCGATGCCCAGCGCCATGCGCCCGCGGAGCTTCTTCGCCTGCCCCCAGCGCTGCAGGCAACCCGCCAGGCTGCCCTCGTCCACCGTCTCGCGCTCCGTCGCGACCACCTTCGGCCCGCGGGGCGACCAGGCGACCGTGACGGCCACGAGGCAGTCGGCGCCGAGGTAGACGCCGGTGGCTTGCATCCACCGCAGCGACATGGTGGCTCACTCCTCCGGGAGGGACGCGGGCATGGCGCATCCGGGGCGGCCAGGCCGGGCGCGTCACGCCCGGGCATGGAACTCCGGCCGCATCAGGCAGCCGGGCCGGCCCCACCGACGACACGTCGGGAGAGCCGGCCCGGTCCAGCTACGACGGGTTCTTCAGGCTCAGCTGCCGTGCGTCTGCAGGGGGCTGATCTCGGCCACGATCGTGCTGCTCGAATCGTCGAAGCCGTCCTGGTTGAACACCACCGTGTAGGCGCCGTAACCGGCGGACGCGCCCACGCGGGTCAGCGTCAGCTCCCAGCCGGTCTCCAGCGAGGTCTCGCCCGACGGGACGGCGATGTCGCCGACGGTGAAGTACTCCGGCTCGACCATCGCGGTGTCGAGCTCGGTGATGTCCGCCGCGTACGTGCCCTGACGAGCGTGGTAGCGCTCCTGGGCCGAGTGCACCGTCGCGAGGTAGTTGAACGCCTCGGCGGCCTTGCTGCGCTCGACCGACGCGAGGAAGCGCGGCACCGCGAACGCCGCCAGGACACCGATGATCACCACGACGACGGCGAGCTCGACGAGCGTGAAGCCGCCGACCCCCCGCTTGTTCTGCATCTTCACTTTGAGTGCTCCTCTGAAATCCCGCCGGTGGGGACCCCCCATGGGGCCTTCCGGACATGGAGGGTTTGGTAACGACGGGGGCTTTCGGAGGCCTGCGCCTCCCGACTTGAGGGAATCCCCCGTCACGCCCCGCAGGACGCCGATTCCCGCCCCCCGCCGCAGCGGCCTGCTCGCGCGGTCCTTCCCCCTCAAGGGTCGGGAACGGCGGCGTCGATGTCGTTCCCTCCGCTCGCGCGCGCGAGACGGCCGGGATCCGTCATGAACCGCCTGCTGGTCATCTTCCTCGGGCTGCTGGACCGCTACGCCCGCCCCTCGGCCAACACCGAGGAGCGTCGGCGCACGCGCCTGGCGGCGGGCATCTGTCTCGCGATCACGGCCTTCGCGCCGGTCTACGCGGGCGTGCACCTGTATTACGGCAACTGGAAGGCGGCGCTGTGCATCCTGCTGGCGGGCGCCGTGGCCTGCGCCCTGCCCCACCTCATGCGCCGCACGGGCAACTGGCTGCTGTGCGGCAACCTCGCTGCGGGACTGCTCTTCGCGGCGCTGGGCGGCCTGACGCTCCTGTCGGGCGGCATCAAGGCGCCGGCTCTGGCGTGGAACGCGGTCGTGCCCATGGTGGGCATGTGCGTGGCCGGCCTGAACAGCGCGCTGCTGTGGGGCATCCTCGTGGTGGCCGAGGTGTCGCTGCTCTACGTGTGCGACGCCACGTACAGCTCGCCGCCCATGCTGCTCGGGCCCGACGAGTTCCGCGTGGTGCAGTACGCCGGCCTGCTGGGCCTGGGCCTGGCCGTGCTGGTCGTCACGGCCATCTTCGAGGCCACCAAGAACCAGGCGCTGGCCGAGGCCGAGCGGAGCAACGAGCAGCTGGCCGGCGCGCGCGACGTGCTGCAGAAGGCGCTCACCGCCGCGCAGTCCGCCGCCCGCACCAAGAGCCAGTTCCTGGCCAACATGAGCCACGAGATCCGCACCCCCATGAACGGCGTGATCGGCATGACGGGCCTGCTGCTGGACACCGGCCTGTCGCGCGAGCAGCGCGACTACGCGCAGACCGTGCGCAACTGCGGCGAGACGCTGCTGACCCTCATCAACGACATCCTGGACTTCTCCAAGATCGAGGCCGGCAAGGTCGAGCTGGAGGAGCTGGACTTCGACGCGCGCACGGCCACCGAGGAGATCGTCGAGCTGCTGGCGCCGCAGGCGCACCGCAAGCGCCTCGTGCTGGAGCGCCACGTCTCGCCCGACGTGCCCTCGTCCGTGCGCGGCGACCCCAGCCGCCTGCGCCAGGTGCTCACCAACCTGCTCGGCAACGCGATCAAGTTCACCGAGGCCGGCACCGTCGCCGTACGCCTGCAGTGCCTGCAGGAGAGCGCGGCCGACGTGCTGCTGCGCTACGAGGTGCAGGACTGCGGCATCGGCTTCGACGACGCGCAGCGCGCGCGCCTGTTCAAGCCCTTCACGCAGGCCGACAGCAGCACCACGCGCCGCTTCGGCGGCACGGGCCTCGGGCTGGCCATCAGCAAGCAGCTGGTGGAGCTCATGGGCGGCCAGATCGGCTGCGAGAGCGTTCCCGGCCAGGGCAGCCGCTTCTGGTTCACGGTGCGCCTGCGCCGCACGCCGGCTTCCGCGCGCGCGCATCGGGCCGACCGCCTCTCCGGCCTGCGCGTCCTCATCGTGGACGACAACGAGACCAACCGCACCATCCTCGAGGCGCAGGTCACCGGCTGGGGCATGCAGGCCGAGCAGGCGCCCGACGCCTTCGCCGGCCTCGACATGCTGCGCGCCGCCTGGCAGGGCGGGCAGGCCTTCGACGTGGCGCTGGTGGACATGCAGATGCCGGACATGGACGGTCTCCAGCTGGCCGCCAGCGCCAAGGCCGACCCGGGCATCGCCGGCGTGCCGCTCATCCTGCTCACCTCGCTGGGCGCCAACGGCGAGAAGCAGCGCGCGCTGCAGGCAGGCTACGCGGGCTACCTCAACAAGCCCGCGCGCCCCAGCCAGCTCTTCGACTGCATCGCCGGCACGCTCAGCGCGCTGGCCGACGAGCGCGCCGCCGCGGAGCGCGCCCGCGCGCAGCGCGCCGCGAGCGGCGCCCCCGACCACGGCCCATGCCCGCTGGTGCTGGTGGCCGAGGACAACGTCGTCAACCAGAAGGTGGCCCAGCGCCTGCTCGAGAAGCACGGCTACCGCTGCGACGTGGTGGCCAACGGTGCCGAGGCCGTGGAGGCCCTGCAGCGCATCGAGTACGCGGCCGTCCTCATGGACTGCCAGATGCCCGAGATGGACGGCTACGCCGCCACCGCGCGCATCCGCCAGCTCGAGCGCGGGCGCCGGCACACCCCCATCATCGCCATGACCGCCAACGCGATGGCCGGCGACCGCG
>DASUFI010000265.1:0-10840 GCA_036274635.1 Planctomycetota bacterium
GCCCGACGGCGGCGCCGCGCACTTCGCGGCCGCGGTGCGCGCCGTGCGCGCGGCCAGCCCCGAGACGCTGGTCGAGGTGCTCATCCCCGACTTCCAGGGCGACCCGGCCGCGCTCGCGGTGCTGCTGGCCAGCCGCCCCGACGTCGTGGCGCAGAACCTCGAGACGGTCGAGCGCCTCACGCATCCGGTGCGCGATCCGCGCGCCGGCTACCGCCAGACGCTCGATCTGCTGGCGCGCGTCAAGCGCCTCGCGCCGGGCACCTTCACCAAGAGCAGCCTCATGCTCGGCCTCGGCGAGCAGCCCGACGAGGTGCGCGCCGCGCTGCGCGACCTGCGCGCGGCGGGCGCGGAGTTCGTGACGCTGGGCCAGTACCTGCGCCCGACGCCCGAGCACCTGCCGGTGCAGCGCTACGTGACGCCGGCGGAGTTCGAGGCCTGGCGCGTGGAGGCCGAGGGAATGGGTTTCCTGGTGTGCGCCAGCGGCCCGCTGGTGCGCAGCAGCTATCGCGCGGGCGAGTTCGCCATCCGCGCCGTCCTGCAGCGGAGGACCGGATGAGCAGCACCGACATGCTCCAGATCCTCACCGAGAGCGGCCGCGCGACCGCGCAGGCGCCCAGCCTGCCCAAGAGCCGGCTGCTCGAGATCTACGAGCAGATGCTGCGCACGCGGCTGCTGGACGAGCGCATGATCAACCTGCAGCGGCAGGGGCGCATCGGCTTCTACGTGCCCAGCACGGGCGAGGAGGCCGCGCAGATCGGCTGCGCCGTGGCCACGGGCCGCAAGGACTGGGTGTACCCCAGCTACCGCGTGCCGGGCCTGCACCTCGCGCTGGGCGCCAGCCTGGTCGACATGGTGGGCAACTGCTTCGGCAACGAGGGCGACAACTGCAAGGGCCGCCAGATGCCCGTGCACTACGCCTTCGCCGCGCAGCGCCTCGTGTCCATCAGCAGCCCGATCGGCACGCACATCATCCAGGCGGCCGGCACGGCCTACGCGCAGAAGCTGCGCAAGGAGAAGGCCTGCACCTGGGCCTACTTCGGCGACGGCGGCACGAGCAGCAACGACTTCCACAGCGGCATGAACTTCGCCGGCGTGTGGAAGGCGCCCTGCGTGATGGTGTGCACCAACAACCAGTGGGCCATTTCCGTGCCGCTGGAGAAGCAGACGGCCAGCGAGTCCATCGCCATCAAGGCCGAGGCCTACGGCATGCCCGGCGTGCGCGCCGACGGCAACGACGTGCTCGCAGTGGTGAAGGCGGCCACGGAGGCGGCCGAGCGCGCGCGCAGCGGCGGCGGCCCCACGCTGCTGGAGCTCATGACCTACCGCCGCGGCCCGCACAGCAGCAGCGACGACCCCACGCGCTACCGCGGCAACCAGGCCGACGAGTGGCTGAAGCGCGATCCGATCCTGCGCTTCCGCAAGCACCTCGAGCTGGGCGACCTGTGGAGCGAGGAGCAGGAGAAGGAGCTGGCCGAGCGCGTGAAGGCCGAGATCAACGAGGCCGTGGCCAGGGTGGAGAAGCGCCCGCCGCCGGCCCTCGACTCGCTGTTCAGCGACGTGTACGCGAAGGTGCCGCGGCACCTGCGCGAGGAGTACGAGGACCTCATCCGCCGCGAGGGCACGGGCCACGAGGCCGACCCCGACGCGGCCTTCCCGCTCTGACAGCTTCCGCAAGACCTGTTTCCGCGCTTCCTGGCCGCGTCAGCCCGGCACCGCGCGAAGTCGATAAGATTGACCGCGTCGGTGGGGACTGGAGGATTCAATGGCTGCGCTGACTTTCCGGGGTCGTCTCGTCGCCGGACTCGTCGTCACTTGCCTCGCCGCGCCGCTTGCCGCGCCGCGCGCCCAGCAGCGGTTATCGCTGCGGACCCCGGACATGCATCCGCGCGGCGTGCCGACCAAGGGCCTCTCGATCCCGACCCTCGCTCCGGGCACGTCCCTCACCCTCGATGATCCGCCCACCGTGGATGGAGCCGCCGACGGCACCCTGATCGGCCTCACCGGCTTCATTCCCGGCGAGACGCCGCTGCGCGCCTTCGCCTACTCGGTCCAGCCGCTGCAGTCCGCGTCGGCCAGCATCTTCCAGTACAACGACGTGAGCATCACCGAGTCGTCAGCGCCGGGTGGTGCGACGGAAAGCTCGGTGGGGCTGCAGGTCTCCGGCACCATCACGCTGCACGGCTTCCTGTTCGCGCTCGGCGCGGCGCAGGCGCTCGCCGGCGCGGACCTCGACCTGCTCGACGTCACCGACGGCGCCGAGACCACGATCGCCTCGCAGCACATCGCCGAGTACTCGGTCGATCCCGGCCAGGGTGTCGCCATCGGCGGCGGCGTGAACATCGGAGGCCAGGCGGGCTTCCCGTACGTCGGCCTCACGGGCGGCGGCGAGATCCAGGCCAGCGTCAGCCTGGCGCCGCTCCTCGCGCTGGTGCGCGATGACGTGGCCTTCGACCTGCACGCGCTCGTGCAGCGCGGTCACACCTACAGGGTGCGCATCACGCTGTCCCTGTCGACGGAGGTGCGGCTCTTCGGCGGCACCGCCATCTCCAGCTTCTACTCGCCGGACGTCGGCGGCCCCGTGATCCCCAACGCCTTCGACCCCGACCCCTCGCCCTCCGCCAAGGGTGCCGAGAATTCGTGGCTGTCGCTGCTGACACCGATGGCCGGCACCCTCCCGGACCTGCAGCTGGCCAAGGGCAAGGCGGATCTGGTCTCGGGCAGCCTCGACATCGGCGGCGGCACCTTCCAGTTCGCGTCGATCTGGAACCAGTCCATCGCCGACATGCTCAGCCCCTTCGGCATCCTGACGGGCAACGAGGCGACCAAGAAGTTCCACGGGCACACGCTGCTGGGCGACCTGTTCGCGACGCCGCCGCTCTCGATGGACCAGCTGGTGAAGTCCTCGTCCTTCCTGGACGTGAAGAACGAGACCAGCCGCCAGACGGTGGACCTGCCCGGCGTGGGCGCGCTGGCGCCCCTGCTGACGCTCGACAGCGACCGTGTGGAGCTCGCGGACCTGGCCATGAACCGCGTCATCGAGGAGAACCTGGCGCAGGGGAGCCGGCTCGCGAGCCTGTACCTGCCGGCGGCGAACGGCGGCGCGCTGGAGCGAGGCATGACCCTCGTGAACGCCCTCATCGCCGACTCCCTCGCGGCCGGGCTGGACACGGCCCAAGCCCAGGTCTTCATGGACCAGGCGGCGAAGGCGCAGGCGAACGGCCACTACAAGATCGCGTACCGGTGGCTGCACCTGGCCTACCAGCAACTCACCCGAGGGTCGTAGCGCCGCGCCGCCGCCGTGTGCCGGCCGTGGATGGGGGCACGCAGCGTCGGTTATAAGGAGGCTGGTGCCCGGACTCGGACGCGCGACGAGTCCGGTCGCCGCTTGCCGCGCCGGATCGAGCGCCCGCGGCGGCTCCCAGCCAGCTCCGGAAGGCAGCCCATGACCGAGATGTCCCGATGACCGAGATCACGCTGGTCCAGGCGGTCAACGACGCGCTCAAGGAGGAGATGCGGCGCGACGACAACGTCGTCATCCTCGGCGAGGACGTGGGCGTGAACGGCGGCGTGTTCCGCTGCACGGCCGACCTGGCCAAGGAGTTCGGCGAGGCGCGCGTGATCGACACGCCGCTCTCCGAGTCGGGCATCATCGGCGCGGCCATCGGCATGGCGCTGTACGGCCTCAAGCCCGTGCCCGAGATCCAGTTCAGCGACTTCATCTGGCCGGCCTTCGACCAGATCACCTCCGAGCTGGCCAAGATGCGCTACCGCAGCGGCGGGCAGTTCACCTGCCCGGTGGTCATCCGCACGCCCTATGGCGGCGGCATCCGCGGCGGCCACTACCACAGCCAGAGCCCCGAGGCCTACTTCGCGCACACGCCGGGCCTCGTGGTCGTGGTGCCGTCCGATCCCTACGACGCCAAGGGCCTGCTCAAGTCCGCCATCCGCAGCGAGGACCCGGTGCTCTTCCTCGAGCCCAAGCGCATCTACCGCGCGCCCAAGATGGACGTGCCCACGGACGACTACGTGGTGCCCATCGGCGAGGCCAAGATCCGCCGCGAGGGCAGCGACCTCACCCTCACCTGCTACGGCGCCATGGTGCAGGTGGCGCTGGCCGCCGCCGAGAAGGCCGCCGAGAAGGGCTGGAGCGTCGAGGTGCTCGACCTGCGCACGCTGCTGCCGCTGGACGAGCCGGCGCTCATCGCGTCGGTCACCAAGACCGGGCGCCTCGTCACGCTGCAGGAGGCGCCCAAGTTCTGCGGCTTCTCGTCCGAGATCTCCGCGATCGTCGCCGAGAAATGCATCGACGTGCTCGAGGCGCCCATCCGCCGCGTGGCCGGCTTCGACACGCCGTTCCCGTACACGCTCGAGCACGTGTACATGCCGCACGCGGACCGCGTGCTGCACGCCATCGAAGACGTGATGTCGTTCTGAGGGAGGGCGCGATGCCGAACATCGAGTTCAAGCTGCCGGACATCGGCGAGGGCGTGGCCGAGGGCGAGATCACGTCCTGGAAGGTCAAGCCCGGCGACGCGGTCAAGGAAGACCAGGTCATGGTCGAGGTCATGACCGACAAGGCCACGGTCGAGATCGGCGCGCCCGCCGACGGGAAGATCGTGGAGCTGCGCGCCAAGGAGGGCGAGACCGTGCCGGTGGGGGCGGTCATCGTGGTGCTCGAGGCGCAGAAGGCGATGGCGTCCGGCGGGCACGGACACGCCGCGCCGCCGGCCGCGCCGAAGCCCGCCGCCCCGGCGCCCGCAACGGCCAAGCCCGCGCCGGCCCCGCCAGCCAAGCCGGCTATGCCGCCTCCGTCGCCCCGTGCGGCGACCGCCGCGGCCGCGGCCGGCGCCACGCAGCCGGTGCGCCCGACCGCGCCCGCCGCGAAGCCCGCAGCCGCCGCGCCCGCCGACTACGAGGAGTTCAACTTCGCGCTGCCCGACATCGGCGAGGGCGTGGCCGAGGGCGAGGTCACGCAGTGGAAGGTGCGGCCGGGCGAGGCCGTGCGCGAGGACCAGCCCATCGTCGAGGTCATGACGGACAAGGCCACGGTCGAGATCGGCTCGCCGGTGGACGGCATCGTGGTGCAGATCCTCGCGCAGGCCGGCCAGACGGTGCCGGTGGGCGCGATCCTGTGCGTGCTCGGCTCGCGCGGCGGCAAGCCGGCGACGCTCGCGGGGCACGCGCACGCTGCGCCCACCGCCGCGCCGGCTGCGGCCGCGGCGTCGTCGCGCCCGGTGGCGCCAGCCAGCGCGCCCGCCCCCGTGGCGCTGGCCGACACGGGCCTGCCGTCGCGCGTCGACGGCACGCGCCGCGTGCGCGCGGCACCGGCCGTGCGGCGCTACGCTCGCGAGGCCGGCGTGGAGCTGGCGCGTCTCGACGGCAGCGGCCCCGACGGCCGCGTCACGCTCAACGACGTGCGCTCCGCCATGGCGGCACCGCGCGCCGCGGCGCCGCCGCCGCGCGCGCCGGCCGCCGCACCAGCACCCTCCGTGCGCGCTCCCGCGGCTCCGGCCGCGCGGCCCGCCGCGCCGCGCCCGGCCGCCGCTCCGTCGGCCGACGCGCCGCCGCTCGTGGCTGCGGCCGGCCCGCGCCCGCACGAGCTGCCCGAGGACGAGCGCGTCCCGCTGCGCGGCCTGCGCAAGCGCATCGCGCAGCAGATGCGCATCGCGAAGCAGACGGCCGCGCACTTCACCTACGTCGAGGAGATCGACGTCACGGCGCTGGTGGCCCTGCGCGAGAAGGGCAAGGCACGCGCCGCCGAGGCCGGCGTGAAGCTCACGTACATGCCCTTCATCCTCAAGGCGCTCGTGCCCGCGCTGCGCCGCTACCCGCTGCTGAACGCCTCGCTGGACGAGACGACGCAGGAGCTGGTGATGCACAAGGCCATCAACATCGGCGTGGCCGTGGACACGCCCGCGGGCCTCATCGTGCCGGTGGTGCGCGACGTGCCGGCCAAGCGCGTGCTGGAGCTGGGGCGCGAGGTGGGCGAGCTGGCCGAGCGCGCGCGCAACGGCAAGACGCGGCCGGACGACATCGGCAGCGGCACCTTCACCGTCACCAACGCCGGCAACATCGGCGGCCTGCTCGCGACGCCCATCATCAACGTGCCCGAGGTCGGCATCCTGGGCGTGCACGCCATCCGCAAGCGGCCCTGGGTCGTGGACGACCAGATCGTGGTGCGCGACATCATGCTGCTGTCCTTGTCGCTCGACCACCGCGTGGTGGACGGCGCCGTCGGCGCGCACTTCATGAACTCCGTGAAGGAGGCCCTGGAGAACCCGGGCCTCCTGCTGCTCGACGACTGATGCGCGCGCCGCCCCTGCAGGTCCTCGAGCCGTCGGGCAAGGTGCACGACGAGCTCTTGCCCGCGCTGCCGCCCGAGCGGCTGGTGGGGCTGTACGAGGCCATGGTGCGCACGCGCATCCTGGACACGCGCATGCTGGCGCTGCAGCGGCAGGGGCGCATCGGCTTCTACGGCACCTGCAAGGGCCAGGAGGCGGCCACGGTGGGCAGCGGCCTGGCCGTGGAGGACCGCGACTGGATCTTCCCGGCGCTGCGCGAGGGCGCCGTGCTGCTGCTGCGCGGCTTCCCGCTCGACCGCTACGTGGCGCAGCTCATCGGCAACTCGCTGGACGAGGTGCACGGCCGCCAGATGCCCTGCCATTTCTCGTCCGGCCGGCACCGCTTCGTCTCGCTCTCCTCGCCCATCGGCACGCAGATCCTGCAGGGCATGGGCGCGGCCTGGGCCGCGAAGATCAAGGGCGACCCGGTCGTCGCGCTCACCTACTTCGGCGACGGCGCCACGAGCGAGCCCGACTTCCACTCGGCGCTCACCTTCGGCGCGGTGCACAAGGTGCCCGCGGTCTTCTTCTGCCAGAACAACCAATTCGCGATCAGCGTGCCCTTCGCGCGGCAGACGGCCAGCGACGGCATCGCGGTGAAGGCCAAGGCCTACGGCATGCCGGGCGTGGCCGTGGACGGCAACGACGTGCTCGCCGTCTATCGCGTCACCAAGGAGGCCGTGGACCGCGCGCGCGCCGGCGGCGGGCCGACGCTCATCGAGGCCATCACCTACCGCCTCGAGGGGCACAGCAGCAGCGACGACCCCACGCGCTACCGCGACGAGGCCGTCACGCGCCAGTGGCTGCAGCGCGACCCGATCGTGCGCTTCCGCAACTTCCTCTTCGCGCAGGGCCTGCTGGACGAGGAGAGCGACGAGGCCATCGCCGGCGGGCAGAAGGCGGCCATCGACGCCGCCATCACCGCCGCCGAGGCCGCCGGCCCGCCCGATCCGGACACGCTCTTCACCGACGTCTACGCGCAGCTGCCGGCGCACATCGCCGAGCAGCGCGAGGAGGTGCGCCGCGAGCGCGGGTCGGGCAGCAACGAGGGGGCGTTTCCGCTCTGAGTCCGGCGCCGGCCGCGGCGGCGAGAGGACACGCGGGGACCGGCCCGCCTTCTGGCAAGATCCGGGGCCGTGGCCGCACGCGCGGTGCGGCCGATCGATCGTCGTCGCAACGGATTGCAGCCGGCATGACCACCGTGTGCTGCCGCCCGCCGGGATCTGACGCATGAGGTCCGGTCGCGCGTGGCTGCTCGCTGCCGTCGCCGTCTACCTGCTGCTGGCCACCGGCTGGCTCTTCTGGACGCCCGCGCTCGAGGCCGCCGACGAGTCCACGCACCTGCAGTACGCGCTGCACCTTGCGCAGGCCGGCGAGCTGCCCGTGGTGCGCGGCACCGCGGCGCGCCTCGGCCTTCCGCCCTGGGACGAGGAGACGCAGGCCTTCCACCCGCCGCTGTACTACGCCAGCATCGCAGGCCTCACGCACCTGCTGGGGCGCGCCGACACGCTGGTGGCGCTGCGCGTGAACGACGAGCGCGGCCGCCCGGCCGCGGGTCCGGCCGCCTCGCTGAACTACCTGCACGGCCACGACGAGCAGCCGCCCTACGGCCCCGGCATGCGCCTGCTGCTCGAGCTGCGCGGGGCGACGGTGCTGGTCGGCCTGCTGGTCGTGCTGCTGACCTTCACGATCGGGCGGCGCGCCTTCCCCGGCGACCCGGCGGTGGCGGGGCTCGCGGCGCTGCTGGTCGCGTGCGTGCCGCGCTTCACCCACGAGGCGGCCTCGGTGCACAACGAGACGCTGGCGGCGGCGCTGGCCCACGCGGCACTGCTCCTGCTGCTCGGTCGCGGGCCGGGCGCGCCGGGGCCGCTGCGTGCGCTGGGCGTGGGCGTGCTGGTGGGCCTGGCGCTGCTGACCAAGCTCACGGCGCTGTGCCTGCTGCCACTCGCGGCGCTGGCCTGCCTGCTGCCGGCCTGGCGCGGCCGGCGGTGGCCGGCGGCGCGCGAGCTGCTCGCGCTGCTCATCATCCTCGGCACGGCCGTCGCGCTCACGGCGTGGTGGTTCCTGCGGAACCTCCACCTGTACGGTGACTTGCTCGCGGTCGGCGCGCTGCGCGAGGAGTTCGCGGCCATCGTGCACGGACCGGGTGGCGCGATGGACTGGATGCTGGGCGACTTCGCGCCGATGTTCCTCGGGTCCTTCGTGGGCTGGTTCGGGTGGTTCGCGGTGCCGCCGCACCCGCTGGCGCTGGCCGCGGGCGCGGCGCTGCTGCTCGGCGCGGCGCTGGGCTGGGTGCTGCGCGCGCGCGGCCGCGGCGCGGCGGCGCAGGCCGCGGCCGAGCCGGACGCGGCGCTGCTCCTGCTCGGGGCCGTGCTGCTCGCGCTGGCGCAGCTCGTGGCCTACAACCTGAGCGTCACCGGGCCGGACTGCCGCTACGTCTTCGTGGCCCTCGGGCCGGCGGCGATCCTCGCCGCGGCGGGCCTGCTCTCCGCCTGGCGCGTGCTGGCCGGAAGCCGCGGCGGCGCGACGCGCCTGGCCGGCGCGGCGCTGGTCGCGGCGCTGCCGCTGGGCTCAGGCGCGCTGCTCGTCTTCCAGGCCCGGCCCGCGCTGCGCGCGGAGTACGCGCCCAGCGACCGCTTCCACGCGGACCTCGTCGTGGGCCTGGCCAGCCCCGTCGCGGGGCCGAGCATCGAGGTGCTCCAGCCGCCCGACGACGCGCGCCTGTCCGAGCCGCCCGTGCTGCGCTGGTCGGGCGCCGCACGCAGCGACGCCAGCATCCCGTACACGCTGGACTTCCTGCTGCCCAGCGGGCAGCCGCTGGTGTCCACCTTCGACCAGTACTCGATGGACATCCGCAAGGAGAGCTTCCGCATGCCCGACGTCTTCTGGAACTACCTGCCCGAGGGCGTACCCGTGAGGTGGCGCGTGCGCCTGCTGCCCGACCGCGAGCGTGGGCAGAGCGAGCTGGATGCGCCGGCCAGCGCCTTCCGCACGCTGACGCGCGTGGAGCCGCGCTGACGGCCCGCGGCTGGCGCGCAGGCCCCGCGCCGCGCTAGATTCGCGCGCCACCCCACCCCGGAGCCGCCATGGCCAGCACCGAGCGCAGCGCCGACGTCGTCGTCATCGGAAGCGGCCCCGGCGGCTACGTGGCCGCCATCCGCCTCGCGCAGCTCGGGCAGAAGACCCTGTGCGTGGAGCGCGACGCCATCGGCGGCGTGTGCCTCAACTGGGGCTGCATCCCCAGCAAGGCCATGATCGCGGCCAGCTCGCTGGTGGAGCACATCGGGCAGGCCTCGGTCATGGGCATCACCGCCCAGGGCGTGTCCGTGGACATGGGCAAGATGAAGGCGTGGAAGGACGGCATCGTCAAGCGCCTCACCGGCGGCATCGGCGAGCTGTTCAAGCGCAACGGCGTCGAGCACCTCTACGGCGAGGCTAGCTTCGTGGCCGCCGACCGCCTGCGCATCAAGACCAAGGACGGCGAGGTGCTGGTGCGCACCAAGAAGACGCTCATCGCCACGGGCGCGCGGCCCGTGCAGCTGCCGGGCCTCGTGCCCGACGGCCAGCGCATCGTCACCAGCAAAGAGGCGCTGGACTTCACCACGCCGCCCAAGGACCTGCTGGTCGTGGGCGGCGGCATCGTGGGCTGCGAGATCGGCACCTACCTCGCCAAGCTGGGCAGCCGCGTGACCATCGTCGAGCTGGCGCCGCAGCTGCTCACGGGCACGGACCCGGACATGGTCAAGGTGGTGGAGCGCGGGCTGCGCAAGCGCCAGATCACCGTGCACCTCAAGAGCAAGGTGGCGCACGTCGAGCATGGCAAGGACGCCATGACCGCCACCGTCGTCACGCCCGACGGCGAGGTCTCCGTGCCGGCCGAGCGCATCCTCGTCGCGGTGGGCTTCAAGCCCAACACCGAGACGCTCAACCTCGGCGCCGCCGGCGTGCGCACGGACCCCAAGGGCCACGTGCTGGTGAACGAGCGCCTGCAGTCCAGCAACCCGTCCGTCTTCGCCATCGGCGACGTGATCGGCCCGCCGTACCTCGCGCACAAGGCCAGCCACGAGGGCCTCGTCGCCGCCGAGGTCATTGCCGGCAAGGACGTGGTGCTCGACGTGAAGGCCATGCCCGCCGCCATCTTCACCGACCCCGAGATCGCCACCGTGGGCCTCACCGAGCAGCAGTGCAGGGACAAGGGCCTGGCGATCAAGGTGTCCAGCTTCCCCTGGGTGGCCAACGGCCGCGCCCTCGCGATGTCGGCGTCCGACGGCGTGGTGAAGCTCATCGCCGACGCGAACGACGACACGCTGCTCGGCTGCCACATCGTGGGCGCCGAGGCCAGCAACCTCATCGCGGAGGCGGCCCTGGCCATCGAGATGGGCGCCACCGTCGCCGACATCGGCCTCACCGTGCACCCGCACCCGACGCTCTCCGAGACGCTCATGGAGTGCGCGCACGTGGTCGAGGGGCACGCCATCCACATCTACGTGCCGAAGAAG
>DASUFI010000266.1:0-24482 GCA_036274635.1 Planctomycetota bacterium
GCCGCGATCGGGCCGTTCGGGGCTCGCGCGGGGCGGGGGCACCTGCTGGTCTGCGCTCGTCCTCCGGCCCGGAATCTACATACGGCGCTGCCCGACGCCGCGCGCGGGGGACGCTACTTCGAGGCGTAGGCCTGGACCGCGCCGAAGCCCGCCACGAAGGTGCGCGAGCCCTGGATCGCGGCCGCGATCGAGGAGAAGGGCGCGTCCCAGGCCGGCTCGCCGGTCTTGGCCTCGAGCGCGAAGATGCCGCCGTCGGTAGGCACGATGCAGCGCTGGCCGTTGAGCGCGAGGTTCGCCGGGACGAAGCCCAGGCTCACGCCGAGTAGCTTGTTCCACTGCACCTGGCCGGTCTTGGCGACGTGGGCGCGCACGCCGACGTCCAGGATGCCGGCGAGGTAGCTGGTCACGATGCGGTTGCCACTGACTGCCATCGAGATCACCACCTGGTCGCCCGCCTCGGCCGGCGACTGGGTCCAGGGCGAGAAGCCCGTGGCGAGGTCGTAGGCGCGCAGCAGCGTGTCGCGATCCCCGCCCTGCGGCGTCTGCCCGCCACCGACGTAGAGCAGCTTGCCCTTGATCGCCGCGCAGAAACCGGCGTCGTTGCCGTCGCCGGCGTCGTAGAGGTCGTCCCAGAGGAAGTCGCCCGTCGCCGCGTCGTACGTGCGCACGAGCAGGTCGGTCGTGCCCGGCGCAACGCCGTTCTGCTGGCCGACCACCGCCACGTACTTCCCGTGGGCGGCGAGGGCGAACACGACCGGGTCCGCGGCGCCCGGGCCGTGGGTCTTCGTCCAGAGCGGGTCGCCCGTGACGAGATCCCAGGCGTCCAGCTGGATGAAGGGATTGCCGGTCTCGCCGTCGACGGTGGCCGCGGAGAAGACCCGCGAGCCCACGACGGCCACCTCCGTGAAGCTGGCGGAGGCGAGGTGCTTGCTCCACAAGAGCGTGCCTGTCTTCGCGTCGTAGGCGCGCACCGCCCCCTCGAAGTCGGGCCCCGCGACCTCGCGGCCGCCGCCGGCGACGACGATGTTCTTGGCCACGACGAGCGGCGCGAGGAAGGCCTCGCCCTGCGCGCCGCCTGTGTTGCCCGTGGCCACGTCGCCCTCCTCGAACCAGACCTGCTCGCCGGTCTTCGCGTCGTAGGCGCCGATGATCTGGCCCTGGAAGCCCTGGACCTCGTTGACCAGCTGGCTGCCGCCCACGAAGACCATCTTGCCCTTGGTGGCGATGCCGTCGAGGAGGGCTTGCGGCAGATCGATCGGCGTCTCCCACAGCGTCGGCTGCTGGGCAGCCACCGGCCACGACGCGGCGAGGAGAGCGCAGGGAAGCGCGAGCCGGGAGCAAATCATGGTGGTCCTCCGCGGGGGGCCGGGCATGGTACTCGGTGCGCGCGGCGCGCCGAAAGCGCGGGCGCGTGTCGGGCCCCCGTACGGCAGGAGCGCCGCTGCCTTCTTCAGCTTCTGCGGCAGGTCCTGGTCGATCACGGGCTGAGCATCGCCATCGCGCGACCGCCGCCTCCACGCCAGCGTGCTACGCTGGCCGCCGCTTCCCCCCGGGAAGGGCTACATGCGACGTTGCGGCACGCTGCTCCTGCTGCTCGCCCTCGGTGCGCCGGCCGCACTCGGCCAGAGCGTGCTGACGACCATCGCAGCGGGCGGGCCCAGCTCGATCGCCCCGATGGCCGACGTCGATGGCGACGGCTCCAGCGACATCGCCGCCGCCTACGCCATCGACTACTGCGGCAAGGGCAAGATGCGCGGTGCCGCGCGCATCTGGTCCAGCGCTTCGGGCGAGCTGCTGCTGGAGCTGGTCGGCCTCGTCTGCGGCCAGGACTTCGGGATGGCGGCTCTGGGCCTCGACGACATCGACGGCGAGGGCGTGCCCGACCTGCTCGTCACGACCGGCCACGGGGCGCCCGAGCCGCTGGTGCAGGCCTTCTCCGGCGCGACCGGCAGCGAGATCTGGCGCCGGTTGCTGCCCGTGGTGGTCGTGGGCGAGAACTTCGACGCTCTGGGCCAGCGTCTCGTCGATGCCGTCGGCGACGTGGACGGAGACGGCATCGGCGATTTCGTCCTGAGCCTCGCCAGCGGCGCGGCCGTGTGCTCGGGCCGCGACGGCGCGACGATCGCGATGGTGGCGACGGACCTGGGTGGCCTCACCCCGAACACGGTGTCGGGGCTGGGCGATGCCGATCTCGACGGCGTGCCCGACGCCGTCGTGAGCTCCTGGACCGCGAGTGCCCCCGGGCTCTCGCGCGTGACGGTGTTCTCCGCGCGCACCGGGCAGACGCTGTTCGAGGTCGCGGGCGAGGCCACGCCGCCGGGCGGAACGGCCGACGAGTTCGGCCGCCGCCTCGCGGGCCCCGGCGACGTGGACGGCGACGGCCGTGCGGACGTGCTGGTCACGCTGGCTCACGACCCCTCGGCGGGGCGCGACGGCCTCGTGCGCGTCCTGTCCGGCGACAGCGGGACGCTGCTGCTCGGTGCGACGCCGTCCATCACGGGCCCGGGACTGGACATCGAGGTCGCGCACCTCGGCGACTACGATCTCGACGGTCGGGCGGATCTGCTCGTCGGCAGCCCCAGCGCCTTCGGGCCCGGCATCGGTGCGGTGCAGGTCCTCGCGGGCAAGGATGGCGCCGAGATCCTGTCCATCGAGTCGCAGGCGGGCTCGGCCGGCTTCGGCGGCACGCTGGCGGGGCTGGGCGAGCTGGACGGCGACGCCGTGCCCGACTTCGTCGTCGGCGCGTTGAGCGCGTTCTTCGGTGGGAACGGCTCGCTGTTCGTCTTCGGCGGGCCGCTGGTCGCCTCGCCGCAGCTCCTGTCGCTCGCCGGCGCTCCCGGCGAGCGGCTCGGTGAATCCCTCGCGCGGCTGGGCGACATCGATGGCGACGGGCGCGAGGACCTGGCGGTCGGCGCACCGGGGGGCGTGGGCGCCGTGCGCTTCGTGTCCGGATTCGACGGCGCGCCGCTGTTCAGCGCCGTGGGCGGCGCGGTGGGCGCCGACTTCGGCAAGGCGATCGCGCCGGTCGGCGACGTGAACGGCGACGGGTGGAGCGATGTGATCATCGGCGCGCCGCTGGCCGCCGGCGCGGGCCTCGAGGCCGGCGAGGTGCAGCTGGTGTCGGGTGCCGACGGCGTCGAGCTCTGGAGCGTCAGCGGCACGAGCGCCGGTGAGCGCTTCGGTTCGGCGGTCTGCGGCGTGGGCGACGTCGACCTGGACGGCGTGCCCGACGTGGCGGCCGGCGCGCCGCGAGCCGACGACGCCGCGCTGAACGCCGGCGCTGCGCGGCTGCTGGCGGGCGCGAGCGGTGCGGAGCTCGCCGTCTGGTTCGGCGATGCCGCCACCGACGCGCTCGGCTCGGCCGTCGCGGGGCCCGGCGACCTCGACGGCGACGGCCTGCCCGACCTCGCGCTCGGCGCTCCCAAGGCCGCCGGACAGAAGCCCGACTCCGGCCTGGTGCGGCTCGTCTCGGGCACCGGAGCGGTCCTCGACAGCTTCGAGGCTGTGGCCGGGGCCACATCGTTCGGCGCCGCGCTCGCGGCTGCGGGCGACCGCGACGGCGACGGCACCCCCGACCTCCTGGTGGGCGCCCCGGCGGCCACGCAGATCTTCGCGCAGAAGGGACAGGCGCTCGTGCTGTCAGGGGATGACGGCCGTGTGCTGCTGCTCGTGAGCCTGGGCGAGAAGGCCGACCATTTCGGCGCGGCGGTTGCGTCCGCTGACGTCGATCGGGACGGGCTGCCGGACGTGCTCGCGGGCGCGCCCGATCCGACGGGGGAGCCGCTGGCCTGGGCCGTGTCCGCGACCAGCGGAAAACCGCTCCTGTCCGTCCCCGGGCTCGCGAGCGACGAGGCCTTCGGCCGCGCGGTGTGCGGCGCGGACGTCAACGGCGACGGCTACGCGGACCTCGTCGTGGGCGCGCCGCAGGCCGACGACGGCAGCGGGCGCGTCGCCGTCTTCTCCTTCGCGCCGCAGTGGACCAGCGTGGCAGCCGGAATCGCGGGCGTCGCGGGGCTCCCGCAGCTCGCGGGCGACGGCACGCTGATCCCGGGCGAGCTCCTCACCGTGACCCTCGGCGCCGCGGCGCCGCACGCGATCGGGCGGCTCGTCCTCGGCACCCAGAAACTGCTGTTGCCCTTCAAGGGGGGCGTCCTCGTGCCGGCCGCGTCGGCGTGGGTCCCGTTCGTGACCGACGCGGCGGGCGGGGCGACGTTCGCCGGACCGTGGCCCGGCGACCTGCCGGCCGGCAGCAGCGTGTTCCTGCAGGCGTGGGTCGTGGACCATGCGGCGCCGCAGGGTGTTGCCGGATCGAACGGCCTGGAAGGACACATTCCCTGACGCGCGACACCGGGTGGCAGGTGCCGGCCGTGGGCGCGGGCCCCCTTAGGGCAGGAACGCCGCCGCCTTCTTCAACTTCTGCGGCAAGTACTCCTCGATCACGTAGTTGAGGCCCCACTTGGCCAGCGCCTGCTGCTCGGCGCGCACGCCCATCTCGATGAGCATCTCCATGGCCTTCTGCCAGGGCTTGTAGTGCTTGAAGAAGGGGTCGTTCTTCAGGGCGTCCTTCGCGCGCTTGACGTCGATGTCGAGCAGCGGGTGCGTCGGCAGCTCGTAGTCCAGGATGTCCTGCGGCGTCACGCCCAGGTACGTGGCGTGCGGCACGCAGAAGAAGCGGTTGAGGTGCGCGGTGTTGCCCGAGCCCACCTTGAGGGTGCGGTAGATGTTGCTGATGCCGTAGGGGTCGCAGTCCACGAAGGCGTAGACGGGGATCTGCTTGCCCTCGGCGAGGCGCCGGATGAAGCGCCGCGTGGCGCGCGTGGGCACGCCGCTCATGGACACGAGGATGCAGTTGCTCGTGTCCCAGAAGCCGTGCGCCTGCAGGCGCTGGAACATGCCGCCGGTCTCGATGGCCAGCACGAACTTCGCGTCGGTCTCGAACTCGAGGTGCTCGACCGAGTGGGGGATGGAGTAGGCGCCCGTGCCGAACCTGGTGCAGTCGATGCGCAGCGGCTTGGCCGTGGCCGGGTCGCGGTCGATGACCGTGAGCCGCCCCGCGACCGCGCCGCCGTGCTCCTCCGGGTAGAAGCGCAGCTGCTCACGCGACACGCCCTGGATCGCGAACATGGCCTCGATGTCGTCCATGACCATGTCCGACTCGGGCTGCTCGTTGAACTTGGCCTCGCCCCAGTTCTTGGAGACGTAGTAGGCCTCTCGCTTCGTCGCGAAGGTGTCGCCCTCGATCATCTCCTTGGAGAGGGCCATCATGCGCAGCGTCTGCGCAAAGCTCTTCACGGTGTTGACCGTGAGCGTGCGCACCTTCTTCTGCCGCCCGATCTCCAGCCAGCCCACCTTGGGATCGAACTTCACGTTGCCCAGCGAGCGCACGGGCGAGGACAGCTCGGGCTTGCCGTCCTTCACGGAGGCCTCGTACACGTCCGTGGCCTGGCCGCCGAGGCACTTCAGCGTGTGCTTGTCCGTCGCGTCGGTGACGGTCTTGCGCGGGAGCTTGGCGGGCTTGGGGGAAGCGGCCTTGGCCATGGTGCGGTCTCGGCGGGGCGTGGTGCCGAGTCTGCGAGGCGCGGCGGGCCGTTGCAAGGGCGCGCGGGCATGTCCTGTGCCCGGCGCGTACAGCATTTCCTCAGTGAGGTAGTCCTGTACGCAGCGGGCTGGCGCCCTTGGCTCCCGAGTGCGCCCTTGGCCTATCGAAACTTCGGGATGCCGTCGTCGCGCATCAGGTCGAAGCCGACCAGGCCCGTGAGAAAGTCGACCACTTCGCCCAGATTCAGGAAGATGCCCCCGTTCACACCTGGCAGGAAGACGGTCGCGCCGAAGCGGAAGCGATCGAGCTGCGGCGGGTCACCTGCGGGGGATTGAAACCACGCCTCCGTGCCGCGCCATTCCTTCGAGTAGATGCTGCCAGGATTGAGGCGCAACCCGAGCATGTCCAGCGATCCGGTCGTCCAATCGCTACCCGCGCCCTTGCCCTCGACTCCCATGAAGATGGCGTGCGCGAACAGCCCATCGCGCATCTCCACAGACTTGCGGCCGAACCACTGGCGCGAGTACGACTCGGAGGATGCTCCCAGACCCGCGCCGAGCGGGATGGACGGTGTCGCCTGCACGTACAGCCCTAGCCCGAGTCCCGTCCCGTAACGCACGTCGACCACGTCCGAGAGGTCGCGCGCACGATCGAGACTGTACGTGGCCAGTCCGTTGCACGCCTGGCAGGCCAGGGCCAGCAGGATCCACACAACGCTTCGCAGGCCGCGCATGCCAGGTCCTCGAGTGGGGGCGCCTAGCGGTTTGATGCTGGCGCGGTGCAGGTGGAGGGTCTCGCGACCTCCATGCGCCATCCGCGAACATTTGCGGACAACAAAGTGCCGGGCCCCTCCCTCCCGGCACGCACCCCAGCTGGAACCTGCCGGCGCTCACGCGCTGTACGAGATGGCGTCAGTCGGCGACCAGCGCAAACTTGGGAATCCCGTCGTCGCGCATGAGGTCGTAGCCGACGAGGCCGTAGCGGAGGTCGACGACGTCGGACAGATCGCGCGCGCGGTCGAGGCCTTAGGTGGTGAGCGCGTCACAGGCCCGCACGTCACGGCGGCCAGGAGGATGGGGAGGACGCGGCGGCTCACGCTCAGGCCTGCGGCTCGCGCGCCCGCCGCGCGAGGTCGGTCACCACGGCCAGCAGCTCGGCGGCGTCCACGGGCTTGCCCAGGTGCGCGTCGAACCCGGCCTCGAGCGCGCGGGCCCGGTCGGTGGCGCGCACGAAGGCGGTGACGGCCACGGCCGGCAGCTTGCTGCCGCGTCGGGCGTCGCGCTGCCGGACCCGGCGCATGAACTCCAGGCCGTCGAGGTCCGGCAGGCCGATGTCGCTCACCAGCACATGAGGGTCGAAGTCGGGCAGGCGCCGCAGGGCCTCGGTCGCGGAGCTGCTGGAGAGCACCTGGGCCTGCTGCTCGCGCAGCAGCCGCACGAGCAGCTCGCGCGCGTCGGTCTGGTCCTCGACCACCAGGACGCGCACGCCCTGCAGGCCGCGGCCGGCGTCCACGGCAGCTGCCTCGATGTCCGGGGCTTCGTGGCGCGAAGCGGAGCCCGGGACGGGCAGCGGCAGCTCCACGACGAAGGTCGCGCCCTGTCCGGGCGGGCGGTCCAGCGCGCGCACGCTGCCGCCGTGCAGCTCGACCAGGTGCCGCACGATGGACAGGCCCAGCCCCAGGCCGCCGTGGCGACGCGACGCCGACGAGTCGGCCTGCCGGAAGCGGGCGAACAGCTCGGGCAGGAACTCGGGCGGGATGCCCGGCCCGCTGTCGGCCACGGTCAGCTGGGCCATGCCCGCCACGCGTCGCAGCCCGACGCGCACGTGCCCGCCGGCGGGCGTGAACTTCACGGCGTTCGAGAGCAGGTTCCAGGCGATCTGCTTGAGCCTCACGGGATCGCCCGAGAGGTCGTCGAGGCGCCCGTCGCTCTGCTCGTCGATCACGATGGACTTGGCGGCGGCGGCGGGACGCACGGTCTCCACGGCCTCGTGGACCACCTGCGGGAGATCCACGCGCTGCACGTCGAGCCGCAGCTTGCCGGCCATGAGGCCGCTGACGTCCAGCAGGTCGGAGACCAGCTGCGCCTGCACGCGGGCATTGCGGTCGATGACCTCGATGCCGTGCCTCTGCTGCTGCGAATCGATGCCCGGATGCACCATGAGCTGGGTCCAACCCAGGATGGCATTGAGCGGCGTGCGCAGCTCGTGCGAGAGCGTGGCCACGAACTCGTCCTTGAGACGGTTGGCGCGCTCGGCGTCGGCGCGCGCGGCGCGCTCGCTGTCCAGCAGGCGCTCGCGCTCGGCCTCCGCGCCGCGCCGGGCGGTGACGTCGCGGAAGACCAGCACCGCACCCTGGATGCGGCCGGACTGGTCGCGGATGGGCGCGCCCGAGTCGTCGATCAGCACCTCGCCGCCGTCGGCGCGGATGAGGAGGGTGTGGTTGGCGAGCCCGACCACGACGCCCTTCGCCAGCACGCGCGCCACCGGGCTCTCGACGGGCTCGCGCGTCTCCTCGTTGATCACGTTGAAGACCTCTTCGCAGGGCCGGCCGCGGGCCTGGTCCAGGGGCGTGCCGGTCAGGGCCTCGGCCACGGAGTTCATGAAGACGATGCGGCCGCCCCCGTCGGTGGCGATGACGCCGTCCCCGATGCTCTCGAGGGTCACGCGGAACCACTCGCGCTGCACCGCCAGCTCCTCCTCCGCGCGCCTGCGGGCCGAGATGTCGCGTGCGATCTTCGACGCGCCGAGGATGCGGCCGCTGGCGTCGCGGATGGGGGAGATGGTGAGCGAGACGTGCAGCCGCCGGCCGTCCTTGGCCAGACGCACCGTCTCGAAGTGCTCCACGCGCTCGCCGCGCCGCAGCCGCTCGAGGATGGTCGCCTCCTCGTCCAGCCGCTCGGGCGGGATGATGCGCGTGATGGACTGGCCGATCATCTCCTCCGGCTCGAAGCCGAAGATGCGCTCGGCTCCGGCATTCCACGACTGCACGATGCCGTCGAGGCTCTTGCTGATGATGGCGTCCTCGGACGAGTCCACGATGGCGGCCAGCCACGCGCGCGCCTGCTCGGCGACGCGGCGCTCCGTGACGTCGAAGGTCATGCCCGAGACATGCGGCAGCCGGCCGTCGCGCTGCACGTCGCCGCTCGCCCTGAGCTGCCGTTCGCCCGCGGTCGGGTGCGTGACCGTGAAATCGACGCTGAACGGTCCCGCGCGCTGCAGGGCCGCCTGCAGCTCGTCTGCGATGCGCCGCGCCTCGGCGTACGCGAGGCGCGCCTCGGGCTCGACGCCGAGCAGCCCAGGCAGGTCCTCCAGGCGCGGCGGCGCGGCGGGCCGGTCCCACTCCCACGGCACCGCCCGCACCGCGGCCTGAGCGCGGCGCGCCACCACCACGGCCTCGTCCGCGCGCCGCCGCATGGCCGCGGCGCCGCGAGCCATGACGATCAGCCCCGTGCACACCAGCAGGAACAGGAGCAAGGAGGGGCCGTATCCCGGCTCTGCCTGCCAGAGCGAGCCGTCGTGCGGGACCACGAGGATCCAGCTGAGGACCGCCGACGCCACGATCGCGACGAGGGTCGGAGCCACACCGCAATACCAGGCCGTGAGTAGAACCGGCAGGTAATACAGGGCATACGGCGCCCGACCCTGGAACAGGGGCTCCGCCGGCAGCCGCAGCAGCGTGACGAGGACCGCACTGCCCACGGCCACGGCGTAGCGTGCCCAAGGGCCCCGGGCGCAGATCGACTCGATGACGGCGGTCAGGCTCCTCACGCGTACGGATCCTCCGGCTGCTTGTGCCGCGATTCCGCTAGCGAACGGCGCGCCGAAACAGGCCAGCAAGCCGGCGAACGGCGCGCCCGAGCATCCGACGCCGCGCGTATCCCGACGCCCGGGGAGCTGCACGGCAGGGCACGCGTCGGTCTCAGCGCCGCGGACGTGGCGATCCCTGCGACCGGGCGGGCTGGGGCGGGCTCAGCGGCTCAGCTTGTCCTTGGCCCGCTGCTTCGTCACGGCGTGCCTGACGAGGCCAAGGCTCAACCGACCGAACAGCCGTCGCCCGTTGGCCATGGGCAGCGGGCACGCGCGGGATCGCGCAAGAGCGTGCAAGCTGCGAAGCGGACGCATGGCCTCGGCGATGGCCTCGACCGTCGCCGCGCTCGCTCAGACTTTCCCTTCGGCTCGCTGCTTCGCCATCACGCTGTGGTGCCGGCCGTACAGGAAGTAGATGAGCAAGCCGATCAGGAGCCAGCCCACCAGCCGGTACCAGTTCTCGACCGGCAGCGAGAGCATGAGCACGAGGCAGCAGCCGATGCCGAGGATCGGCACGAGCGGGACCATCGGGCAACGGAAGGGGCGGTCGGCGGCGGGGTTGACCCTGCGCATGATCAGCACGGCCGTGCACACGATCGAGAAGGCGAAGAGGGTGCCGATGTTGGTCATGTCCAGCAGTGCGTCGAGGGGCAGCAGCCCGGCTCCGGCGGCCACGACGACGCCGACGAGAATGGTGGTCTTCCACGGCGTGCGGAACTTCGGGTGCACGTCAGCGAAGAAGCTCTGCGGCAGCAGGCCGTCGCGCGACATCGCCAGGAACACGCGCGGCGCAGAGAGCATCATCACGAGCAGCACCGAGGTGATGCCTGCCACTCCGGCCGTGGCGATGATCACCTCGGCCCAGCCGAGGCCCACCGTGTTGAAGGCCGAGGAGACGCCCGCGCCCTTGTCGATCTGGTCGTACTTGACCATGCCCGTGAGCACGGCCACGACCAGGATGTAGAGCACGGTGCAGACGAGCAGCGAGGTGATGATGCCGAAGGGCACGTCCTTCTTCGGGTTCTTGGCTTCCTCGGCGTGCGTGCTGACCGAGTCGAAGCCGATGTAGGCGAAGAAGACGATGGCCGCGCCCGCCAGCACGCCCACCGGCTTGCCGCCGATGAACTCGCCCCAGGTGAGCTTCGGGTCGCCGAAGAAGCTGACGCCGCCCCAGCCGTAGGGCGCGAAGGGATGCCAGTTGTCGGCGTTCACGAAGAAGGCGCCGACGCCGATCACGAACAGCACGGCCGCCAGCTTGACCAGCACCATGGTCGCGTTGAAGCGCGCCGACTCCTGGATGCCCTTCACCAGCACCGCGGTGACGACGATCGTGATCAGGACCGCGGGCAGGTTGATGTAGGCGCCGGTGCTCTGGAAGCCGACGTCGGAAACGTATTTGACCGGCGCCGCGCTCAGGGCCGCTGGCAGGTGGATGCCCATCTTGGGCAGCAGCGTCTGGAAGTAGCTGGACCAGCTGTTGGCCACCGTGGCTGAGCCGACGGCGTACTCGAGCACGAGGTCCCAGCCGATGATCCACGCGAACATCTCGCCCATCGTGGCGTAGGCGTAGGTGAAGGCCGAGCCCGCGACCGGCACCATCGAGGCGAACTCCGCGTAGCACAGCGCCGCGAAGACGCAGGTGATGCCCGCGGCCACGTAGCTCATCATGAGCGCGGGGCCCGCGCGGTCGTGCGCGGCCGCGCCCGTGGCCACGAAGATGCCGGCCCCGATGATGGCACCCACGCCCAGCCCGGTCAGCTGCCACTTGCCGAGGATGCGGCGCAGCCGGTTGTCGCTCTCCGCTTCCTCGAGCAGCAGCTTGAGGGGCTTCTTCGCGAACAGCGGACTACCCATGCGCGACGGTCTCCTGGGACGGTGGACGACTCAGCCTTCGGGTTGCGCGGCCGGGCCGGCCCGCCCACCCCACAAGTAGAACACGGGCACGCCCGCCAGCACGATGATCAGGCCCGGCCAGGTGGTGTTGGTCTTGTAGGCCAGCAGCACCAGCAGGATGAGCGTGGCGCCGACGCAGTACAGGGTGGGCAGCAGCAGCTTGACCGGCTCGGCGCCCTCGGCCGGCTTCCCGCCCTCGCGCAGCCGCACCTTGAACAGGCCGGCGCAGGTCAGCACGTAGAAGATGAGCGTGGCGAAGATCACGTAGTCGAGCAGGTCGCTGTACAGGTTGCCGTAGCTCGGCGCCCCGTCGGCGCCCATGCCGACCGTGCGCGGCAGCACCAGCGCGCAGGCCCACACGCACTGCCACCACAGCGCGACGCCCGGCACGCGCGACTTGTTGAGCGTGCCGACGCTCTTGAAGAACACCCCGTCGCGCGCCATCGCGTAGTACACCCGCGCGCCGGACAGCAGCAGCCCGTTGTTGCAGCCGAAGGTGGAGATGACGATGGCCACCGCCATCACCGTCGCGCCCGCCGGCCCCCAGATCTGCTCCAACACCGCGGTCGCCACGCGCGAGTCCGCCGCGTTGCGGATGCCGTCCATGGGCAGCACGACGAGATAGGCCAGGTTGGCGAGGACGTAGAGCGCGGTCACCAAGACCGTGCCCCAGATGAGCGCGAGTCTGACGGTGCGCCGCGGGTCCTTCACCTCGCCCGCCGTGAAGGTGACGCTGTTCCACGCGTCGGCCGAGAACAGCGAGCCCACCTGCGCCACGCACAGGGCCACGAGCAGGCCGATGAAGCCCATCGAGGCCGTCAGCTCGGGCAGCCACGAGAGGCCGGGCGTGAGCGCCATCGGGTGGCGCGGCGTCCACACGTCACGGAAGTTGGACGCCACCGCGTCGGCGTTCCAGCCGATGGTGAGGCCCACGACGATGAGCAGCACGAGCGCCAGCGTCTTGGCCGACGTGAACGTGCTCTGGATCAGCTTGCCCAGCTTCAGCCCGCGCGAGTTGAGCCAGGTGAGGAGCACGATGCTCAGGATGGCCACCAGCTGCTGCGTGCTCAGGCTGATCGCGTAGCTGTCGGACAGACGGATGGGCGCGACGACCCACGTGTCCGCCCCCGTGGCCGCGTCCTTGCCCGCGTTGATCCACGGCACCATCACGCCGAGGTAGCGCGCGAAGCCCACCGCCACGGCCGCCGCCGAGCCGGTGTTGATGACCATGAAGTAGGTCCAGCCGTACAGGAAGCCGAAGATCGGCCCGTACAGCTCGCGCAGGTAGGCGTATTGGCCACCCGTGTGTGGAATCCGCTGCGCGAGCTGGCCGAACGACAGCGCCGCGAAGACCGTGAGCAGGCCGGTGATGACCCAGGTGACCAGTACCCAGCCGGCGGAGTCGACGAAACCCGCGATGTCGGCCGCGACGATGAAGATGCCCGAGCCGATCATCGACCCGGCGACGAGCATCGTGCCGTCCCAGAGGCCGAGCTCGCGCGAGAGGGTGGGGCCGGAGTCAGCCGCGGTGGAGGCTGGTTTCGCCATGGAGGGGGCGGCGTGCTCCGGGAGGCTGGAACCGTCGCGAGCCCGACCGCGGCGGCATGGCGGGATGCTAACGGCCGGCCGACCCCGCAGCAACGACCAGCCTTCCGCGACGACGACCGGCACGGCGCTTGCAACTCGGGCTGGCATGACCACGCCCGGCATCCACGTCGACGCGCCCGCCGCCGAGCCGGTGCGCATCCCGGCGTGCGACGCCCTGCTCGACGGTGACCTCGCGCTGCCGCGCGACGCGCGCGGCCTCGTCCTCTTCAGCCACGGCAGCGGCAGCGGCCGGCGCAGCTCGCGCAACCGCATGGTGGCGGCGCGCCTCGGTGAGGCGGGCCTCGCCACGCTGCTCTTCGACCTGCTCTCGACCGACGAGCAGGCCGCGGACGAGCGCACGTCGCACCTGCGCTTCGACATCGCGCTCCTCGCGCAGCGGCTCGTGGGCGCGATCGACTGGCTGGGCGTGCAGGCGCCGCTGCGCGAGCTGGGCCTCGGCCTCTTCGGCGCCAGCACCGGGGCCGCGGCGGCCATGGTCGCGGCCGCGAAGCGGCCGGCGCAGGTGCAGGCCATCGTCTCGCGCGGCGGTCGCCCCGACCTCGCCGGCTATGCCCTGCCGCACGTGCGCTCGCCGGTGCGGCTCATCGTGGGGGGCGCGGACACCGAGGTGCTGGCCCTCAACCGCGTGGCCTTCGCCGAGCTGGCGGCGGCCGACAAGGAGCTGCTCACCGTGCCGCGCGCCTCGCACCTCTTCGTGGAGCCCGGCGCGCTGGACGTCGTGGCGCGCCTCGCGGCCGAGTGGTTCGCGCGGCACCTGCGGCCGCGCCCCGGCGTCGGGAGCCTGTGATGCCGCGCTCGCGGGCCTTCGCGGTGGAGGCGCCGGGCGCCGAGCGGCTGGTGGACAGCGTGCGTGCGGCGCAGCTGCCGCTCACCGGCCCCGCCGACCTCGAGCCGCTGCTCGAGCGCCTCGCCGCGGCGCGCTTCGTGCTGCTGGGCGAGGCCTCGCACGGCACCTCGGAGTTCTACACGCTGCGCACGCGCCTCACGCGGCGGCTGGTCGAGGAGCACGGCTTCGACCTCGTCGCCGTCGAGGGCGACTGGCCCGACTGCCAGCGCGTCAATGCCTGGATCCAGGGCGGCGCCGGCGGCAGCGCGCGCGAGGTGCTCGCCGCCTTCGGCCGCTGGCCGCGTTGGATGTGGGCCAACGAGGAGGTCGCGCGCCTCGCGGGCTGGCTGCGCGAGCACAACGCCGGCCGGCCGCCCGGCCAGCGCGTCGGCTTCCACGGCCTCGACGTCTACAGCCTGTGGGAGTCGCTGCAGGCCATCTTCGGCTACCTGCGCCACGCGAACCCCGAGGCCCTGCCCGCCGCGCTGCGCGCGCTGCTGTGCTTCGAGCCCTACGGCGAGGACGTGCAGGAGTACGCGCGGGCCACGCGCCTCGTGCCCGAGACGTGCGAGCAGGAGGTGGTGGCCCTGCTGGCCGAGCTGCGCCGCCGCCCGGCGCCGCCCGGCGCCGACGGCTGGTTCGAGGCCGAGCAGAACGCCCTCGTGCTGCAGCACGCCGAGGCCTACTACCGCGCCATGGTGCGCGGCGGCCCCGAGTCCTGGAACATCCGCGACCGCCACATGCACGAGACGCTCGAGCGACTCGTCAGCCGCCTGCGCCCGGGCGGCAAGGCCATCGTGTGGGAGCACAACACGCACGTCGGCGACGCGCGCTACACCGACATGGTCGCCGACGGCCTGCTCAACGTCGGCCAGCTCACGCGCCTCGCGCACCCGGGCCAGACCCAGCTCGTGGGCCTCGGCACCCACCGCGGCACGGTCATCGCCGCGCAGGCCTGGGACGCGCCCGCGGAGGTCATGCACGTCCCCGACGCCCGCGACGGCAGCTGGGAGGACGTGCTGCACCGCGCCCTGCGCGGCGACGACGGCTGGTTCCTCTTCGACGGCGCTTCGCGAGAGCTGCTCGAGCCGCGCGGCCATCGCGCCATCGGCGTCGTCTACCACCCCGAGCGCGAGGCCTTCGGCAACTACGTGCCCACCGTCCTGCCGCGCCGCTACGACGCCTTCGTCTTCCTCGACGCCACGAGCGCCCTCCATCCGATCGGCGGGCCCGGCACCGACGAGCACGAGGTGCCCGAGACCTTCCCCTGGGGCGAATAGGAGGCGTCATGCTCTTCCACGACCGGCGCGAGGCGGGGCGGGAGCTGGCGCGCCGGCTCACGCGCTACGCCGGCCGCCCCGACGTGCTCGTGCTCGCGCTGCCGCGCGGCGGAGTGCCCGTCGGCTACGAGGTGGCGCGCGCCCTGCACGTGCCCCTGGACGTCTTCGTCGTGCGCAAGCTCGGCGTGCCCGGCCAGCCGGAGCTGGCCATGGGCGCGATCGCGAGCGGCGGCGCGATGGTCATCGACCCGGCCATCGTGGAGCAGCTGCACCTGCCCGAGGCCGTGCTGCAGTCCGTCATCGCCACGGAGCACGGCGAGCTGGTCCGCCGCGAGCAGGCCTACCGCGGCAGTCGCCCGGCTCCCGACGTGAAGGGGCGTACGGTCATCGTCGTCGACGACGGCCTCGCCACCGGCGCCTCGCTGCGCGTCGCGCTGCTCGCCCTGCGCAGGCTCGGGCCCTCGCGCATCGTGGCCGCGGTGCCGGTGGGCCCGCCGGAAACCTGCGACGCCATGGGGCGCTACGCGGACGAGATCGTGTGCGCGGCGGAGCCGCAGCCGTTCCATGCGGTGGGACGGTGGTACGAGGATTTCACGGAGACGACGGACGAGGAGGTGCGGGAGCTGCTCAGAGAGGCCATTCCCTCGGCGAGCTCATCGACCTAGGCCCGCCTCACCCCAGCTTCCTGCTCTTCTCCAGCGTGTCCCGCAGCTTCGCGATGACCTTCTCCTTCTCCTTGTCCTGCAGCCCCAGCATCTCCTGCAGCGCCTCGCCGATGTGCGGGATGTACTTGTCGATGTAGCTGCGCTTCTTCAGCTCGTCCTCGATGCGCGCGCGGCGCCGCAGGTGGATCTGCATCTGGCGGCCGCACTCCTGCAGGGCGAGCTTGATCTCCTTGATGATCTCCGGGTAGCTGGCGACGGCTTCCTTGGACTCGCTCGTGAACGGCACCCACGCGCTGGCGATGTGCACCATGAAGATCACCGGCCCGACGGGCATGCCGTCCTTCGGCTGGCTCAGCCCGTACGCGCGCCAGTCGACGTCCAGCACGGCCTTGGTGATCGCGCAGCCGCCGCCCTGCCAGAGCAGCGGCACGCGGTTGGCGAAGCGCATGAGGCGCGCGGGCTCGTCGGCCGGCAGCGAGCCGCCCAGCGCGCAGCCCACCTCGATCTGGAACGGGTTGCCGCGGTACACGGCCGGGTTGCGGGTGCGCGAGACGAAGAACTCGGCCTCGCCGATCTCCTTCTGCAGGCCCTTGCGGATGAGGTCCTCGCCGATGGGCGAGACGCAGTCCGTGGGCGGCGCCATGAGCCTGGTGTCGTTGATCGCCTTGTAGAGCGCCTCGGCCGCCTCGTGGCCCAGCGACTTCACGCGCGAGGCGGGGTCGAGCTTCGCTTTCTCGCAGATCTCGCGCGCCACGCGCGTGGAGACGCGCGAGAAGTCGTGGTGCAGGAAGGCGCCGAGCTTCGTGGACTCGGTGTCCTTCATCATCTTCATGAGGAAGCCCAGCTCGACGCCGTGCGGGTGCGGCTGGATCTCCTTGGCCGGCGCGGGCATCTGCTTCGTGGCGCGCTCGTACACCGTGGGTGGCGCGCCCTTGGCGAGGTCCGGCGGCCAGTAGGACAGCTGCACGTGCGGGTTGGCGATGGCCACCTGCGCCAGGTACTCGTCCACCGAGCCCTTGCCCTTGCGGTACTCGGCCTCGAGGTCGATGGTCACCTCGGTGCCGTGCTCTCGGTCCCAGTCGAAGACCCGCGGCGGGCGCGGCTTCACGGGCATGTTCTTGGCGGTGTCGATGCGCAGCGCGACGTCCAGCGCGTCGTGGCCCTTGCCGATCTTGCTCTTGATGATGGTGGGCGCGCCGGTGGTCATCTGGCCGTACATGCCCGCGGCCGAGATGCCGATGCCCTGCTGCCCGCGGCTCTGCCGCAGGCGGTGGAACTTGCTGCCGTAGAGCAGGCGCGCGAAGACGTTGTCGATCTGCTCGGCCACGATGCCGGGGCCGTTGTCGCCCACGATGACGCGGAAGCGGTCGGCCTCCTTGAGCGGCTCGATGCGCACGGTGACGTCGGGCAGCAGGTCGGCCTCCTCGGAGGCGTCGAGGGCATTGTCCACCGCCTCCTTCACCGTGGTCAGCAGCGCCTTGCGCTTGCTGTCGAAGCCGAGCAGGTGGCGGTTCTTGGCGAAGAACTCGGAGACCGAGATCTCGCGCTGCTTCTCGGCCAGCTCGTGGGCCTTGGTCTTGCTGCGGCCGGCGGGCTTGCGGGGGGCGGCGGGCTGCCCGGCCTCGTCACCCTCCTCCTCGTCGTCCTCGTCCTCTTCGTCTTCTTCGTCGTCGTCGCTGGCTCGCGCGGCCTTGCGGCCACGCGCAGGCCCGGCTGGAGACTTCGCCGGCGGCTTCGCCTTGCGGCCCCGCGGGCCCTTGCCGTCGCTGCCCGCCGTCGGGTCGACCACCTCGTCCCGCTTCTGGTCGCGGATCAGGACCTTGCGCGGCTTGCTGTCGTCCGTGTCCGCGAAGAGCGAGGCCTGCCGGCCGTCGTCCGTTGTCGTGTCATCCAGGATGTGAGCCTCTCCGCTGGAGTGCAGCGGCGAGGTTAGGGCGACGGCAGGGGGCGTTCAAGCGCGGACCGGGGCTCGCTCAGCGTGCGGCTTCCGCGAGCGCCGGAAAGCGCGCGCGCTCCTCGATGCGGCCGTGGCCTTCGCCCATGGGCATGCGCCGGTCCTGGACCACGAGGGGCGCGGAGTTGCGCGGCAGCACGAAGAAGCCGAAGGGGGAGACCGAATCGGCCGGGGTGCCGGACTGGTAGCTGTGCCACGAAAGGCGCAAGACCTCGTCGCCTTCCGCGACGGGCGTCTTCGTCTCGGCCTCGGGATCCTCGAGCGGCCCCGCAACGGCGGACACGCCGGCGCAGTTGCTGCCCGCGCCCCTGAAGACGGCCACGACGAGGCAGCGCTCGAAGTCCACGACCGGCAGGCCGGCCTTGTTGAAGTAGAGCTTGTGCTGGTTGTATTCCGGGTTCGGCGGCTCACCGACGTGCTCGAGCCAGAGGGCGGCCCACTCGTCGGCGCTGGTGACGCGCAGGCAGCGCGCCTCGGTCACGTGGCTCTCGCGGCCCGTGATCGTGACCAGGGGTGTGAGCGTCGTGCCGGGCACGGGTCCCGGCGCCGCGCACAGCGCCGCGACGAGCAGAGCCCCCGCGGCGCGGGCCAAGGTCCGGTTTCGGTTCGTTCCAAGCATCGCGGGCACCTCCATGGAGCAATGGTGCGAGACGGGATAGTGCGAGAGCCAGCGGTCTGTGACGGCGGATGCGCCGGCGCCGGTTGGGCCGGGGAGGCGGCCGCTCGGAGGACTTCCCCCTGGAGCGGCACCGATCGCCGCCGAGGCCAGCCAGCCGTGCCGTGAGCGGCACTTTGCCGTAGGGTCTGAAGGCTCCGTGGTGTCCTCGGTGGACTTCGTGCAGCGCATGCTGCTCGCCGACGTCGACAACGACGGCGACCTCGACCTGGCCGCGACGGTCAACGCCGCGATCCCCAGCTCGGATTCGCTGGTCATCCACATCGGCGGGGGCGACCGCAGGCCAGCAGGGCGGCCAGCAGCAGCGCGCGGCGCCTCACGCCAGCGGCTCCGGCAGCAGCGGCGTGTCCACGAGGCCCCAGCGGTGCGCGAAGCGGCCGAAGCAGGCCAGCCCCTCGCGCTCCGCCGCGCCCAGCTCGAAGCCGATGCAGCGTTCCAGGTACTCGACGCAGGCCGCCTCGGGCAGGCCGCTGCGGGCGGCGAAGCCGCGGGCCAGCTCCGCGCGCCGCGGCAGGCCGGCCGCGCGCGCGGCCAGGAGCAGGACGGTCAGCTCCCGCGCCGCGGCGGGGGCCAGGTCCGCGCGTGCCAGCCACAGGGCGTAGACGAAGGGCAGCGCCGTGCGCGCGGTCCACAGCTCGCCCAGGTCCAGCATCCCGCGGCCCGCGCGCGCGGCGGCGCCGTCGCAGGCGGCGGCGAGCGCCGGGTCGCCGATGCGCAGGACGGCGTCGGCGTCGAGGTCCGCCAGCGGTGCGTCCGGCGCGCAGCTCTCCACGCGCGGCGCGGTCACGTCGAAGAACTCCGCCAGGCACACCACGGCCAGCGCGGCGGCGCTGCGGCTGCTGCTGTCCAGCGCGAGCGTGCGGATGCGCTCGGGTGTGGTGCGCGTGAAGAGCAGGATGGAGCGCACCGCGCCCTCGCTGGTGACGGCTGGGCCTGCGATCCAGCCGAGGGCCGGGCGGCGGAAGAGCTCCACGGCCGAGCACAGCGCGGCGTCCAGCTCGCCCGCGCGCAGCCGCGGGGCGAGGCGCGCGGGCACGTCGGGCTGCAGCGTCACGTCCGGCCGCGCGTCGAGGCCCTGGAGCAGCGGCAGGCCGTTGAGGTACGGGACGGTGCCGAGGCGGAAGCTCACGCCGCCAGACTACCGCGCAACAGGCCGCGACCCGCCGGCCGCGACGCCCCGGTCGTGCTGGCGCGCCGGGAGGTCGTTCGCTAGGCTGCCGGTCCCTTCGGCCCGCACCCCGCGAGGATCCATGACCCACGTCGTCACCGCCCGCTGCCTGGACTGCCGCTACACCGACTGCTGCGTCGTGTGCCCGGTGGAAGCCTTCCGCAAGCTCGACGATCCCGCGATGCTCGTGATCGAGCCCACGGTGTGCATCGACTGCATGCTGTGCGTGCCCGAGTGCCCGGTCCACGCCATCTACGCGGACAACGAGCTGCCGGCCCACTACGCGGAGTGGAAGGAGATGAACCTGGCCCTCTCGGCGGCCGGCACGACGACCACCAAGAAGGAGGACGCGCTGCCCTCCGCCATCACGCTGGACAAGGTGCACGAGCGCGAGAAGACCGCGGGCTGGACGCCGGTGGAGCCGGCCAACGCCGTCGGCTGAGGCGCCGCGCGAGGGCACGCTTCGGGCCGCGCGCTCCGGCTGCGCGCACATGACCGGTCCGTAAGGATCGGCGGCCGCCGGCCGGCATAGGATCGCTCCGCCCTTGAGCAAGAGGCCAGGCAAACCGGGCGCCGGACTGCTGCTGCTCGCCATCGGCGTGGGCATCGGGTGGTCCGTGCACGCCCTGCTGCCGCAGTCCGCCGACGATGCGGACGAGACGCCCGAGGAGGTCGAGCAGGGCCAGCTTCGCGTGACCGTCACGACCGCGCCGGTCACGCGCGGCGACCTGGCCATCGTCGTGCGCGTCGCCGGCGTCGTGCGCGCCGCGCCGGCCGCGGACCACGTGCTCTCCTCGCGCGCCGGCGGCCGCGTGCTCGAGACGCTGGTCGCGCCAGGCCAGGTGGTGGCCGCGGGGGACGTGCTCCTGCGCCTCGACCCGCTGCCGCTGCAGGCCGCCCTGGCCCAGGCGCGCGCGGCCTTCGTGGCGGCCGACGCCGCGCTGCTCGACTTCGATCGCTCGGGCCGCGACCGCCGCGCCTTCGAGCTGCAGTCCGACGCCCAGCGCGCCGCCTCGCAGGTCACGCTGCTGCAGGCGCAGCTCGAGCGCGTCCAGGCGCTGGCGGCCGACGGTCTGTCCTCGGACAAGGCGGTGGCCGAGGCCGCGCAGGCCGTCACGCAGGCGCAGGCCGACCAGGCGCTGGCCGCGCGGGCCGCGAAGGACTTCACGGGGACCAGCGCGGCGCTCCAGCACGACGGCCTGGTCGCGCAGCGCAGCGGAGCCGAGGCGGGCGTGCAGGAGGCCGAGCGCATCCTGGCCGAGGCCGAGCTGCACGCGCCCTGCGCCGGGCAGCTGGTGGAGTTCCTCGCGCGGCCGGGCCAGAAGCTCGAGCCGGGCGACCGCGTCGGCCGGCTGCTCGCCCCGGAGGGACGCCTCGTCGCCTTCGGCGTGGCCGCCGCGGACACGGGGGCGCTGCAGCCCGGCGCGCGGGCCACCTGGGACGACGCGCAGGGCGCGCACGGCACCGGGGCGCTGCAGCGCCTCGAGGGGGTGGTCGATCCCGCGACCGGCCTGATCGAGGCCGTGGTCGCGCCGGATGCCGCCTCGGCCGGCGAGCCGCCCGGCCTGGCCGTGAGCGGCGAGCTGCAGCTGCGCGTGCTGCACGACGCCGTGCTCGTGCCCGAGGCCGCCGTCCTGCGCGAGCACGACGCGCAGGTCGTCGTGCTGGCCGACGCCGGCCACGCGCGGGTCGTGCCGGTCAGCGTGCAGGGGCGTCACGGCGGGCTGGCGGCCGTCGCGGGCGACGTGCGCGACGGCCAGCGCGTCATCGTCTCGGGCGGCTACAACCTGCCGGACGGCGCGGGGATCACCGAGCCGCCGCCGGCCGCCACCGCGGGCGCCGCGCCGCCGCGATGAGCTTCGTCGCCCGCGCCTACTCCGGCCGGCGGGCCCTGTTCGTGCTGCTGGCGCTGCTGCTCATGACCGGCGTGACGGCGGTCTTCACCTCGGCGCGCAGCATCTATCCGTGCGTGGCCTTCCCGCGCATCGCGGTGATCGCGGAGCGCGGCGAGCAGCCGGTGCGGGGCATGCTGGTGGCGGTCACGCGCCCGATCGAGCAGGCGGTGAGCACGGTGCCCGACCTGCTGCGCGTGCGCAGCCGCACGCTGCGCGGCGCCTGCGAGCTCTCGCTCGACTTCCGCGACTCGGCCGACATGCGCGACGCGCTCTCGCTGGTGCGCGCGCGCACGGCCTCGGCGGGCCTGCCGCCCGACGTGCAGCTCACCATCGAGCAGCAGACGCCCGCCGTCTTCCCGGTGCTCAGCTTCAACGTGATCCCGGGCAAGGCCGCCGCGGGCGACCCCGTCGCGCGCGCGCGGCTCGCCGAGTGGGCCGAGCTGGACCTCAAGCCGCGCCTCGCGCGCCTGCCGGACACCTTCATGGTATCGGTGCAGAGCGGCGACCAGCGCGAGTACGTCTACGAGCCCGACCCCGTGGCCCTGGCCCAGGCCGGCGTGACGCTGGACGCAGTCGAGCAGGCCATTGCCGCGGCCAACGCGGTGGCCGCGGTCGGCCGCTCGGAGACCGAGGGCCTGCAGTACCAGCTGCTCGTGGACGGCCAGCTCAGCGAGCCGGAGCAGATCCTCGAGCTGGCCGTGCCGCGCGGCGACGGCAGCGTCGTGCGCCTGCGCGAGCTGGGGCAGCTGGTCGAGACCACGGCCGAGCGCACCATGGTCGTCACGGGCGGCGGGCGCGACGGCGTGGTGGTGAGCGTCTTCCTGCGCGACGGCGGGCGCGTCACGGACCTCTCGCGCGACGTCGCGGGCATCCTCGACGAGGTGCGCCCGCTGGTGCCGGGCGGCGGCACGCTGGTGCCGGTCTACGACCAGGCCAGCCTGGCGAACGACTCCATCGAGGGCGTGGGCGACGCCATCGCCGTGGGCGCGGCGCTCTCCATCCTCGTGATCGCGCTGTTCCTCGGCAGCTGGCGCGTGACGCTCGTGACCGGGCTGGCCATCCCGCTCTCGGTGCTGCTCACCCTCGCGACCTTCCCGCTGGTGGGCGAGTCGCTCAACCTCATGAGCCTCGGCGGCCTCGCCGTGGCGATCGGCCTGATCATCGACGACGCCATCGTCGTGGTGGAGAACGTCGCGCGGCGGGCGCAGGCGCTGGCGCCGGGCGCCTCGCGGCGCGAGCTCTTCGAGGCGGTGGCCGGCGGCACCCGCGAGGTGCTGGGCGCGATCGTGGGCTCGTCGCTCACCACGGTGGTCGTCTTCCTGCCGCTGGTGCTGCTGCAGGGCGTGGTGGGGCAGTTCTTCCGCAGCCTCTCGCTCGCGCTGGGCCTGAGCATCCTGGCCTCGATGGTCGTCTCGCTGGTGTACACGCCGCTCATGCTGCTCGCGCCGCGGCTTGCGCCCAGCCGCGGGCTGCGGCCGCGGGCGTGGATGGTGCGCCTGCAGGAGGCCTACGTCCGGCAGGCGTCGCGCGCCCTCGCGCACCCGGGGCTCACGGCGCTGCTGCTGCTGGTCTGCGCGCTGCTGGGCGCCGCCGGCCTGCGCGGCCTGCAGACCGGCTTCCTGCCCGAGATGGACGAGGGCGGCTTCGTGCTGGACTACGCGCTGCCGGTGGGCTCGAGCCTGTCCGAGACCGACGCGGCCTGCCGGCGCATCGAGGCCATCCTGCTGGCCACGCCCGAGGTCTCGTCGCTCTCGCGCCGCACGGGCGCCGAGCTGGGCTTCTTCGCCACCGAGCAGTTCACCGGCGACATGCTCGTGGGCCTGGTGCCGCGCGCCGACCGCGAGCGCAGCGTCTTCGAGGTGCTGGACGAGCTGCGCGAGCGCCTCGCGCGCGAGGTGCCGCAGGCCGACGTCGAGTTCATGCAGGTCATGCAGGACACCATCGGCGACCTGTCCGGCAACGAGGCCGTGGTCGAGGTCAAGCTGCTGGGCGCCGACTACCCCGACCTGCAGCGCGCCGCCGACGACGTGGAGCAGGCGCTCCAGGCGGTGCCCGGCGTCGTGGACATCAAGAACCACGTCTCCTTCGGCAGCCCCGAGCTGACCTGGCGGCCCGACCCGCTGGCGTCCGCGCGCGTGGGCCTGTCCACGGGCGAGATCGCGGACCAGGTGCGCGCGCAGCTCCTGGGCGAGGTCGTGACGCGCCTCCGCCAGGGCGACCGCTTCCTCGACGTGCGCGTGCGCTACCCGGACCGCTGGCGCGTCGACCGCAGCGTGGAGGGCGAGGGGCCGCCGCTGCTGCTGAGCGTGCCTTCCGCCGGCGCCGGCAGCAGCCTCGTCCCGCTGTCCTCGCTGGCCAGCTTCACGCGCACGCTGGCCGAGAACGAGCTCGAGCGCGAGAACCAGACGCCCATGGTGCGCGTGACGGCCGCCATCGCCGGCCGCGACCTCGGCTCGGCCAGCCGCGCCGTCGAGCGCGCGGTCCACGCGCTGCCGCGCGACCCGGGCGTGCGCGTGGAGTTCGGCGGGCAGGCTCAGAGCCAGGGGCAGGCCTTCCGCAACCTGCTCCTGGTCTTCGGCCTCGGTGGCGGGCTGGTCTTCCTGCTGCTGGTGGTGCAGTTCCGCTCGCTGCGCCTGCCGACGGTGATGTTCCTGGCGCTGCCCTTCGGCCAGCTGGGCGGCCTGCTCGCGCTGCGCCTCGCCGACGTGCCGCTCAACATCAGCTCGGGCATGGGCCTGATCATGCTCGTCGGCCTGGTGGTGAAGAACGGCATCATCCTGATCGAGTACGCCCAGCAGCTGCGGCGCGACGGGCTGGCGGAGCGCGACGCGATCCTGGCCGCCGCGCGCGTGCGCCTGCGGCCCATCCTCATGACCACCTGCGCCGCCATCGCGGGCCTGCTGCCGCTGGCGCTGGCCGTCGGCGCCGGCAGCCAGCTGCAGCAGCCGCTGGCCGTCGCGGTCATCGGCGGGCTGCTCGTCTCCACGGCCTTCACGCTCGTCGTCGTGCCGCTGGGCTGCGACGTGCTCGCGCGCGGCCACCTCCTGCCGGAGGAAGCGGATGCGCGGTGACCGTCGCCGCCTGCTGCTGCTGGCCGCGCTCCTCGCAGGCTGCCACGCGACGGTCGTGGAGCCCGTGCTGCCCCCGGCGTGGGCCGACTCCGACGCGGCC
>DASUFI010000267.1:0-2125 GCA_036274635.1 Planctomycetota bacterium
GTAGATCCGGAGGCTGCGGCCGGCGTCGCGCGCGAGACGGGCCCGGCCTAGCGGCGGGCGGGCTGCGCGCGCCGGTCCGCGACGACGCGGCCATCCTGCACCACGAGCAGCGGCCCGCGCAGGTCGCCCACGTCCGCCAGCGGATCGCCGCGCAGGACGACGAGGTCGGCCCGCGCGCCCGCCTGGATGCGCCCCAGGTCGGCGCGCCGCAGGACGTCGGCCGCCGTCGCCGTGGCCGCGCGCAGCGCCTCCGCGGGCGAGAGGCCGCACTGCACCAGCAGCTCCAGCTCGCGCGCGTTGTCGCCGTGCGCGAAGACGCCCGCGTCGCTGCCGCAGGCGATGGTGACACCTGCCGCGCGCGCGCTGCGGATGAGCTCGCGGTCCTGCTGCATGCGCGGCGACTCGGGGTCGCCCCGCTTCCAGCCGCCGTAGCGCGCCATGGCCTCCGAGGCGGCCAGCGTCGGGCACAGCACCGCGCCGCGCTGGGCCATGAGCTGCAGCGTGTCAGGCGTGGCGGCCGTGCCGTGCTCGATGCTGGCGACGCCCGCCTCGAGCGCGCGGCGGATGCCGGCGTCGGTGCTGGCGTGCGCCGCCACGCGCAGGCCCGCGGTGGCCGCCTCGTCCACCGCCGCGCGCAGCTCCTCCACCGTGAAGGCCGGCGCGGCCGGCGCGCCCGCGCGGCCGTAGTCGGCGTAGACCTTGATCCACTCCGCGCCCCTCGCGATCTGCTCGCGCACGGTGCGACGCATCTCGTCCGCGCCGGTCACCTCCTGCGCGCCCTGCGGCACGTCCCAGCGGGGATCGAAGCCCGACGGACCGTAGCAGCCCGTGGCCACGATGGCGCGCGTCACCGGCACGACGTGCGGCCCCACGATGATGCCCTGCGCCACCGCGTCGCGCAGGGCCACGTCCGCGTAGCCCGCGCCCTCGGTGCCAAGGTCGCGGATCGTCGTGAAGCCCGCCTCGAGGGTTGCGCGCGCGGCCGCGGCGGCGCGGAGCGTGCGCAGCCCGAGCGACTCCTTCAGCACCTGGTCGTCCCAGCTGGCCTCGTCGTAGGGGTGCAGCAGCAGGTGCGTGTGCAGGTCGATGAGGCCGGGGACGACGTGCAGGCCCGACAGGTCCAGCACCTGCGCGTCCGGCGGCGCGTGCAGCTCAGCCGGCGGCGCGACGGCGGCGATGCGGCCGTCCACCAGCAGCACGTCGCGGCCGTCGAGCCAGGCGGAGCCGTCGGGCGAGAGCACGTGCGCGCCGTGCAGCACCAGCGGCGCGGGCGGGGCGAGGAGCAGGGCGGCCAGGAGCGCGGTGCGCATGGTGGGCCTCCGCAGAGACCGCCCGATCTTACGGGCCGCCGGCCCGGAGCCTACGGGCAGGAACCGGACTTGATGACGGCCAACGCCGAGCCCGCGCCGAGCGCCGGCTGGCCGCCGCCGGCGAAGGCCGCCTGCAGAAAGAAGGTCGCCGCCTCGGGCGCGGCCGCGGGCAGCTGCGGCACGAAGAGGGACAGCGCGAGGTCGCCGCCGGCATCGAGCGTGCCCAGCGGCAGCAGCGACGGCGCGTCGAGCAGCAGCACGCCCTTCAGCCCGGCGCTGTAGGCGAAGCCCGGCGCGTCCGAGACGCCGAGGACCAACAGCTCGAAGGGCTGCCCGTGCGCCACGAGCACGGCGTCGTGGCGGTCGCAGACGGTGGCGTCCACCAGCAACGAGCGCGCGCTCCCCGCCAGCACCTGGAGCACGCCGGGCGCGGCCACGACCTCGGCGCCGGGCGAGCCGGCCGGGCAGGTGAGCGCGCCCGCGCCGCCGAGGCCGGCGGCGATCGACGCATCGAGCACGCGCACGGCCGGCGCCGCGCCCGTGGCAACGACGCCATGGCCGCCGTCGCCGCCGTCGGTGCAGTGCTGCACGCCCCCGACGGTGTAGATGATTCCGTGCCCGCCGTCGCCGCCATGCAGCTCGGTACCCGCCGCGAAGACGAAGCCCTCGCTCTGCACCAGTCCCGAGCCGCCATCCCCGCCCCCCACGGCGCCGGCGCGGCCGTCGAGCAGAGAGTCGTGCACCGCCACCTGCGAATCGGCGGCTACCAGCGCGGCGCCGCTGCTCGCCGGCGCCTGGGCTGGCGACGTCGTGCA
>DASUFI010000268.1:0-28952 GCA_036274635.1 Planctomycetota bacterium
TCCGAGACGGAGCGCGTGGTGGACTGGATCCTGGGATGAGCGTGGGGGGCGTGGCGCTGGTCGCGGCGCTCGTCCTCGGCGGCCTCTACTGGGTGTGGGCCACGCTGGCCGGGCTGCGCACGGTGCGCAGCGTGCCGCTGCTGGACGACTGGCCGCTGCCGCCGGACGCGCGCTGGCCGGCGCTGTCGGTCATCTCGCCGGCCTGCGACGAGGCCGCCACGCTGCGCGCCGCGACGCTAGACCGGCTCACGAGCGACTATCCGGACGTGGAGTTCGTGCTGGTGGACGACCGCTCGCGCGACGCCACGGGCGCGATCGCCGACGAGCTGGCCGCCGCCGACCCGCGCGTGCGAGCCCTGCACGTGCGCGAGCTGCCCGAGGGCTGGCTGGGCAAGGTGCACGCTCTGGACACCGGGTTGCGCGTCGCGCGCGGCGAGTGGCTGCTCTTCTCGGACGCCGACGTGCACTTCGCGCCCGACGCGCTCCGCCGCGCGGTGGCGCTGGCGCAGGAGCGCGGGCTCGATCACCTGGCGGTCATGCCGCACCTGCTGCCGACCTCGCTGCTGCTGGACTCCGCCATCGCGTCCTTCGGGCGCCACTTCATCCTGGCCGTGCGGCCCTGGGCGGCGAGCGATCCGCGCAGCTCGGCGTCGGTGGGCGTGGGGGCCTTCAACCTCGTGCGGCGCGCGGCGCTGGAGCGCGCGGGCGGGCTGCGGCGGCTGCGCCTCTCGGTGGCCGACGACGTCGCGCTGGGCATCCTGCTCAAGCGCTCGGGCGCGCGGCAGGGGCTGGCCGTGGCGCGCCGCGCGGTGTGGCTGCGCTGGTACGACACGCTGGGCGGCATGGCGCGCGGGCTGGAGAAGGGCCTGTTCGCCTACGCGGGGCGCTGCGAGCCGTGGCGGCTGCTGCTCATCGGGCTCGGCGTGATGTTCCTCGACGCGTCGCCGTGGCTGGCGCTGCTCTTGCCGCACGGCCTGCTGTGGCTGCACGTGGCCGGCGGCGTGCTCGCGGCGGCGGCGCTGCTGGGGGCGGCGCTGGGCGAGCGCTGGGCGGGGCGCTCGCCGCGCGCGGCGCTGCTGCAGCCACTGGGCGCGCTGCTCCTCGGCTGGATCGTTCTGCGCGCGGCGGTCGTGGGCGGTCGTCGCGGCGGCGTGCTGTGGCGAGGCACGCTCTACCCCAGCGAGCTGCTGCGCGAGGAGATGGCTTGGGAGCACGGCTGGCGCGGCGGCGTGCCGCGGGAGTGAGCCACGTCGGCGCGCCGGCCAGCAGGGCGCGCGAGACGGTGGTAGGCTGAGCCCGCGCCGCGCCCCGAACCGCGCGCGCCAGTGCCCGAACTGGGAGTCACCGACATGCTTCGCTCCGCACCCACCCGGAGCCGCGCCACGCTGCTGCGAGGTCTGGCTTTGTGCGCCGCCGTCCTCGGCGCCGCGGGCGCGCGGGCCCAGTCGCCTGGCGCCGCCTCGGCCATGGAGGTGGACTTGGGCCGGCAGCTCTTCTTCGATACCACGCTGTCCGAGCCGGCGGGCCAGTCCTGCGGCAGCTGCCACGCGCCGTCGGCCGGCTTCCGCTTCCCCGACTCGCAGGTGAACCAGAACTTCGGCGTGGCCGAAGGCGTCGTGCCAGGGCGCTTCACGAGCCGCTCGGTGCCGACGATCAACTACGCGATCTTCATCCCCAAAGGGCCGCCGAGCGCGCATCTGAAGCTGGCGGCCGCTCCGCCCGGGGGCGAGCTGCTCTTCATCGGCGGGATGTTCTGGGACGGGCACGCCGACACCCTCGAGCACCAGGCGACCTTCCCCTTCCAGAACGCCAACGAGATGAACGACCTCGTGCACGGGCTGGGGAGCCCGGAGATGGTGGTGGAGAAGGTGGAGACGGGGCCGTCGTCCGTGCTGTTCAAGCGCGTCTTCGGCCCGCACATCTTCGCGGCGCCGGTGCACGTCGTGTTCGCGGACGTGTGCCGGGCCATCGCGGCCTACGAGCGCACCGAGGAGCTCTCGCCCTTCACCTCGAAGTTCGACGCGTACCAGCTGGGCCGCGCCACGCTGACGCCCGAGGAGCTGGACGGCCTGCGGCTGTTCACCGGCACGGTGGATGGAACGTCCAGCGGCACGCCCTGGGTCAAGAACGCGCAGTGCACGGCGTGCCACGGCATGGAAGACAAGGTGACCGATGGGCCCTCGCTGTTCACGCGCGAGTGCTACGCCAACATCGGCACGCCGCGCAACGAGGACAACCCCTTCTACGACATGACCGATCCGGTCAGCAATCCGTACGGCTACAACCCGCTGGGCGAGGACTTCGTGGACCTCGGGCTGGGCGAAGTCATCTATCCGCTCCAGGGTCTGCCGCCGGGCAACATGGGCCCCGGCAGCGACGGCAACGGCGACTACCTCGCGGCGAACGGCGCGCCCAAGGTGCCCACGCTGCGCAACGTGGACATGCGCCCGTCGCCCGACTTCGTGAAGCCCTACATGCACAACGGCGTGTTCAAGAGCCTCAAGGAGGTCATGCACTTCTACAACACGCGCAACCTCACGACGGTGCCGGGCGAGATCATCGACTTCAGCCAGCCGGATCCGTACGCGGGGCTCGTGGGCACGCCGCTGTGGCCGCCGCCGGAGGTCAACTCGCCGACGGCGCTGGCCAACCCGCAGGGCGTCAGCGGCGCGGACGGCGGGCTTCTGGGCAACCTGGGCCTGACGGACGCGGAGGAGGACCACCTGGTGGCCTTCATGCAGACGCTCACCGACGGCTGGTTCGCCAAGAACCCGCATGCGGCCGGCTTCCTCGAGCCCTACCAGGGGCCCTGAGGCGCGGGCGAGATCGGGAGGCGCGGAGGCGGCCACGCGCCCCGGTGATTCCGGGTAATCTGTGCGGCCACGGCGACCCCGAACGCCGGCACCCGGGACGGTGCGCGTCGAGGGTCGTGTTCACCTCGGACCCGAATCAGATGAAGAGCCCGGTGTCTCCGCGTGCCCATGCGCTCCCTGTGCTGCTGGCCCTGCTCGCGGCGACGCCGATCGCGGCCGCCGGCACCTGGACCAAGCTCGTCCACCTCGCGCCGCAGAAGGTGAACGGCCTGGTGCTGCTCGGCGACGGCACCGTGATGGCCGCGCGCAACAACGGCTCGACCATCGGCAAGGGCTGGTACCGCCTGACGCCCGACGCGACCGGCAGCTACGTGAACGGCACCTGGGTGGCGCTCGCCAGCATGCACGACTCGCGCCTCTACTACGCGACTCAGGTGCTCAAGGACGGCCGCGTCTTCGTGGCCGGCGGCGAGTACGGCACGGGCGGCCCCCACGCCGAGGTCTACGACCCGCAGACCAACGTGTGGACGCAGATCGACCCGCCCGCCACGCTGTGGAACACGGCCACCGACAACTTCGTGGACTCGATGGCCGAGATCCTGGACGACGGCCGCGTGCTCATCATGCCCGTGTCGCCGCACAGCTTCGGCGTGCCGCTGATCTACGACCCGGCCAGCGACACCTGGGTCAACGGCGGCAAGCTCAAGCACAACATCCAGAACCAGGTCGAGGCCACGTGGGTCAAGCTGCCTGACCACAGCATCCTCACCATCGATCCGTTCTCGACCAAGGCGCAGCGCTACTTCGAGGACACCGACACCTGGCTCAACGACGGGCCCGAGCCGGTCATGGTCTACGACCCCTTCATCGGCGAGATGGGCGGCGCGCTGCTGCTGCCCACCGGCGACGCCATCTTCTTCGGCGCCTCCGGCCACAACGTGCTGTACACGCCCAGCGGCAGCATCGCCCTCGGCACCTGGACGCCCGCGCCCGACTTCCCCGACGGCCAGGGCACGCCCGACGCGCCGTGCGCCATGCTGGTCACGGGCAACGTGCTGTGCGACGTGAGCAAGACACCCAGCGCGGGCAGCCTCTTCCCCTCGCCCACGAGCTTCTACGAGTACGACCCGATCTCGAACGCCTTCACGCAGGTGAGCGGGCCGACGGGGCTCACGGACGCCACGTCCACCTTCCCGACGGCCATGCTCGCGCTGCCCGACGGCAAGGTGCTGTACTCGCACATGAACAACGACCTGTACGTCTACGATCCGGGCGGCGCGCCGGTGGCCGCGGGCAAGCCGGTCATCAGCGCGGTCACGCAGAACCCGGGAGGCAACTGGCACCTCGACGGCCTGCAGCTCAACGGCATCTCCGAGGGCGCGAGCTACGGCGACGACCTGCAGATGAACAGCAACTACCCGATGGTGCGCCTCACCAGCGGCAGCAGCGTCTACTACCTGCGCAGCCACGACTGGAGCAGCACGGGCGTGATGACCGGCAGCACGCCGGTGAGCACGGAGTTCGACGTGCCGCCGTCGGTGCCGCAGGGCAGCTATGCGCTGGAGGTGGTGGCCAACGGCATCGCGTCCGACCCGGTGCCCTTCACCGTGCAGGGCTTCGGCACCTGGGCGTCCGCGGGCGCCGGCCTCGCCGGCGTGCTGGGCGTGCCCAGCCTTACCGGCAGCGGCACGCAGGTGGCCCCCGACCTCGCGACGCTGACGCTCACCAACGCCAACCCCCTCGCGCCGGCGACGCTGTTCGTGGGCCTCTCGAGCACGCCGACGCCCTTCAAGGGCGGCACGCTCTACCGGTGCCCATCCTCGCCATGCTGCCCTTCGCCACGGACATCAGCGGCAGCGTGGTCTTCGCCTTCCCGTGGCCGGCGGGCCTGCCCTCGGCCACCTCCATCTTCTGGCAGTACGGCATCCAGGACGCGACGGCGGTCAAGGGCGTGTCGCTGAGCAACGCGCTGCAGTCCACGACGCCGTAGCAGCCCGTCGAAGAAGTCATTCGGGCCTGGACGGGCGTCTTTCGCGCCGGCCCTTCGTGGCAAGACTTCAGGCGGCCTCGCGGCCGCCTGCAAGCCTTGCTGACCCGATCCGACGCGAAATCCATCCCGTCCAGCCGCGAAGCACTTCTTCGACGGGCTGCGGGGCGTGCCCGGTCAGTAGCTGAAGCTCTGCAGCTCGTTCAGGTCGGGCGCCTTCACCACGAAGCACGTCCGCGTGCGCGGGCACAGTGCCAGCAGCGCCGGGCTGGCCGGCAGCTGCAGGCCGTCGATCGACCTCACCAGCTTCCCCTGCTCGTCGAAGACGTGCACGCTGCTGCCCGTGGGCGCCGTGCTGGAGATGGGCTGGCCGACGAGGAAGAGCTTGTTGAGCCGGTCCAGCTGCACGTCCTGCCCGCTGTGCGCCTGGCTCAGCGCCTTGGGCAGCACCACCGCGAAACCCGTCTGCGTCGCGAGGTCGTAGATCTCGATGCGGAAGTCGATCTCGGTGCTGGTGCAGGCCACGCCCGTCTCCGAGTCGACCGCCAGGCCGTTCACGTAGCCGATGCCCACGCCGTTGAAGGTGGTGGTGGCGCCCGTGGCCAGGTTCACCTTGCCCAGCGTCGGCGGGCCGAAGGGGTTGCTGCCCAGCGCGGCGAGGATGGCCTGGTTGTGGGCGCTGTCCAGCGCCAGCCTGGGCGAGTGGTTGGGTGCGAAGTCGGGGTGGGTCACCGTGATCAGCGGCCCGAAGGTGTTGGCGGGCACATTGGAGCTGAGCAGCCGCGTGCCGCCGCCGCCCGCGTTGTGCGCCGCCAGGAACACCGTCTGGGTCACGTCCTGCGCGCGGCTGACCTCCTCGATGATGTCGTTCCTGGTGAAAGGCGGCGTCCACTGGCCCGTGAACGCGGCGGCGGACAGCGGGTTCATCACGTAGTAGATCCGCTGGTCCACGAACAGGTCCGTGACGTGCTCGAACTCGACCAGCCCGGTGTGCTTGCCGACCACGCCCAGCGTGACGTAGTCGTTCTTGCTGTCCAGCTCCTGCACGACGATGTGGGTGATCTTGCCGGTGCGCTGGTCGAAGGTTTCCACGGCTACGTCGTGGTTGCCGTCGGGCAGCGTCAGCCCCTCGGCCAGCACGCCTTCCCTGCCGGCCTGGTCGATGTCGTAGCCGAGGATGAAGCCGCCGAAGGCGGTGTGCACCGTGACGGGCTGCGCGCCCACCTGCAGCGGGGCGTGGTTCTTGACGTCGATCTGCGCGGGCGCGCGCGCGGGCAGCAGCGCGAGCGCCGCGAGGAGGGCCAGGGCGCCCGGTGTGCGGCGGGCGAAGGACCGACGTGCAGCCGAGCGTGCAGGAGCGATCACGGGAGCCTCCATGATGCGGGCATGGGAGCGGAGTGGACGCGGGCTGGCACCATACCACCGCCTGTCGCGACGCACCGGCGGCGGCCGCGCGTCGGGCGATGGGGGACGCGCGGCGTGCTCAGGTGGCCGCTTGCCCCGTCGGGCAGAGCTCCAGCAGCGGGCAGGTCTCGCAGCGCGGCTCGGCGGGCCGGCACAGCTCCTGCCCCAGATGGCGCAGCAGCGAGTGCAGCAGCCACAGGCGGCGCGCGCCCGTTCCGAGCTGCGGGGCCACCTGCTTCGTCACGGCGCGCCAGCCCTTGGTGTAGTCCGTCTCGCCGCCGCCGTAGCCCAGCCGCTGCAGCACGCGCAGGCCGTTGGACTCGAGGCCGAGTCCCGGCACGCCGGCGGCGCGCAGCAGGATGCGCTCCGCGCTCGGCTCGCCGATGCCGGGGAACTTGCGCAGCAGCTTGCTGGCCGCGGGCGGATCCTCCTTCACCGCGCGGCGCAACGCCGGCAGGCCGATCTCCTGGGCCAGCTCCGCGCAGCTGCGCAGCTTCTCGGCGCGCATGGGCGGCTTCATGCCGCCGGCCTCGATGACCCTGGCCAGCCGCGAGGCCGGGATCTCGAGCAGCGCCTCGGGGGATGTGCCCACCTCCTGCTTCAGCTTGCGCCACACCTGCTCGCGGCGGCCGTCGTCCACGAGGTAGCAGGCGTTCTCGTACAGCACCTGCTCGTACGGGTCCGTTGGCGAGAGCCGCTGCAGGTCGCCGAAGTGGCGGCGGAGGCGGGCGAGCAGCTCGTCGAGCCGGGCCGGCGCGGCGGTCATGGCGGCAACATACCGCCGCGGCCGCATCCACGTGCCGGCAGAAGCCGGTAGACTCGCGGCCCAGCAGGCGCCCGCGGCAGCCTTCCGTCCCGAACACGGGCCGCATGGGCGCGTCCCCCGAACCCGCAGGGAATCGATGGTCACCACAAGGTCACCGCGTGGCTCGTTCCATGTCCGCGTGCTCGTCGCCGGAGCGCTGCTCGCCGCGTCCCCGCTGGCGCTCGCCGGCACGTGGACGAAGCTGGTCAACAACGCGCCGCAACCCGCGAACCTGCTGCTGCTCCTGACCGACGGCACCGTGCTGGCCGCGCAGAACAACGGCTCGGGCATCAGCAAGAGCTGGATGCGCCTGACGCCCGACGCCAGCGGCAGCTACGTGAACGGCACGTGGGCCATGCTGGCCGACGCGCACGACACGCGCCTCTACTACCCGTCGCAGGTGCTGCGCAGCGGGCGCGTCTTCGTGGCCGGCGGCGAGTACGGCACCGGCGGGCCGCATGCCGAGATCTACAACCCGGGCACCAACACCTGGACCCAGGTGGATCCGCCCCCCGCGCTGTGGATCCCGGGCCCGAACAACTTCTACGACTGCAACAGCGAGATCCTGCCGGACGGCAAGGTGCTGCTCATGCCGGTGTTCCCCAAGACACCGGGCGTGGGCTTGCTCTACGACCCCACGACGAACATGTGGTCCAACGCCGGCACGCTGGCCTTCGGCACCTTCCAGGACGAGGCCACGTGGGTGAAGCTGGCCGACGACAGCATCCTCACCATCGACCCGTTCGGCACGCACTCGGAGCGCTACATCCCCGCGACGAATTCGTGGGTGAACGACAGCACGGTGCCGGTGGACATGTACGACCCCTTCGGCCTCGAGCTGGGCGGATCGGTGCTGCTGGCCAACGGCCAGGCCTTCTTCCTCGGCTCGACGGGGCACACCGCGCTCTACAGGCCCTCGGGTGACATCACGCCGGGTCTGTGGGCGGCCGGGCCCGACATTCCCGCCGGCAAGGGCACGCCGGACGCGCCCGCGGCCGTGCTGGTCACCGGCAAGGTGCTGTGCGCGGTGAGCCCCAAGGCCACAGCCGGCAATCACTTCCCCACGCCGACGACCTTCTACGAATACGACCCGCTGGCCGACGCCTTCATCCCCGAGCCGGCTCCGGTGGGCACGTCGGACCCGATCCCCACCTACCAGGCGGACATGCTCTGCCTGCCCGATGGCACGGTGCTGTACTCGCACTTCAACTCGGACCTGTACGTGTACACGCCGGACGGCGCGCCGCTGGCGCAGGGCAAGCCCGTGATCAGCACGATCACGGTCAACGTCGATGGCAGCTACCACCTCGTGGGCACGGGCCTCAACGGCATCTCGGAGGGCGCCACCTACGGCGACGACTTCCAGATGAACAGCAACTACCCGATCGTGCGGCTCACCAGCGGCGCCAGCGTCTACTACGCGCGCAGCTTCAACTGGAGCAGCACGAGCGTGCAGACGGGCGCGACGCCGGTGAGCACGGAGTTCCGGCTACCGACGACGATACCGAGCGGCAGCTACTCGCTGGTGGTCTCGGCCAACGGCATCGCCTCGGACGCGGTCACCTTCATCGTGCCGGGCAGCGGCACGTGGACCGCCCTGGGCTTCGGCCTGCCCGGCGCGGCGGGCGAGCCCGTGCTCGTCGGCTCGGGCCCGCAGACCGCCGGCCAACTGGTCACGCTCGACCTGGCCAATGCGGCGCCGTCGGCCCCCGCGATGCTGTTCCTCAGCCTCTCGAGCACGCCGGCGTCGTTCAAGGGCGGCACGCTGGTGCCGGTGCCCGTGAGCCTCGCCATGCCGCTCGTCACAGGTGCGGCGGGCAGCCTCGTGCTGCCCCTGCTGTGGCCGGCGGGCGTCGCGACCGGCACGAACGTCTGGTACCAGTTCGCGGTGCAGGACGCTGGCGCGGTGAAGGGCGTGTCGCTCAGCAACGCGGTGCAATCCACGACCTCCTGATCCGCCTGCGTCAGGCCGGGGTAGGATGAGCCTCGTCGCCGCGTGCGGGAGCGCGGCGACGGCCATCCGGAGGTCGCCCATGACGTCGGGCTCGCGGGGCTCGCGCCGCGCGCTGGTCATGCTCCTCGCGCTGCTCCCGGCCACGCGCGCGGCGGCGCAGGCGGTGCAGCCGCTCTTCCTGCACCCGGTCTTCCACGTCGGCACCCAGCCGCAGTCCATCGCCTCCGGCGACTTCGACCGCGACGGGCGGCCCGACCTCGTCACGGCCGACGCGGACAGCAGCTCGGTGAGCATCCTGCTGGGCCAGGGCAACGGCAACTTCACGCCGTCGGGCGGCGTGCGCCTGCTCAGCGGGCCCACCAGCGTGGCGGTCGCGGACCTCGACGCGGACGGCGACGCGGACCTCGCCACCGCTCACGGCGCCGGCAGCGTGAGCCTGCTGTCCGGCCAGGGCGACGGCAGCTTCTCCGCTGGCGCGGCCCTGGGCGTGGGCGCCGCCCCCGAGGCGCTCGTCGCGGCCGACTTCGATGGGGATGGGCTGCTGGACCTGGCCACCGCCGACGCGGGCAGCGACACGGTCAGCATCCTGCTCGGCACGGGCGGCGGCGCCTTCGCGGCGCAGCCGGTGGTGCACGTCGCGCAGTCGCCGGTGGCCATCGCCTCGGGCGACTTCGACGGCGATGGCCATCCCGACCTCGTGACCGCGGACTCCGGGCAGCAGGCCGTGTCCGTGCTGCTGGGCGCGGGCGACGGCAGCTTCCCGACCGTGGCCGACTTCGGCGTGGGCGCGAGCCCGCGCGCGGTGGCGGTCGCGGACTTCGACGACGACGGCCACCCGGACCTCGCGACCGCGGACTGGGGCAGCGGCTCGGCCAGCATCCTCGTGGGCGCGGGCGACGGCCGCTTCGCGCTCCACCGCGCGCTGCCCGTCGGCGCGCACCCCGAGTGCGTGGTGGTGGGCGACTTCGACGCCAATGGCCTCCCCGACCTGGCCGTGACCCGCGCGCTGGACGAGACCGTGCGCATCCTGCTGGGGCAGGGCGGCGCCGAGTTCTCCGTGCACGGCGGCACGCCGTCCAGCGTGTTCCCCTCCGCGCTGGCCGTGGCCGACTTCGACGCCGACGGCCGGCTCGACCTGGCCGCCGCGGACCACGACACCAACTCCGTCACCACGCTCGCAGGCCTCGGCGATGGCAGCTTCGCGAGCAACGCCTTCTTCCGCACCGGCACCTACCCCGTCGCGATGATGGACCACGACTTCGACGGCGACGGTCAGCCGGACCTCGTGACCGTGAACAGCGAGGTCAACACGCTAGGCGTGCTGCTGAACGACGGCCATGGCCGCTTCGCCGCGGGAGCCAGCACGGGCGTCGGCGTCTTGCCCTCGGCCGTCGACGTGGGCGACTTCAACGGCGACGGCCTGGCGGACCTGACCTGCTGCAACACGGTGAGCCAGACCGTCAGCGTGCTGCTCGCCCTGGGCGACGGCAGCTTCTCGAACCACATCCAGCTCCCCGTGGGCTCCTTCTCGGCCGACGTCCTCGCGCGCGACGTGAACGGCGATGGGCCGTTGGACATCCTCGTGGCCAACTCCGGCACGGGCACGGTGAGCGTGATGCTGGGCGTGGGCGACGGCTCGTTCATCAGCCTGGGCGGCTTCCCCACCGATCTGCTGCCCGTGGCCCTGGTCGCGGGCGACCTGGACGAGGACGGCGCGCTCGACCTCGCCGTCGCCAACCCCTACCCCCAGACCGTGGGCGTGATGCTCGGCGCGGGCGACGGCAGCTTCACCGCCCTGGGCGCGACCGCCGTGGACGTGGGCCCCGAGTCGCTCGTGGGCGCCGACTTCGACGAGGACGGCCACCTCGACGTCGCCTGCGCGAACTACAACGCCAACGACGTCAGCGTGCTGCGCGGCGACGGCCACGGCGGCCTGGCGGTGATCGCGACGCTGCCCGTGGGCCTCGGCCCCACCGCGATGGACGTCGCGGACCTCGACGGCGACGGGCACGCGGACCTGCTGAGCGTGGACCGCAGCAGCGGCACCGTGAGCACGCTGCGGGGCGACGGCGACGGCGGCTTCGCGACGGTCGTGCCCTTCGGCGTCGGCTACGGCGAGCCCATGGACGTGGCGACGGCCGACTTCGACGGCGACGGCCGGCAGGACGTGGGCGTCACGATGCTGTCCGAGGCGCGCGTCGGCATCCTGCTCAACCGCGCGTCGCCCACGTGGACCGATCTCGGCTCCGCGCTGGCGGGCGCCGGCGGCCAGCCCTTCCTCGCTGGCAAGGGCACGCTGGTCGGCCACACCGTGAACGAGCTGCACCTCGTGAATGCCGCGCCGCTGGCGCCGGCCATGCTCTTCGCCGGCTTCGCGCAGGCGGACCTGCCGTTCAAGGGCGGGACGCTGGTGCCGGAGGCCGTGGCCTTCGTCCCGCAGCTCGTCGGCGCGTCGGGCGGCGTCGGCCTGACGTTCGCGCTGCCCGAGGGCCTGCCGGCGGGCGTGACGATCGTCCTCCAGGAGTGGGTCGTCGACGCCGGCGCGAGCCAGGGCGCCGCGGCCAGCAACGCGCTGCGGGGCGTCACGCCCTGACGCAGCCGCCCGGCGAGCGCGTCGTCGTCGCGAGCGCGGGCGGCGTGCGCCTGTCGTGCCTGCGCGCCGGGCCGGTGGGCGGCGAGCCGCTGGTGCTCCTGCACGGCTTCCCCGAGAGCGCGGAGCTGGGATGGCGCCAGCAGCTCGCGCCGCTGGCCGCTGCGGGCCTGCGCGTGTGGGCGCCGGACCAGCGCGGCTACGGCGCCTCCGACAAGCCGCCCCGCGTGCGCGACTACGTCCTCGACGCGCTCGCCGCCGACGCCGGCGCCGTGCTGGCGGCCGCGGCGCGCGAGGCCGGCCGCCCGCGCGCGCACCTCGCCGGCCACGACTGGGGCGGCGGCGTCGCGTGGTGGACGGCCCTCTCCGCGCCAGACACCCTCGCCTCGCTCACCGTCCTCAACTGCCCGCACCCGCGGCTCATGCGCCGCGCGCTGCTCTTCGGCGATCCGCGCCAGATGCTGCGCAGCTGGTACATGCTCTGGTTCCAGCTGCCGTGGCTGCCCGAGAGGCTGGCCCTCGCCGGCGGCGCCGCCGCCATCGCGCGCGGCCTGCGCCGGAGCGCGCGGCCCGGCGTCTTCGACGACGCGGAGCTGGCGCGCTACCGGCAGCTGTGGTCGCAGCCCGGCGCGCTGCGCTCGATGATCAACTGGTACCGCGCGCTGCGCTACGACCCCGCGTTGCCGCCGGGCGTGACCGACGGCCGCGTGCGCGTGCCGACGCAGGTCGTGTGGGGCGCGCGCGACCGGTTCATCGGACTGCAGTACGCGCAGCGCAGCGTGGACCTGTGCGAGCGCGGCGAGCTGCACCTGCTCGAGGACGCCACGCACTGGGTGCAGCACGAGGAGCCGGAGCGGGTGAACGCGTGGATCGTCGCGTGGGTCAGGCGCTGGGGCGCGTAGGACTGAGGCGCGCCAGAGCATGTTCACCTTGCCTCTGAGTCGCCCCGGAGCTGCGGGCCGGCTCTCAGGCGTCCCGGCTCGGCCTCCAGAATACGGTGCGATGCGCGGCCAGCAGCAGCATCGAGCCGGCCAGCAGCACGAGGTCGGAGAAGAAGACCTTGCCTGCCAGCTCGCTGGTGAAGGGCATCCAGACGTACACCAACCCGATCGCGCAGGCGATGACGACGCTGGTCTTGAAGACCACGTGAGCCAGCAGGATGTGGCGGGGCGGATCTCGCATGGCGGGGCTCTCCCGGGGCACGGTGCCAGCTCTGACGGCGCGTGACGGCGTCGCCTTCCCGCACCCCGGGGAGGCCGTGGCCTACTTCCTCCGCGCGTACTCGACCGTCATCACCGCGTCCGCGCCGCCGTCGATCGCTCCGAGGGCGGCGCCGAGCAGCAGTCCGATCACGGGCTTGTTCACGGGAGCCTCCGGGACGTTGCGGATGAAGGGGATCGCGGACCGGCGTGGCCCGCGGCCGCCCATCTCTTGCGCACACGCTGCCCCATCCTTGGGGCCGGGCCAAGAAAAAGTCGGGGCAAGGCGCCTGCCACCGCGGCCCGGCGCGCACGCAGCCATGGCCGCCGGGCGACGCGCAGGCCTATACTCCGCGGCTCACGGGGAGAACTCACCGCCTTCGCTTCGGGAGCCAGGCCATGCCTTGCACGCGACTCGTCTCCTTCATCGCCTTCGCCCTCGGCGCCTGCACCGCGGCGCCTCCGCCCACGCCGGAGATGCCGGAGCCGCTGCCGCAGCACCAGCAGCTGCAGAAGGGCGTCGGCACGTGGGAGGGTACGCTGACGATGTTCATGCCGGACACACCGGTGCAGGCCGTGGCCTGCAAGGAAGTCGTCGAGCCCATCGGCCAGTTCTGGACCCAGTCGCAGTTCACCTGCGACTTCATGGGCATGCCCTTCCTGGGCTCGGCGGTCATGGGCTACGACCCTTACAAGGAGCGCTACGTCGGCACCTGGATCGACAGCGAGACCACGGAGCTGGCGATCATGACGGGCGAGATGGACCTCGACGGGAACACGCTCACCATGCGCTACACGGCGCGCGACCCCGACAGCGGCGTGCCCACGCCGCACCGCATCGAGACCACCTTCCATGGCGACGGCTACACCAGCGACTTCTTCCACGGCAACGGCAGCGGCGTGAAGATGATGACCATCGAGATGAAGCGCGCGGCCGGCGCGGCGCACCACTAGCAGCGCGTCGAAGGAGTGCTTCGGAGCTGGACGGGATGGATTTCGCGTCGGATCGGGCCAGCAAGACCCGCAGGCGGCCGCGAGGCCGCCTGAAGTCTTGCCACGAAGAGCCGGCGCGACGGACGCCCGTCCGGGCCCGAATGACTTCTTCGACGGGCCGCCAAGGGCGGCTGGCGCCACCCGAACAGCGGCCGGCGGATTGTCCGGTCCGGCAGGCCGCCGTGAGCATCAGTCGTGGCTTGCAGGCCGCCGACCCTGCACACTCCGCGCAAGGCAGCCGGCCGGCTGCCGCAACGCGCGAGGAACCTCATGCGACCCCAACCCCAGCTGCCCAGGCCGGTCGCGCCGCCGACTCGAGTTGCACTGAAGCACGGCTTCAGTCGAGCTTCTGTCGCCGCGACGCACCCCACGCCCATCGGCGCGCCGCGAGACGTGCCTGCCCACGACGGCCGACCGGCGCCCGCCGCATGAAGCGCCCGCTCTCGCTCACCGTGATCGGCTGGCTCTTCATCGCTATCGGCATTGGCTCGCTCGCGCGGCACCTCGGCCCGCTCGTGCTCGGCCAGGCGAGCGCGCCCCCGCCGAACGAGGGCGACGCGGCCGTGGCGTGGGTCGTCGCGTCCGGCTTCGTGGCCATCGCCGGCGGCGTGCTGCTGCTGCGCCGCGTCGTGTGCGCGCGCTGGATGCTGGCGGCCTGGCTGGCCTTTCACATCTGGGTGGGCTGGCTGCACGATCCGGTCCGGCTGGCGTTCCATGCCGCGCTCTTCGTGGTTGTCGTGTTCCTGCTGTTCAGGCCGGCGGCCTCGGCTTGGTTGCGCGCTACGGATGGGACGGGAGATCCGCCCGACGCGTGTTGATGCGTGCCGCTGAAGACCGCCACGTCCGAGGCGAGGGGCGCGCGTCCTGCTACGTCTTGCGCGCCGACGCGTGGATCGCATGCGTCGCCACGCGGTTCACGCGCCGCGCCGCGAGCGTGCCGATCACCTCGGCACGCACTGCGGTCGCGGCCTCGGGACCGAGCTGGTCGATGATCCATCGCAGACCGCTGCCCAGCGCGATGGTCCAGAAGTCCTCGGGGGCGGCGAGCGGCTGATAGCTCTCCTCGAGCACGGCCTGCGCCCCGGGCACGCCGGCGTCGGCGAAGAGCTTGCGCACGGCGGCGGGCGCGCTGATGCGGTCCCACGGGTTGAAGGCCGTGACCAGGTCCGGGCGCAGGCGTCGCACGGCTTCATGGAAGATCGAGTAGCCGGGCGCCCAGATGTCCGGACCCCAGGTCGTGATGGCCAGCTGGCCGCCGGGTCGCACCATGCGCCACAGCTCCGCGACCTGCCTCTCCATGTCGGGCACGAAGAAGATGCCGAAGACGCACACGACCGCGTCGAAGTGGGCGTCCGGAAAACCCAGCGCCGTCATGTCGCCGCGCCGGAAGTCCACCTGCCACAGGCCCGCCGCGCGCGCCTTGGCGCGGGCCAGCGCGAGCAGCGGGTCGGTGAGGTCGACGGCCACGACCAGGCCGTCGGGGCCGACCGCATGCGCCGCCGGGATCGCCGACGCACCACTGCCGCAGCAGACGTCGAGCACCTGCGCGCCGGGCCTCAGCGCGAGCCGCTCGACGGCGCGCTGGCCGGTGCGCGCCCAGAAGCCCAGCGGCGCGGCGTCGAAGCAGTCCGCGGCGGACGTGTAGGTGCTCTCGGCCTTCTGCCTGGCGGTTTCCAGGGGTGTCGGCATCGGCGAAGAGTCTAGCGAGTCGGCGGACCGCCGACCCCAGCAGCTCCGCCCCCGGTTCCGTGGAATCGCCGCCTCGGCTGTCGCTGCCCTCAGGACCCGGTGAAGACATCCGCCAGATTGCTGAGCGCCTTGCCCTTCGGCGCCGCGCTCGACGTCACGAGCGTCTGGAACACGAGCTCGACTCCACTCAGCGACGGATCCACCGGCACGGTGGCCTCGAAGACGCCGGGTGTCACCGGGCCCGCCGCCAGCGTGCCGAGCGGGAAGACGAAGGCCAGATCCAGGAAGAGGAGGCCGAACTTCGTGCGCTGGGCGATGGGCTTGGACGGCGACACGAACATGTGCGCCGCCGCGCCGGACTCGCCCCAGGCTTGCAGGCGCAGCTGGCCGCCGAGCGGAATCACGGGCGACACGCCCGTCTGCGGAGGCGAGATCAGATCCAGCGGCACGAACTCGAGGCAGCCGATGTCGCTGACGGCGACGGCGTCGAAGTCCCCGTCGGTGGGACGCTGGTTGCCGAGCAGGTCGTTGGCCGGCATGGGCCCGCCGGCCTCGATGGCGGGGCTGCCCCACGAGAGACGGTAGTCGCCCGCCGCGGCGTCGCGGAAGAGCGGATCGGCGCTGATGTTGCCATCGGCGCCGGCGAAGTCGCCGTCGGAGACGTCGTTGAACTCGGCCGTGACGGGACCGGCGAGCGCCAGGTCGTCGGTGTTGTCCCACACGAGCGAGGCGGCGAGGACGGTGTCCAGCGGCACCACGGGCAGCGAGTCCGTCGACACGCCGATCCCGTTGTGCGCGATCGTGCACGAGCGGATGCCGAGGTGCGATTCGCCGTCGAGGCCGCCCGCCTCGATGCCGACGGCATTGGCCGCGACCAGCGAGGCCTGCATCTGCAGCTCCGCGATGCCGCCGTTCGCGAACGAGCGCACGCCCACGAGGCTGTGATCCGTGAAGCGCGACATGAGGGTGCTCGCGAGCACGTTGCCCGAGGACTCGATGTTCAGACCGACGGCGTTCGACTCGAAGCGGCTCAGCTGGACCACCAGGATCGACTTCAGGGTGGGCGAGCTCGTCTGGAAGGTGAGGCCGCGCAGGCAGTGGCCGACGGTGGTGCGATACAGCCCGAGATTCACCTGACTGCCGCCCGCGCCGGTGGGGACGGCGTGCGCCTCGATGCCGTCCTGGGACATGCCATCGATGACCACGTCCTGCAGCTGCACCTGGTAGACGCCGGAGGCGCTGTTCACGCGCAGACCCGTGCGACCGCCGAGCAGGGACACGCCATCGAGCTCGAGCTTGCCGGTGCCGCCGCCGCCGGGCTTGCTGGCGTCGACGAGGATGTCGTTGCCGGTGCCGAGGATGATGGTGACGGCCGAGCCGCCGTCGCCGTAGATGGACGTCGCGCCGATGGACAGCGGGAAGTGCTCGCCGCTCGCCGCGGAGTACTCGCCGGGAGCGAGGTGGATCGCGTCGTCCGGCGTCCCGCCCACCTGGAGGGCCTTCAGGATGTGCTTGAAGGGCAGCTCCGGCGTGGTGCCGGGGTTGGCGTCATTACCGAGGACCGGGTCCACGTAGAGATGGCCGGCCAGGGCGCGGGGGGCCATGAGCAGGGCGGCGAGCAGGAGGGACGTGGGGCGAAGCATGGAGGTTCTCCGGCGCGAGCCTGGGGAGGCAAGGCGACGCGCCGCCGTGGTGGAGGCCGGCGGAAAGGCTTCACGAGGTTCAGCGCCGTCCGCGGGGGAATGTTGCACACGCCGACTTTCGACTGAGCACTATCGCATGGTCGGAGCGGTTCGGCCCTCGGGAGCGACCGCGCGCCCCTTGCGACCCCGCGCGATGCGTGCGATGTCAGGCGCCTTCGTCCCGGAGCCGTGTGCCATGTCGAAGTCCCCTCCGCCGATCCTCGTCACCGGAGCCACCGGCACGGTGGGCCGCGAGGTGGTGGGCCAGTTGCTCGCGGCCGGGCGACCGGTTCGTGCACTGACCCGGTACCCCGACCGCGCCCGGCTCGACGCGCGGGTCGAGGTCGTCCGGGGCGACCTCGAGCGCCCCGACACGCTGGCCGAAGCGGTGAAGGGCGTCGACCGCATCTTCTCGCTCGCCGTCGGCCCCCAGCTCGGCGAGCAGGAGGCGGCCCTCGCGCAGGCGGCGCGGGGCGCGGGTGTGCGGCACATCGTCAAGCTCTCCGTCCTCGGCGCCGGCGACAACGCCCGGGGCGGGGTGGTGAGCTGGCACAACGCCGGCGAGCGCGCCCTGCGGCAGAGCGGTGTCTCGTGGACCTTCGTGCAGCCGGGCGCCTTCATGTCCAACGCCCTCTTCTGGGCCGACTCGATCCGGCGCGAGGGGCGGGTCTACTCCAACTTTGGCGACGGCCGCACGGCTCCCGTCCATCCGCGCGACATCGCGGCCGTCGCGGTGCTCGCGCTCACGACGCCCGGCCAGGAGGGGAAGTCCTGGCCGCTGACCGGGCCGGAGTCCCTGAGCACGGGCCGGCAGGTGCGCCTGCTGGCGACCGCGCTCGGGCGGCCCCTCGAGTACGTGCCCATCAGCGACGACCAGGCCCGCGAGCGCCTGGAGCAGGCCGGCATGCCCGCGTATCTCATCGAGGCCCTGGTGCCTTTCGCGGCCGTGGTGCGCAGCGGCAAGGCCGGCAGCGTGCTGCCGACGGTGGAGCAGCTGACCGGGCGGCCGGCCCTGACGTTCGCCGAGTGGGCCCGCGAGAACGCCGCAGCCTTTCGCTGAGACTCGGCCGGTCAGCTCCGAGCCTGGAACAGCTCCACCGGGTTGCCCGACGGGTCGTCGAGGATCACCTGCGAGCCGCCCGGCCCGCTGACGATGTCAGGCGTCCGGAAGGAAACCCCGGCCGCGCGCAGCCGCGCGACATCGGCCGCGAGATTGGCCACCTCCAGGTGCACGCGGTTCCAGCCGCCGGGCTCCTGGTGGCGGCCATCGGGCAGCGGTCGCTTGCCCGAGCTGCCTTCTCCGCTGAGCAGGAGGCGCACACCGTCCCGAACCACCGACGCGAAGGCCGGCGAGGCGTCGTGCTCCACCGAGAACCCGAGGTGCGTGGTGTAGAAGCGCATGGCGGCCGGGACATCATCGATCATGTAGCGGATGCTGACTCGGGACATCGACAACTCCGGAATGAGCGGCGCGACCTTGCAGGCGGCTGCACGATGTCCTTCAACAACCGCTCACGGCTCGATGTTGTTGCCGCCCCCGAGGCTGATGAGGGTCAGGCCGCCCACGGTCGTCGTGCCCGTGAGCTGCACGGTGTCGTCGCCGCTGCCCGCGGTGATGCGCAGGTCGTTGCCGACGCTGCAGTCATTGAGGATGGCGTCGTTGAATCCGTTGGACAGCACGAGGTTGCAGTCGTTGCCCACGGAGGTCCCGTCCATGTCCACCACGTCGTCCAGGCCGCCGCCGGTGTAGCGCAGGTCGTTGCCGGTCTCGACGTCGCCCGTCAGCTGCAGCTCGTTCGCGCCGGACTTCAGCGCCACGATCAGGTCGTTGCCGATCAGGATGAAGCGCGGCGGCACGAAGGCCTCCATCTTCACGGTGTCGAGCTGCCCTCCGCCGGTGATCGTGGTCGAGTTGCCGACGATCACGTCGTCGTCCTGCGCCCTGAACGTCAGCTTGTTGAGGCCGCCGTTGAGCTTGACGTTCAGGGCATTGCCGATGAGCGAGTCCTCGAACACGACGTCGTCGTCGCCGCCGCCGGCGATCATGGTGACGAACTCTCCGTAATCGCCGGCGTCGTCGGTGAACTCGTCGTTGCCGCCCCCGAGCTTGAGGGTCGTCTCGGCGCCCACCGTCCCGTCGGTGAACGTGACCAGGTCGCTGCCGCCGCCCGTGTTCAGCTTGAAGTTGAAGTCCACGGTGACGTCGTTCCAGTTGAGGACGTCGATCTCCGGGCCGCTCGTCAGCTTCAGGTCGTGGAAGTAGGTCGACACGGCCGGCATCGTGAGCACGCCGGACGAGCCGGTGACCTTGGTGGAGCCGAGGTGGCTGCCGCTGAGGTTGAAGGTGTCGTTGCCGGACGAGCCGATGAACTTGAAGGCTCCGGTGATCGTGTTCGTCAGGAAGACCTGGTCGTCGCCCGGGCCCGCGTTGAGCGTGACGGGGTTGCTCGCGAAGTCGAAGTCCGTGACGTGGAGCACGTCGGAGCCCGCGCTGAGCACGATCTTGAGCTTGAGTACGCCCGGGAACGTGACCGGGTCGGTCGCGCCATTGAGCGTGGAGCCGTTGTTCGGCGTGACGAGCACGTCCACCGGAGTGGGGGCCTCGCCATCGGTGAGCCCGACGACGCCCTCGATCGTGAGGTCGTCGACGCCGGCGCTGCCCTTGATGGTCAGCGACGTGCCCTTGAGGATGGTCGTGCTGTCCTGTGCGCTCAAAGCAGGCACGCAGGCGAGGACGAGCGCGGCGCAGAGCAGGTTCGAGCGCATGGCGAGGTTCCTTCCCGGGGTCGAGGCCGCGCGGTCGGCGCGCGACGCGACACACGATAGGCCGCGGCGGGCTCAGCGGGCAAGCCAGCCGCGCGACGGCCCCGCGGCGGCGGATCGGGCGTCGCGGCGGCGCGGGCGGCTCTCCCAATCCGCGCGCTCGATGCGGTACATGCAGTGCCGCCGCACGGCGCTTTCCTCGGGCACGCCGGGATGATCGAACTCGAGCTGCGCGTCGCGCAGGCCCAGCCGGCGCATCACGGCCTTGCTGCGCTCGTTGCCCAGGGCCGTCACCGCCACGATCTCCTGCAGGCCGAGCGGGCCGAAGCCCAGCTCCAGCGCCGCCTGCGCGCCCTCGGTCGCGTAGCCCTGGCCCCAGTGCGCGCGACCGAGGCGCCAGCCCACCTCGACGGGCGGGTTGCCGGGCAGCGGGAAGCGCGGCACGAGCAGGCCGAGGAAGCCGATGAACTCGCCCGTGTCGCACCGCTCCGCGGCCCACGGACCCCAGCCGTGCTGGTCCCAGTGGGCGAGGATGCGGTCGACGACCGCATCGTTCTCTTCGGAGGTGAGCCGAGCGGCGAAGTAGCGCATGACCTCGGGGTCGGCGTTGTGGACGGCGAAGGGCGCGCGGTCGGCGTCGCGCCAGCGGCGGAGGAGCAGGCGCGGCGTTTCGCGCTCGAAGGAGTCGGTGGTGTTTTGGCTTTCCACGAGGACGGCCAAGCTATCAGGCGACGCTCGGCCTGCGCCTCGGCCCGCCGCGTCTCGCCCGGGCCCTACAGCAGGAACTCCAGCATCACCGCGTTCGAGAGCGCGAAGCCCTTGGGCTGGCTCGCGTCCGCCAGCACGGCCTGCACCGCGACGTCCGCCGGGCCGAAACCGCCGGGCACCTGCAGCGCGAGGTGGCCCGTTCCGTCGACCACGATCGGCGCCAGGAACTGCACCGGCACGGTGACGAGCAGGCCGCCCTTGAAGGGCGTCGGGTTCACGGAGAGCGAGGCGAGCAGCGCGCCGGCGGCTGCGGGCTTGGCGCCCGTGAGCCGCAGCGTCGCACTCGAGCCGCTGGCGAGCGCGTCGCCGCAGACCGAGAGGGCGAGGCTGCCGGGGCCGCCGAAGCCAAGGTCGGTCTGGCAGGCCGGGCCGCTGCCGGGCAGCACGTGGAGGCCGGCCTCGTCCGACGTGGACTGGAAGCGCAGGTCGTTGGCGACGACGCGCAGGCGCGCGTGGGGGATGCCGGTGCTGGTCGGCAGCGTCCAGGCGTAGCTGGTCGTGCTGGGCGGCAGGCCCTCCACGATCATGTGCCAGGTGCGGCCGCCGTCGTAGCTGGCCTGCAGGGCGAGCGAGCGCAGGCCCTCGGCGTCGCTGGCGGTCCACGACACCGGCAGCGTGCTGCCGCCGGCGACGCTGGTGCCGTCGACGGGCGCGAGCAGCGTCACGGCGGGGGGCGCGTCGGGCACGCGCGCGTCGGGCCGGATGGTGAAGCGCTGGCTGATGAACGTGGCCGTGCGACCGCCGGCGCCCAGCGTGAAGGTGATGGCGATGCGCGCCGTGTCCGTGGACACGTACGGCATGCGCACGTCCCAGCAGTCGATCAGCGTGGTGCCGCCGCCGTACTCCACGGCGTCGAGGTCGGCGTCGTTGAGCAGGTTCACCTCGAAGGTGCCGGAGAGGCCGGAGTAGTCCCAGCAGACGTCGATCTCGTCGCCGAAGCTGAAGGGGCCGCTGAGGTCCGTGAGGAAGCTCAGCGTCGGCTGCGGCAGGTCCTTGGTGTAGGGCACGCCCGAGAAGGCCTCGTCGAAGCCTTCCTGGCCCGCGTCGTCGGTGGCGATGACCCGGAACCACGTGGGCGTGGTGTTCGAGGACGGCAGGACCACCGGCACCGTCCACTCGAAGGACCTCTGCGTGCCGGGGAGGCCGGACGCGACGGGCAGGAAGAAGCTCGTCCAGTTGCCGTGCGGCGAGTACTCGATGCGCTGCGAGACGATGTGGCCGTCGTCCTGCGCGTCCCAGTGGAAGATCACCTTCCGGCCGTCCTCGATCAGGTGATTGCTGCGGGCGAGACGCACGACGGGTGGGCTGTCGCCGTCGTCGGGCGGCGCGGTGAGGAAGGGCTTCACGCTCACCGCGAACGAGGCCGAGTCGCCCTGGCCGCCAGGGTTGTTGGGGCTGGTCGGGCCGGACGGGTCGCCCCACCAGTTGCCGGTCGCGGGGATGGTCGAGCCGCCGGAGAGCACGCCGGTGGTGTTGCCGTCGAAGGTGTTGGCGCCGGTGGTCCCCGCGAGGTCCGCGCTGCCGGTGGACGTGGTGCGCACGCCGGTGCCGTTGTCGAGGTAGCGGCTCTTGCGCACGAAGAGGTCGCCGAAGGTCGTGGCCACGGTGCCCTCGGTGCAGTGGGCGAACAGCACCGAGCCGACGTGCACGATGCCGTCGTCGGCCTGCACGCCGAGCGTCGCGCCGTCCAGCTCGCAGTGCTCGAAGCGGGGGCCGAAGACGTCGGAGAGGAAGGCGAGGCCGCCCCAGGCCGAGCCCGGCTGGTTGCGCTGGAAGCGCACCGGATGGCCCGGCAGGCCGAGCGCGCGGAAGGCCGAGAGGAAGACCGGCTTGGCGCCAGACCCGAAGCGCACCAGCGCGCCGGGCTCGAGCGTGAGGTTGCCCGCCGTCTGCACCGAGCCGCCCACCACGTAGGGCACCGCGAGCTCTGCCCAGTGCGCCCGGCCGACCACGCCCATGTCCTGGGCGTTCACGATGTTCTGCGTGTTGCCGCCGGGCGGCACGACCGAGCCCGCCAGCAGGCCGCCGCGCAGTCGCACCGGCTGCAGGTTGCCCGTGAGCACGTTGCCGGGGCCGAGCAGGAAGTCCCAGCCCGAGAGATCCAGAGCGGGGCCGTTGAAGCCGCCCACCGACACGCCGTCGATCCAGGCCGGCTGCGTGTAGCGCTCACGGACGAGCGACAGGCCGGCGCCCTGCAGGCTGACGTCATCGACGAGCAGCCAGCCGCGCAGCACCGAGAGCGCCGATCCGACCAGCTGGCTGTCGCGCACCACGAGCGTGCCGTCGGTGACCGACAGGCCGCCGCTGCCGAAGTCGCAGCCGTCCACCTGCACGTAGGTGCCGTGGTCCGAGCCGCCGACGAGGTCCTGCGTGCTCACGAAGCCGCCGGGAAAGCTGCTCTCCGCGATCAGCAGCGAGCCTCCGTGCGCCGCGTGCAGGCGGCCGGTGTAGTCCACCTGCGCGAGGTCGGCCGTGCCGCTCACGCGCAGGGGCGGCGTGATCAGCGAGATGCCGCCGCTGATGCTGATCGGGGCGCCCGGCGTGCCGTGCGCGATGAGCGTCCCGCCGACGCCCAGCGTGACGCCGTCGTCGACGACCAGGCTTGTGCCGGGCTGCACGACCACGGTGGCGCCCACCGGGATCAGGACGTCGGTGCAGATCTCATAGGGCCCGCCCGCCGCGGGCCAGGTCACCGTCTGGCCGGCGACGGCGGCCGGCGGCAGATGGCACGGCGGCGGCGGCGGTGGCCCGATGCTCAGCGTGTCCACGCCCACCTGCGACGAGAAGCAGCCGAAGTTGCAGGCGTCTTCCACGACCCAGCGCAGGGCGAGGCGGCCCGCGCCCGGCACCGGCACCGCCACCGTGGCCCAGCCGCCGGTGGGCATCGGGTCCAGCACCTGAAGCAGGGTGGTGAAGTCGCCCACCGACGTGGCCGTGCTGCCTGTGCCCGTGCCGCCCCCCGGCGAGTAGCGCAGCTGCAGGACGTCGTGGTTGGAGGAGGTTTCGGCCCGCACGTGGAGCGTCAGCGTGTCGCCGGCCACCTGCCCCGGCACCGCCGGCAGCAGCGCCCACAGGCTGATGTCGCCGCCGAAGAAGTCGGTCGCGAGGCTGTCGCTCCCGAGGTAACCGGCCCCCGCCTGCGGCGTGAAGTACGCGCCGGAGTACCAGCCCTTGGCGCCCTTCGGAGCGCTCTGGTTACGGAAGATCCAGCCCTTCGCGATCAGCCCGGCAGGCCCGTCCTGGCCCGACGACACCGTGCCCACGCTGTCGAAGCTTTCTACAAAGCTGGCCTGGGCGTGGAGGTCTTGGGCAGCGCCGAGCAGGGCCGGGAGCAGCAGACTGAGCGTGCAGCGCGCGAACATGGGGAGGTCTCCGGCGCCGCGGCTCGAGCTTTTCCAGGCGATGGGATGTCGCGACGAGGCGGAGCGCAGTGCGGTGTGGGGGCGATTTGCAGCATGCGGCGTGCCGTGGGGCGCTTCGGCAGAGTGGCCGCCGACGCGTCAGTTCAGCTTGCCACGCCAGGCGGCGGGCCTCGACCGGTCCTTGATCAGGTCAGGCGGGCCGTCCAACGACGGCCCGCGAGGTCAGCGTGCGGCAAGGCAGCTGGGAGGAGACCGCAGCGATCGGGGAATCACCACGTCGCGCACGAAGTCCCGATCTCCGGTCGATCCCCGTCCCCCTCGCCCGCCATCACCAGGGATCGCTACCTTCGCGACCCCGCACCCTCCCCCGGAGACCACCATGAAGTACGTCATGCTCATCCACGAGACGCCCGCCGCCGCCGAGGGACGCGGCAAGGGGCCGGACCACCCCTACATCGCGGCCTGGCGCGCCTATCACAAGGCCATCGTCGAGGCGGGGGTCTTCGTGGGCGGCGCGCCGCTCAAGCTGAACGACACCTCCACGACCGTGCGGGTGGAGCACGGCCGGCGGCGCGTGCAGGACGGCCCCTTCGTGGAGGCCAAGGAGCAGCTGGGCGGCTTCTGCATCATCGAGGTGAAGGACCTCGACGCCGCCCTCGACTGGGCGGCGCGCTGCCCGGCGGCGGCCTACGGCGCGGTCGAGGTGCGGGTGGTGGACGAGCAGAGCTTCGACACCATCGTCGAGGGAGTCGGCGGCCGGTGACCGATGCGCAGCGCGTCGTCGAGGCGGTCGCGCGCGAGTCGTACGGCCGTCTCGTGGCCTATCTCTCGGCGCAGACGCGCGACGTGGCGGGCGCCGAGGACGCGCTGGGCGACGCGCTGCTCGCGGCCCTCGCCAGCTGGCCGCGCGACGGGGTGCCGGACAAGCCGGAGGCCTGGCTGCTCACGGCGGCGCGGCACCGGCTCGTCGATGCCGGCCGCCAGGCCCGGGTGCGCGAGGACCACGCCGAGACGGTGCAACTGGTCTTGCAGCGCGGCGCGGAGGTGAAGGAGCCCGACGAGCTGCCGGACGAGCGCCTCAAGCTGCTCTTCGTCTGCGCGCACCCGGCCCTCGATCCGGCGGTGCACACGCCGCTCATGCTGCAGACGGTGCTGGGCCTCGACGCGGCGCGCATCGCGCAGGCCTTCCTCGTCTCGCCCGCGACGATGGGGCAGCGGCTGGTGCGGGCCAAGCGCAAGATCCGCGAGGCGGGCATCTCCTTCGACGGGCCCCCCGAGCACGAGCGCGCCGGTCGCCTTGGCGCTGTGCTCGAGGCCATCTATGCCGCTTACGGCATCGGCTGGGACGAGGCGGCCGGCGCCGAATCGCGGGGCCGCGACCTCTCGGACGAGGCCATCTGGCTGGCGCGCGTGCTGCGCGACCTGCGGCCGGACGACCCGGAGATCCGCGGCCTGCTGGCGCTGATGCTCTTCTGCGAGGCGCGGCGGCCGGCGCGGCGCGACGGCGGCCGCTACGTCCCGCTCTCCGAGCAGGACCCCGGGCGCTGGTCGCTGCCGCTGCTGCTGGAGGCCGAAGGCGAGCTCTCCGCCGCCGCCGCGCACGGCCGGCTCGGCCGCTTCCAGCTCGAGGCGGCCATCCAGTCGGTGCACGCGGACCGCCGCCAGACGGGCCGCACGGATTGGGCCGCCATCGCGCACTTCTACGGCGCGCTGCTGGCGCTCGCGCCGACGCTGGGCGCGCAGATCGGCCACGCGGCCGCCGTCGCGGAGCGCGACGGGCCGGCAGCGGCGCTCGCGCAGCTCGACGGCCTCGACGCGGCCGCGGTCCGCACGCACCAGCCGTACTGGGCGCTGCGGGCGCACCTGCTGCAGCGGCTCGGGCGACAGGCCGAAGCCGCCGAGGCCTTCGACCGCGCGATCGGCCTGGCCGAGGACGACGCCGTACGGCAGTTCCTGCTGGAACGCCGCGCCCGGGGCCCGCGCGCCGGCGGTTGAAAACGGCTGTCGAAGCCCCGCGCCCTCGGACGCCATGGGGATGAAGGGCAGGACGGATCCTGCCAGCCCACAAGGAGCAAGAGCCATGTGCCCCCTCTGCATCTCCGCGGTCGCCGTCACCGTCGCCGGGACCGGATCCGCGGGCGGCCTGATGGCGCTCATCGTCAGCAAGCTCCGCCGCAGGAAGGCGCGTCGCGAGGCTGCCGCCCCGACGCAGAAGGAGAAGCCATGAAGACCGAATCCCAGCCCGTCGCCGCCGACTCGCAGCGCGGCCGCCTCGAGACGTTCCGGACGCAGCTGCAGTTCACCGAGAGCGTGCTGCGCAAGAACGCCGGCGACATCTCGCACGAGGAGAGCCTGCGCTCCTTCCAGCCCGCCGGCAACGGCCTGAACTGGGTGCTCGGGCACCTCGTCGCGATCCGCAGCGGGATGCTGGCGGCGCTCGGCGGCGAGGCGGTGTGGAGCGCGGACGAGGTCGCGCCCTACGACCGGCACGCGGCGGCCTTCAGCAAGGCCTCCAAGCCCAAGCCGCTGACCGAGATCTGGCGCGCCTTCGAGCTCACGCAGTCGCGGCTGCTCGAGCTGGCCGGCCGGCTCACGCCCGCGCAGCTGGCGCAGGCGCTGCCCGCGGGCGCGCCGGTCAAGACGCGCGGCGAGCTGCTGGCCGTCCTCGGCTTCCACGACGCCTATCACGCCGGCCAGACGGGCGTGATCCGCCGGCTGCTCGGCAAGCCGCCCGCAAACCTGTGATTCCGACGACCCCCGCATCAAGGACACCCGACCGATGACGACCCAGACGACGACGCACAAGACCGGCACGCGCGAGGAGTGGCTCGAGGCGCGGCTCGAGCTGCTGAAGGCCGAGAAGGAGCTGACCCACCGCAGCGACGAGCTGGCCCGGCGCCGGCGGGAGCTGCCGTGGGTGCGGATCGACAAGAGCTACCGCTTCGAGACGGCGGACGGCCCGGCCTCGCTGCCCGACCTGTTCCGCGGACGCTCGCAGCTGCTCGTCTACCACTTCATGTTCGGGCCGGACTTCAGCGCCGGCTGCCCCGCCTGCTCGTCGATCGCCGACGGCTTCAACGGGATCACGGCGCACCTCGGCAACCACGACGTCATGCTGTGGGCCGTCTCGCGCGCGCCGCTGGACAAGCTGCTGGCCTACCGGCGGCGCATGGGCTGGACTTTCCCGTGGGCCTCGTCGCTCGGCACCGACTTCAACGCCGACCTCGGCGTGCGCGTCACCGAGGAGCAGCAGCGCACGGGCAACGTCACCTACAACTACGAGCGCGAGAAGCCCCTGACCAGCGCGTCCGAGGCCGGTATCGCGCCGGTGGCCGCCATGGCCGGCACGGACGTGGCGACCTTCACGCGCGAGCGGCCCGGCATGAGCGCCTTCGCGCTGGAGGGCGGCACCGTGTATCACACCTACTCGGCCTTCGCGCGCGGCGTGGACGCGCTGTGGGGCATGTACCCGTGGCTCGACCGCGCGCCAAAGGGTCGCAACGAGTCGGACTTCTGGATCCGGCGGCACGACGAATACGGAAAGCTGTGAGGTTGTCATGATCTGCGTCACGGGTGCCGGCGGAACGGTGGGCAGCGAGGTCGTCCGGCAGCTGGGCGCAGCGCGCGCGTCTTGCCGCGCCGCCTATCACTCTGACGAGAAGAGGCAGGCCTGAGCACGGAATCCGAGTCAGCCCGGAGCGACTCGAGGAGGACACGATGAAGCTGCCGCCCATTGTCTCGCAGCGCGAATGGGAGTCGGCCGTCGAGGCCCTGCGCGTGAAGGAGAAGGAAGCCACGCACGCGCGCGACGCGCTCGCCGCCGAGCGCCGCCGCCTGCCGATGGTGCGCCTCGAGAAGGACTACGTCCTCGAGGGGCCCGCCGGCAAGCTGCGCTTCGCCGACGCCTTCGAGGGGCGCCGCCAGCTGCTCGTCTACCACTTCATGCTCGGGCCCAACCAGGAGGTCGGCTGCGACGGCTGCTCGATGGTGCTCGACCAGATCTGCCACCTCGCCCACCTGCACGCGCGCGACACCTCGTTCGCGGCCATCTCGCGTGCGCCCATCGCGAAGATCGAGGCCTACCGCAAGCGCATGGGCTGGACGATCCCGTGGTACTCGTCCTTCGGCACCGACTTCAGCCACGACTTCGGCGTCGGGCCGAAGGACCCGCTGGTGGGCAAGTACCAGGACGGCGAGACCTTCGCGCTGAGCGCCTTCTTCCGCGACGGCGACGCGATCTACCGCACTTACTTCACCACGGGCCGCGGCGTCGAGACGATCGGCCCGGTGTGGACGTTGCTCGACCTCACGCTGCTGGGGCGCCAGGAGGAGTGGGAGGACTCGCCCGAGGGCTGGCCGCAGACGCCGCCGTACACCTGGTGGCGCCGCCACGATGAGTACGGCAAGCGATGAGCGGCTTCCCGATCGATCGGCGCGGAGAGGAGGCGTCACTGTGAGGATTGGCGTCATCGGCACGGGCGCGATGGGGACGATCCTCGCGCGTCACCTCGCGAGGCTGGGGCACGACGTCTCGATCGCGAACTCGCGCGGGCCGGCGAGCCTGGCGGCCCTCGCGACGGAGACCGGGGCGACGGCCGCGACCGTCGCCGAGTCGGTGCGCGGCGCGGATGTCGTCATCCTCGCGATCCCGACCAAGGCCGTGCCGCAGCTCCCGCGCGGGCTGTTCCCGGATCTGCCGGCGCACGTCGTCGTCGTGGACATCGGCAACTATCATCCCGAGCTGCGCGACGGGCGCATCGAGGCGATCGATGGCGGCCTGCTCGACAGCCAGTGGGTCTGGCAACAGATTGGGCGACCGGTGATCAAGGCGTTCAACAACGTCTTCGCGGCGAGCCTGCGGGAGAAGGGCAAGCCGCGGGGCGCGACGGGGCGCGTCGCGCTGTCCGTCTGCGGCGATCCGGCGGAGGCGAGGGCGGTGGTGA
>DASUFI010000269.1:0-20959 GCA_036274635.1 Planctomycetota bacterium
CAAGGACCCCATCGTCGTGCGCGACTCGCCCGGCTTCGCGACCAGCCGCCTCGGCGTGCTGCTGGGACTCGAGGCCATGCGCATGGTCGAGCAGGGCGTCGCCAGCGCCGCGGACATCGACAAGGCCATGGAGCTGGGCTACCGCCACCCGATGGGTCCGCTCAAGCTCACCGACCTCGTGGGCCTCGACGTGCGCCTGCAGATCGCCGACCACCTGCACCGCGAGCTGAAGTCGGCCGCCTTCGAGCCGCCCCGGCTCCTGCGCGACATGGTCGCGGCCGGGAAGCTCGGGCGGAAGAGCGGGCAGGGCTTCTACAAGTACGACACGTGAGCCTGGCTGGCCGGCACGCGCTGGTCACGGGCGCCGGGCGCGGCATCGGCCTGGCCGTCGCGACGGCGCTCGCGCGCCACGGCTGCCGGCTCACGCTCGTGGGCCGCGAGCCGCGCGCGCTGGAGAAGGCTTCGGCCGCCTGCCGCGCCGCGGGCTCGCCGCAGGCCGAGGGCGTGCGGCGCGACCTCACCGACCGCGCGCAGCTCGACGCGCTCGCGCGCAGCGCGGCCGTCGAGTGCGACATCCTGGTCAACAACGCCGGCGTCGCGCCCTCGGCCAGCCTCGAGAAGACCGACGACGTGTCGTGGGACGGCACCTTCGCCATCAACGTCTTCGCCCCCTTCGCGCTGTGCCGCGCGGCGCTGCCCGAGATGGCCCGGCGCGGCTGGGGCCGCGTGGTCAACGTGGCCAGCACGGCCGCGCTGCACGGCTTCGCGTACACCAGCGCCTATGCCTCCAGCAAGCACGCGCTGCTGGGCCTCACGCGGGCGCTGGACGCCGAGCTGCGCCAGCGCGTGCCGGGGCGCGACGTGACCGTGAACGCCGTGTGCCCGGGCTTCGTGGACACGGACATCGTGCGCGAGTCGGCGCGGCGCATCGCGGCCGCCACCGGCTGCACCGAGAGCCAGGCCCGCGCCCGCCTCGGCTCCATGAACCCCGGCGGCCGCCTGCTCACGCCGGAGGAGGTCGCCGATGCGATCCTGGAGCTGGTGCTCGAATCGCCCGGCCGCACGCGTGGCGCGGCCGTGGAGTTGGCCGGGCTGCAGGGTTAACCTGTCGCGCCCATGGGCGCACCTTTCCGCGAGACCCTCGACCGCGACGGCGTGTGCACGCTGCTGCTCGACCGGCCCGAGCGGCTCAACGCGCTGACCTTCGAGGTCTACCGCGCGCTCACGGACCGCCTGCTCGCGCTGCGCACCGACGACCGCGTGCACGCCGTGGTCATCGGCGGCGCCGGCCGCGCCTTCTGCAGCGGCGGCGACGTGCACGACATCATCGGCAAGCTCATCGACATGCCGCCCGCCGAGGTGCTGGCCTTCACGCGCATGACCGGCGAGCTCATCGTGAACATGCGCCGCCTCGAGAAGCCGATCATCGCCGCCGTGCACGGCGTGGCGGCGGGCGCGGGCGCGGTCATCGCCGCCGCCGCGGACCTGCGCGTCTTCGGCACCGAGGCGAAGATCGCCTTCCTGTTCACCAAGGTGGGCCTCACCGGCGCGGACATGGGCGCGGGCTTCCTGCTGCCGCGCCTCATCGGCCACAGCCGCGCCGCCGAGCTGCTGCTGCTGGGCGACACCATCGACGCCCCCACGGCCGAGCGCTGGGGCCTCGCCAACCGCGTCGTGCCCACTGAGCAGGTGCTGCCCGTGGCGCAGGAGCTCGCGCGGCGCCTCGCGCAGGGGCCGCTCGAGGCCATCGCCACCACCAAGCGCCTGCTGGACACCGAGTCGCGCCTCGAGCTCGAGGCCGCCATCGATGCCGAGGCCCGCGCGCAGGCCCTGCACCTGCTGCAGCCCGACCACCGCGAGTATCACGCGGCCTTTGCCGCCAAGCGTCCGCCGCAGTTCAGCGGCGCGCGGCGCGCACAGGAGCGTGGCGCGTGAGCCGCTTCGCCTGCCACCTCTTCGTGTGCACCAACGTGCGCAAGCCCGACGACCCCCGCGGCTGCTGCACCGCCAAGGGCAGCGAGGCCGTGCTCGACGCCCTCAAGCAGAAGGCCCACGCCGCCGGCCTCAAGGGCAAGGTGCGCGTGAACAAGGCCGGCTGCCTCGACGCCTGCGAGCACGGCATCTCCATCGTGTGCTACCCGCAGAACGTCTGGTACGCGCACGTCACGCTGGCCGACGTGGACGAGATCGTGGAGCGCACCCTGCTGCGCGGCGAGGTCGTGGAGCGCCTGCGCGCCCCCTTCGACCGGCCCGCGCCCGCGCGGCCGTGACCGACGAGCTGCACGCCGCCCGCGAGCGCCGCCGCGCCGACGTGCGCGAGCGCGCCCGGCGATTCGCGACGGAGGAGGTCGCCCCGCACGCCGCCGCCTGGGACCGCGCCGGCGCCATGCCGCGCTCGATCGTCACGCGCCTCGGCGAGCTGGGCTTCCTCGCCGGTCCCCTGCCCCGCGAGCACGGCGGCAGCGGCTGGGACAACGAGACCTTCGTGGGCGTCTACGAGGAGCTGGGCCGCGCCGACAGCTCCGTGCGCGGCTTCCTCACGGTGCACGCGGGCCTCGTCTCGCAGTGCCTGGCCGACCACGGCAGCGACGAGCAGCGCCGCCGCTGGCTGCCGCGCCTCGCCACGGGCGAGGCCATCGGCTGCTACGCCCTCACCGAGGAGGGCGCGGGCAGCGATGTCTCGGCCATCGCCACGCGTGCCCGCCGCGAGGACGACACCTGGATCCTGGACGGCGACAAGACCTGGATCACCAACGGCGGCATCGCGCAGCTGGCGCTGGTCTTCGCGCGCACGTCCGACGGCCCCACGCGCGAGTCGCTCAGCTGCTTCGTGGTGGAGCTGCCCGCCGCGGGCTTCACCGACCTGCCGCTGGGCGTGCAGCCGCTGGGGCACCGCGCCTCCGACCACGCGCGCCTCCAGCTGCGCGGCGTGCGCGTGCCGGACTCCCAGCGCCTGGGCAACGTCGGTGGCGGCAACGCCATCGCCATGTCCGCCCTCGATCACGGCCGGCTCGGCGTGGCGGCCGGAGCCGTCGGCCTGCTGCGCGGCTGCCTCGACGCGGTCGTCGCTCACGCGCGCGAGCGCAAGCAGTTCGGGCACCGCATCGGCGACTTCCAGATGGTGCAGGCCGACATCGCCGACATGAGCGCAGAGGGCGAGGCCGCCGCGGCCCTCGTGCTCACGGCCGCGCGCGCCGCCGACCAGCGCGACCCGCAGGTGCGGCGCCTGACCAGCTCAGCCAAGCTGTTCGCGACCGAGGCCGCCCAGCGCGCCGCCGACAAGGCCGTGCTGCTGCTCGGCAACCGTGGCTACGGCGACGGCTGGCCGGTGGAGCGGCACTACCGCGACATCCAGGGGCTGCGGATCTACGAGGGGACGAACCACATCCACCGGCTCATCATCGCGAGGCAGTTGCTCGGGCCGCCGTGAGCGCGCGGCGCGGGCGCCGGCCGCCCCTTGCAGGCCGCCGCCGCCAGCCGCTACGCTGCGCCGCTTGCTTCGCCGCGTTAGACGCCCGACGCGCGATCCTGATGGTGGATATAGCTCAGTTGGTTAGAGCGCCAGCCTGTGGCGCTGGAAGTCGCGGGTTCGAGTCCCGTTATCCACCCCATCGCGCGCTGCGACGCACTGCGTCCCTGCTGGCCGCTCCGGGGAACGTCACCTGCCCGCGCACGATTGTGCCTCTGCATCGGGCCGGTTCCCGGGACGACCGTGCCGCACGTGAACGAATTGCGCGCACCAGCGTGCTTCCCCAGATCGCGTGTGCAGCAGCCGGGCGCCAGCTCCGCGTGTCGCGGCAACTGGCGCCCGGCTCCATGCGTCCAGGCTCAACGGCTTCCAGCGCGGGACTTGCCGCTCTTGCTTGAGGACGACTTGCCTCGCCCGCGGGACGAGCTGCCCCGCTGCGAGGACTGCGACGAGCTGCGCGACCGCGAGCTCGACCGCCCTCCGCTCGAACGGGTCGACGAGCCGCGCGAGCTCGAGCTACCGCGCGAGCCGGTGCGCGAGCTGCTGGTCGATCCACCGCGCGAGCCTCGCTGAGCGCTACCGCTGTTGCCGGTCCGCGATCCCCGCTGACTGCCGCCGCGCTGGTTGCCGCCGCGCTGGCGGCCGCCCCGCTGGCTGCTGCTGCCTTGGCTGCCGCCCCTGCTGCCGCCCTGCGAGAAGCGACCGCCGGACTGGCTGCTGCTGCGCTGGCTGCTGCCTTGCGAGAAGCGACCACCCGACTGGCTGCTGCTCCGCCGACTGCTGCTGCTGCCGCGGCTGCCGCCCTGCGAGAAGCGACCACCGGACTGGCTGTCGCCCTGCGAGTAGCGATCACTCGACCCGCGACCACCGCGAGACCCGCGGTCGTCATCGTCGTCGTCCCGGTCGCTGTCGCGGCGCCAGCTCTCGCTGCTGCGCTCGCCGCCGCCGTACTGGAACGTCGCCGGTCCACGACGCCCGCTCGAGCCGCGATCGTCATCGTCCTCCTCGTCATGGCGGGACGAGAACTGGCGAGACGAGCGCCTCGAAGAGCGGTCGTCGTCGTCATCGTAGTCCGAGCGGCCGCGGCCGCCGCCACCACGGCTCTCGGACTGCGATCCGCGCTCGCTGCTCGAGTGTCCGGACGTGAAGCGGCCTTCCTCGTCGCGGTCCTCGTCACGCCAGTCGCGCTCCATGCTCTGGTCGCCGCGGCCGCCGTGGCTGGATCGTCCGCCCTCGCGGGCGTACTCCCGGCGCTCTTCGGGATCCATGTTGGCGAAGCCGCGACGCGAGCGCCCGCGCCGCCTTTCGTCCTCGTCTTCGTCGCTCCAGCTGCGCTGCGAGCTCCAGGCCTGTCGGCTGTGCTGCATCGAGCCGTGCGACCGATCGTCTCTATCACGATTGGGCATGCGATGACTCCTTGAAAAACGCCCCCGGCGAAGCGCCGAGGGTGAGCACGCGTGGAGCAAACATCGGTCCAGCGACGAGCCGCGGAGCGGTGCGACGGTGGACTGTCGACGGAGAGGTGCCACGCGACGGTCGACCTCCTGCGCGACGCACTCGAGGTCGGGAAGCACAGCGAGCGCCGGACGTCTCGTCTCGACGTGCGGCTCGTGGCGTGCGCGCCCTGCAGCGCCATGCGCACGTCCACTTCGACGGGCAGCGCGGGGGCACCGCCGAGGCGCTCAGCTGGACCTGACCGCGAGGTCCGGCGCGCGCGGGGAGGTTGCCGTGTGGGCGACGAGCCCGGTCCCCGGACCGTCGAGGCCGCAGCGCGGCTGCGCAGCCCGGCCGGCTCCAACCCGGGCGTGAGCTCACGCCGCGGCCGCCGACCGCCGCTCGCGGTCGGCGCAGCCGGAAAACGGCACAAAGGAACGGCAATCCGGGTGGCTGCTCCGGGCGCGACCGCCGATGCGACGCTGGACGAGGGTCAGCTGGGCAACGCGCCTGAAGCCATGGTCACCACGCAGACCTCACCCTCCCGTCGCCCTCCGCTCAAGGCGACCTCCTGCGCCCCGCACTGCAGCGATAGCGGTCCGGTCTTTGCTTTTTCCTCCTGATCGCGCGCGGCGTGGCGCGCGCCCCTCTTCAGGTCCGGCCATGCGTGCGACCACAAGGCTTGCTTCGACTCGATCCGCGTGCGCGACGCTCGCGGCGTGGATGCTCCTGGCCCTCGCGGCGCCGGCGCAGCAGGAGGCGACGGCCTCCCCGGACGCGACGGCGACATCGGGCGCGACAGCTCCGCCGACCCCCGTGGACCAGGACCCGGCCTTCGAGGCGTTGCGAGCGCGAGCGCGCGAGCTGGCGCAGCACGAGCAGGCGCCGCGCGACGCGCACGACCTGCCCGAGTGGCTGGGCCAGCTGGACTACGACCACTACCGCCAGCTGCGTTTCCGGCCGGACGCCGCCCTGTGGACGCCCGACGAGCTGCCCTTCCGCGTGCAGCTCATGCACCGCGGCTACCTGTTCAAGCAGCGCGTCCGGGTCACGGAGCTGGTCGACGGCGAGGAGCGGGAGGTCGCCTTCCGGTCGGCGCAGTTCGCGTACCCGGACGACACGCCGCCGGTGCCGGACGACCTGGGCTACTCGGGGCTGTCCTTGTCCTGGCGCGGGCCCGACGCGGAGAAGCGCGACGAAGTGGCCGCCTTCCAGGGGGCCAGCTACTTCCGGCTGCTGGGCGTGGGGCAGGTCTACGGAGCGTCCGCGCGCGGCCTGGCCATCGACACCGCCTCCCCGCGCGGCGAGGAGTTCCCGGACTTCGTGGAGCTGCAGCTCGAGCGGCCCGCCCCCGAGGCCGGCCACGTCGTGCTGCACGCGCTCCTCGACAGCCCCCGCATCACGGGCGCCTACCGCTTCGACATCGTGCCGGGCGAGCGCACCACGGCCGCCGTGACGGCCTGCCTCTACCCGAGGGCGGACATCGACAAGCTGGGACTCGCGCCGCTCACGAGCATGTTCCTGTTCGGCGAGGACGGCCTGCACCGGACGCCCGACTGGCGGCCCGAGGTGCACGACTCGGACGGCCTGCTCGTCGCCGGGGGCGACGGCAGCTGGACGTGGCGGCCGCTGGCCAACCCGCTGCGCACCCACCGCATCACGCGCCTGCCGGCCTCCAGCCCGGCCGGCTTCGGGCTGCTGCAGCGCGATCGCGCCTTCACCAGCTACGAGGACCTCGAGTCGCACTTCGAGCGCCGCCCCAGCCTGTGGATCACGCCGCGCGGCGACTGGGGCCCGGGCGCCCTCGAGCTCATCGAGATCCCCAACGAGGGCGAGTGGAACGAGAACGTCGTGGCCTCGTGGGTGCCGGAGCAGCCGGTGCGCGCCGGCACGGAGCTGCGCTTCGAGTACGAGCTGGCCGCGCAGCTGGAGGACCCGCAGCGCGCGCTCGGCCGCGCCACCGCGACCCGCGTGCAGCAGCGCAAGGAGTCCACGCTCTTCCTGGTGGACTTCGAGGGCGGCGCGGCGGGCGACATGCCGCAGGCGGACGTCGTGGCCTCGCGCGGCACGCTCCAGCACGTCGTCGTCCAGCCCAGCGAGCCCGCGGGCAGCTGGCGCTGCAGCTTCGAGCTGCAGGACAAGGAGTCCGAGCCCATCGACCTGCGCGTCAGCCTGCGCCGCGGCGAGCAGGTCGTCTCGGAGACGCTGCTCCTGACCTGGGTGCGGTCGTGAGCTCGCCCCGCCTGGCGGCGCGCCGGCTGGCCTTCGTGCTGCTCGTCGCGGCGACGGTGGGCCTGGTCGCGGCGCTCCTCGCCAACATGCTGCGCGTCAACGGGACGACGCCGCTCGAGGTGCTCATCTTCGCGCTCACCGTGGTGCTGCTCGTGCCCCTCGCGGTCTCGTTCTGGATGGCCGTCGCGGGCTTCTGCGTGGAGATGCTCGGCGGCGACCCGCTCGCGCTGCGCGCCGAGGGGCCCGTCGCCGGTCCGCTGCCGCCCACCGCGCTGGTCGTGCCCATCCGCAACGAGGACCCGGCGCGCGTGCTCGCCGGGCTGGGGGCCACGTGGGACTCGCTCGAGGAGACCGGGCTGGCCGCGGGCTTCGAGATCTTCGTGCAGAGCGACACGACCGATCCGCGACGCTGGCTGGACGAGGAGCTGGCGGTCACGGAGTTCACCACGAGGCTGGCGCCGCGGGCGCGGGTGCACTACCGCAACCGCCCCTCCAACGAGGGCCGCAAGGCCGGCAACATCGCGGACTTCTGCGCGCGCCGGGGCGATCGCTTCCGCTACATGATCGTGTTCGACGCCGACAGCGTGATGTCGGGGTCCACGCTCGTGCGGCTGGTGCAGCTCATGGAGGAGCACCCCGAGGCCGGCCTCATCCAGGCGCCGCCGCTGCCGGTGAACCGACGCACGCTCTTCGGCCGGCTGCAGCAGTTCGGGGCCGGCGCCTACGCGCGCACCTGGGCCACGGGCCTGTCCTGGCTGCAGGGCGGCGACGGCAACTACTACGGCCACAATGCCATCGTCCGCGTCGCGCCCTTCGAGACCCACTGCCGCCTGCCCACGCTGCCCGGCCGTCCGCCGCTGGGCGGCTCGATCCTGAGCCACGACTTCGTCGAGGCCGCCCTCATGCGGCGCGCCGGCTACCGCGTGTACCTCGTGCCCGACCTCGGCGGCAGCTACGAGGAGCCGCCGCCCACGCTGATCGACTTCGCCGCGCGCGACCGGCGCTGGTGCCAGGGCAACCTGCAGCACGCGCGGCTGCTGCGCATGCCCGGGCTGCATCCCATGAGCCGCCTGCACCTGCTGCTGGGCGTCATGACCTACCTGAGCGCGCCGATCTGGATCCTGCTGCTGCTCGTCTCCACCGCGGAGATGCTGCGCCAGGCGCTCGGCCGCCACCAGTACTTCGCGCCCGGCGGCTCGCTCTTCCCCATCTGGGAGGTCTCCATCGAGGCCCAGGCGCAGCTGCTCTTCGGCCTGACGATGGGCCTGCTCTTCCTGCCGCGCCTGCTGGCTCTCGTGGCGCGGATGCGGGAGGCCCGCCTCTTCGGCGGCGGCGGCCGCCTCGTCCGCAGCGGGCTGGCCGAGGCGCTCTTCTCCATGCTGCTCGCACCCGTCCTGGCCGTCGCCGAGACCGGCTGCGTGCTCTCCATCCTGCTCGGCCGCAGCAGCGGCTGGCTCTCCGGGCCGCGCGACGACCGCGGCACGAGCCTGGGCGAGGCGCTGCGGCGCCACGCGGGCACCACGCTGCTCGGGATCGTCTGGACCCTCCTGATCATCCGCCTCGCCCCGGCGCTGGCGTGGTGGATGGCGCCCGTGCTCCTCGGCATGGTGCTCGCCGTGCCCCTGTCCATGCTGAGCAGCCGCGTGTCCACGGGAGAGGCGGCGCGCCGCGCGGGCCTCTTCATCACCCCCGAGGAGGTCGCCCCCGCGCCCGTCCTGCGGCGCCTGCGGGAGCGGCTCGCGGCGCTGCCGCCTGCGCGGGACGACCGCCGCAGCGCCCTCGAGCGCGTGCTGGCCGACCCCGCGGTGCGCGACAGCCACCTGCGGCTCGTCGAGCAGCCCGGTCCGCGCGACGCGCTGGCACGGCACCGCCTGGATGGCCTCGTGCTCAAGGCGCGCGTGCAGGGCCCGCCCTCGCTGTCCGACGACGAGCAGCGCGAGCTCCTGCGCGACCCGCAGGCCGTGATCGAGCTGGCCTGCGCCACGCCGGGCCTGCCAGCGCAAGGCCTCCGCGCGCGGCCGAGCTGAGCCGGGGGCCCTCAAGTCGGCGCGGGCGGGGCGCCGACAACGAGGACGGACTCCCGGGGATCCGCTCTCGTGCCCACCGCCCGCGCCACCGCCCAGCCCAACCCGATCGTGAGCGTCGGAACGCTCTCGCTCATCGTGCTGGCGCTGGTCATCATGCTGGTGGTCGCCGGCCTGCCCGGCCGGGACCGCACCGCCGGCGACGGCAGCGACAAGCTGCGCCACGGCTGGGCGCAGAAGCAGACGGAGGCCGCGGCGCAGCAGGCCGCGCAGCCAGCGCCGCCCGCACCGAGCGACGCGCCCGCGCGCTGACGCGATCCGCGCGTCGCCACTCTTGAACGGCGCGCCCCGCGGCGGGCACAATCCGCCGCTTCGCGCCGTGCCTCCTTAGCTCAGTTGGTAGAGCGGCTGACTCTTAATCAGCGGGTCGAAGGTTCGAGTCCTTCAGGAGGCACCAGCCGCGTCCCCGCGACGCACGCCGCGTGCGGCGTGGCCACGTCTCGCGCTCCGCATCGCTTTGCAGAAAGGACGCGGGGCCGCCGGGCGCAGCGCACGATCGGGCCGCGTCCGCACGGCACGGGATGTGCGAGGCGCGGCGGCCATGAGCACCAGGCGCAAGACCTCACGCACCGTCCGAGGCAAGACCCGCCGCGCGCCGGCCGCGCGCCGTCCCGTGCCCGCCGGGAAGCCGCGTCCCGACTCCGACGAGCTCGAGCCGCCGTCCGAGGAGCGGCTGTCGCGGGAGCAGGCAGCCAGCAAGCCACTGCGTCGCCAGTCCAAGGACACGGCGCTCGAGGCCTTCCGTGAGCGCTTCGGCCGCGCGCCCCTCACGACGGACCAGGGCATTCCGGTCCAGCAGACCGACGACTCGCTCAAGGCCGGCCCGCGCGGCCCCACGCTCCTGGAGGACTTCCACCTCCGGGAGAAGATCATGCACTTCGACCACGAGCGCATCCCCGAGCGCGTGGTGCACGCGCGCGGCTCCGGCGCCCACGGCTTCTTCCAGGTCTACGAGCCGCTGGCCGAGCTGACCAGCGCCGAGTTCCTGAACGATCCCTCGGCGCGCACGCCGGTCTTCGTGCGCTTCTCCACCGTGGTGGGCTCGCGCGGCTCGAGCGACCTCGCGCGGGACGTGCGGGGCTTTGCCACCCGTTTCTACACGCGCGAGGGCAACTTCGACCTCGTGGGCAACAACATGCCGGTCTTCTTCATCCAGGACGGCATCAAGTTCCCGGACCTCGTCCACGCGGTGAAGCCCGAGCCGCACCACGAGATGCCGCAGGCGGCCTCGGCGCACGACACCTTCTGGGACTTCGTCTCGCTCGTGCCCGAGACCCTGCACATGGTCATGTGGCTCATGTCGGACCGCGCGATCCCCCGCAGCTTCCGCATGATGGAGGGCTTCGGCGTGCACACCTTCAGGCTGGTGGCCGGGTCCGGCCGCACGAGCCTGGTCAAGTTCCACTGGAAGCCCGTGCTGGGCGCGCACTCCATCGTGTGGGACGAGGCGCAGAAGATCTCGGGCCGCGACCCGGACTTCCACCGCCGCGACCTGTGGGAGGCCATCGAGCGCGGCCAGTACCCCGAGTACGAGCTGGGCCTGCAGGTCATGGACGAGGACCAGCAGCTGGCCTTCGGCTTCGACCTCCTGGACGCGACCAAGCTCGTGCCCGAGGAGCTGGTGCCGGTGCGGCGCGTCGGGCGCATGGTGCTCGACCGCAACCCGACCAACTTCTTCGCCGAGACCGAGCAGGTGGCCTTCTGCATCGGGAACGTGGTGCCGGGCATCGACTTCACCAACGACCCGCTGCTGCAGGCCCGCCTCTTCTCGTACCTGGACACGCAGCTGCTGCGCCTGGGCGGGCCCAACTTCACCGAGCTGCCCATCAACAGGCCCCTGGCGCCGGTGAGCAACCACCAGCAGGATGGCCTCGGGCGCCAGAGCATCCACACGGCGCGCGCGCTCTACCACCCGAACAGCATCGCCAACAACCACCCGCGGCCGGCGCGAGTCGATGGCTTCGTGCACGTGCCGGAGCCGGTGAGGGGCGCCAAGGTGCGCCAGCGCAGCGACAGCTTCCTCGACCATTTCAGCCAGGCGCGCCTGTTCCTCCACAGCCAGTCGGCGCCGGAGCGCGAGCACCTCGTGGAGGCCTGCCGCTTCGAGATCGGCAAGGTGGAGCGGCTGGCCATCCGCGAGCGCGTCGTGGCGCTCTTCGCCGAGATCGACGCGGAGTTCGCGGCCGAAGTGGCGACGATGGTCGGCGTCAAGCCGGTGAAGCCCGCGCGCCAGCCGCCGGTGGCGCAGCCCACCGGCACGCCGCCGCCCTCGGGCGGCCCGGCGAAGGGCCACGTGACCTCGCCCGCGCTCAGCCTGCTGAACCAGCCGCACGACTCGGCCCGCACGCGCAAGGTGGCCGTCCTGGCCGCGCCCGGCGCGCGCGCCCTCGACCTCGAGATCGTCGAGGGCGAGCTGGCCGCGGCCGGAGTCCTCTGCGAGGTGGTCAGCCTCTCGCTCGGTCCCTTCGCCACGGACGAGGGCCGGCCGTGCGAGGCGCAGAAGACCTTCCTCACGACCGACTCGGTGCTCTACGACGGCGTGTACGTGGCCGGCGGCGCGGACAGCGTGGCCAGCCTGCTGGGGCTGGAGCAGGTGCGGCTGTTCCTCGGCGACGCCTTCCGCCACGCCAAGCCCATCGGCGCCACCAATGAGGGCGTCGAGCTGCTGGGGGCCGTCGAGCTGCCCCAGATCGAGCTGGCTCACGAGGCCAGCGCGGCCGAGACCTCCGACCGCGGCGTGGTCAGCGCATGGACCGACGGGGCGGGCGGCCTGCAGGGCTTCGCGGCGGCCTTCGTGGACGCCCTGGCGCAGCACCGCCATTTCGATCGACCCAGGAGCCAGTTGCGGCCGCAGCTGCGCAACGGAACGGAGACCGCATGAGCAGGACAAAGGTGGCACCCCCCAGCGCGAAGTCCGCGAGCCCCACGCGGCAGCAGCTGCACGAGCTCGTCTGGGAGGCGCTGGAGACCGAGCTCGGCGGTGTCGAGATCTACCGCACCGCGCTGCAGTGCGTGGAGAACGAGGACCTGCGCGACGAATGGACCCGCTACCTGGCGCAGACCGAGGAGCACGTGCGCGCCCTGCAGGACGTCTGCGCGGACGTGGGGCTCGATCCGGACCAGGACACGCCGGGCCGGGCCGTCGTCCGGCACATCGGCCGCTCGCTCGTCCAGGCCATGAACATGGCGCTGGGCTCGGACGACCCGGCGGCGGCCGAGATCGTCGCCGCCGAGTGCGTCGCGCTGGCGGAGAGCAAGGACCACCTGAACTGGAGCCTCATCGGCCAGCTGCTCGAGACCGACGGCGAGGGTCTCGACAGCCTGGCCGCCGCCCAGGAGCGCATCGAGAACGAGGAGGACGCGCACCTCTACCACGCGCAGGGATGGGCCCGCGAGCTGTGGCTCAAGAGCCTGGGGCAGGATGCCGCGCTGCCGCCGCCCGAGGAGGTGGAGGACGTCCACTCCATGGCCGAAGCGGCGACCGCGCGCCAGACGCGCGAGCAGGAGCCGACCTGAGCGCATGGCGCGTCGACCACAACGGCGGCGGCCCGCCGGCCGCGCGGTCCGCTCCGCGCGTCCGCGGGCCGCATGGCTGGTGGAATTCCTGCTGCCCGCCGACCCGCGCTTCGCGCAGGCTCAGCGCGCGCTGCGCCACGAGCTGGCAGCCCGCTTCGGCGGCGTGACCAGCCACGTCCGCACGCCCGCGCGCGGGCTCTGGCAGGAGGGCGGCGGCGACATCGAGGCCGACGACGTGGTGGCGCACGAGGTGCTCGTCCCCCGGCTGGACCCGCGCTGGTGGTCGGCGTTCCGCCGGCGGCTGGAGGTGGACTTCGAGCAGGACGTCGTCGTCCTGCGCGCCAGCCGGGTGCGCATGCTCTGATCAGCTCGCTGCGCGCGCGCGGGGCCGGCGCGGATCCAGCGTCGCGCCCCGCCGGGCGTTCGCTTCGGGCACCGTGCCGCCACCGCGCCGCACGGCCCACTGCTGCGTGAACTCCGCGCCCAGGAACACGATGATCGCCGAGTAGTACACCCACACGAGCATCACGATGACCGAGCCCGCAGCACCATAGGGCGAGCCCACCGTGCCCCGCCCGAGGTACTGGCCGATGGCCCACTCGCCGGCCTTGAAGAGCACGGCCGTGACCCCGCCGCCGAGCAGCACGTCACGCCAGCCCGTGCGCGCGTCCGGCACGAAGCGGAACAGCGCCGCAAAGAGCAGGCCCGACAGCACCACCTGGATGAGCGTGTTGGCCACGACGCCGAAGGCCGCCTCCGAGCCCGACAGGGCTTCGAGCGCCGCCGAGAGCACCGCATTCGCCAGCAGCGAGATGAGCAGCAGGAAGCCCACGCTCACGATCATCGCCAGCGAGAGCAGCCGCTGGTGCAGGAAGGTCCACAGGCTGCGGCCCGGCTTCGGCTCCACGTTCCACACCACATTGAGCCCGTTCTGGAGCTGGACGAAGACCGAGCTGGCTCCGACGACGAGCATGATGCTGCCCAGGATCGTGGACAGCAGCCCCGAGCCGTGGCTGTGCTGGGCGCTGGACAACTCGTCGACGAGGCCGGCGGCGTCCGCGCCTGTCAGGCCCTGCACCTGCGACACCAGGTAGTGCTGCACCTGCCCGCGGTCCGCAACGAGCCCGACCAGCCCGAGCGTCACGACCACGAGCGGCGCCATCGAGAGCGCTGCGGAGTACGACAAGCCCGCCGACAGCAGCGGCACCCGATCGGCGCCGAGCTTGCGAACGACGCGCATCGCGAAGTCGAGGGCGGCGTGTCCGGGGAAGTGCTTCTTCTTGCTCTTCGACATGGTGGGTCTCTGCTCTGGCCGGCCGCGCAAACCGCGCGCCGAAGGCGGCGTTCCGACGCCGAGCCCGGCGTCCGCGCGCCCCCTCACGCTCGCGTCGCGGCGTAGAGGGCGTGGAGCCCGAGGCGCCGCCACAGGCCTCCCGCGACACCGCAGCGCCAAGGGATGAGAGGCGGGGCGCCACGTCGCAGCGGTAGGATCCCGGCCTCTCCGGAGGTCATGCGATGTCCCGTCGGCCGATGCTCGCGTCCGCCCTGCTCGCACTCGCCGCCTGCGGCTCGCCTCCGCAGCCCGCTTCCCCGCCGCCGGCCGCCGCACCATTGAAGCCCCCCGCTGCCGCTGCTCCGGCCGCGGCCGCGCCCGCAGCCGCACCCACCCCCGCCTCCGTGCTCAACGTCCGCCACGGCTCCGGCCGCCTGCCCTTCGAGGAAGCCGTGCTCGACAACGGCCTGCGTGTGGTCTCGCTCGAGGACCACAGCGCGCCCATCGTCGCCGTGCAGCTCTGGTACCACGTGGGCAGCAAGGACGAGCAGCCCGACCGCCAGGGCTTCGCGCACATGTTCGAGCACATGATGTTCCGGGGCACGGACCGGCTCGGGCCCAAGGACCACTTCGACTACATCCGCCGCACGGGCGGCGACTGCAACGCCTACACTTCCTTCGACCAGACGGTGTACGTGCAGGAGCTGCCCGCCAACCAGCTCGAGATGGTGCTCTGGCTGGAGGCCGAGCGCATGTCGGCGCTGAAGATCGACGAGGGCGGCTTCGCGACCGAGCGCAAGGTGGTCGAGGAGGAGCGGCGCCTCGGCCTCAACCAGCCCTACGGCGACGTGCTGGAGAAGCTGCTCGCGGACCTGTTCACCGTGCACCCCTACCGCTGGTCCGCCATCGGGCAGATCGAGCACCTGCGCGCGAGCACGGCCGACGAGATCCAGGCCTTCTGGGACAAGTATTACGTCCCCAACAACTGCACGCTGGTCGTGGTCGGCGACGTGACCAGCGAGCAGGTGCTGGCGCTGGCGCAGAAGAGCTTCGGCTGGATCCCGCGCTGCCCCGACCCGCCGCGCGTCACGCTGACGGAGCCGGAGCAGACCGGGCTGCAGCACTTCCGCATCAAGCCCGACAACGGCCCGGTGCCCGTCGCGGCCATCGCCTTCCGCGCGGTGCCCGACGGCCACCCGGACGCGGTGGCGCTCGAGCTGCTCATGTCCATCCTGGGCGGCGGCGAGAGCTCGCGCGTCTACATCGACCTCGTGCGGCGCAAGGACATCGCGGTGGCCGGCTTCGGCGCCTTCATCGGGCTCGAGCAGGCGGGCTTCGCGGGGCTCGCGGGCGTGTGCATGCCGCTGGGCGATACCGACGCCGTCCTGGCCGCGCTGTGGGAGCAGGTGGAGAAGGTCAAGGCCGAGGGCGTCACCGAGGAGGAGCTAGCCAAGGCCCGCAAGCAGGCCCTGCGCGCCGACGTGACCAAGCTGCTCACCGTCGCCAGCAAGGCCAGCGCGCTGGGCCAGGCGGCCACTCTCTACGGCGACACGCAGGAGGCCAACGAGCGCATCCACCGCATGGAGACGGTGACCGCCGCCGACCTGCAGCGCGTGGCGCAGAAGTACCTGGTGAAGGAGCGCGCCAACGAGATCGTCATCGCGCCGGGCCTGCTGTCGGCCGCCAAGACCATGCTCTCGATGGGCACCAAGGAAGGCGACCAGCCCGCCATGGAGAGCGCCCGCGAGGTCGAGGGCGGCCACCGCGCCACGGCCGCCGGCCCCAAGGCCACCGCGCACCCGCCCCAGGGCTACCCCACCGCGCCGCCCGTCGCCCCGCCCCTCGCCAGCGGCGTCTCGCTGCCCAAGCAGACCGCCGAGCTCGACAACGGCCTGCACCTCGTGCTGGTCGAGAACCACGAGCTGCCCTTCGTCTCCGCGAGCCTCGACGTGCGCGCCGGCGCCTTCACCGAGGACCCGGCCTTCCCCGGCACCGCCAGCCTCGCCGCCGGCCTGGTGACCAAGGGCACCGTCGCCCGCGACGCCGAGGCCCTGGCGGCCGAGCTCGAGCGCAACGCCATCGACCTCGGTGCCGGCGCCAGCCACGACAGCGCCTCCGTCACCGTCTCCGCCCTCACCGAGGACTCCGAGCGCGCCCTGCGCCTGCTGGCCGAGGTCGTGCAAGCCCCGCGCTTCGATTCCGCCGAGTTCAAGCGCCTGCGCGACCAGACCGCCACCGGCATGGCCATCTCCGAGAAGGCGCCCGGCGTCATCGCCGAGCGCCAGTTCGACCACGCGCTGTGGGGCGACCATCCTTACGGCCGCCCCGCCGAGGGCACCGCCAAGGACCTGCAGAAGCTGGACGCCGAGCGCCTCGCCACCTGGTGGTCCGAGTGGGTGCGGCCGGACACCAGCACCCTCTACCTCTCCGGCGACCTCACGCTGGCCGAGGCCAAGCGCATCGCCGGCCGCTACCTGGGCAGCTGGGAAGCCGAGGGCCCCTCGCCCGACGTGCCCCTGCCCGCCTTCCAGCCGCCCGCCGGCACGCGCATCACCCTGATCGACAAGCCCGGCGCCATCCAGTCCGAGATCCGCGCCGGCCACGGCGGCATCACCCGCCGCAACCCGCTCTACGCCACCGCCGGCGTCCTCTCCCAATGCTTCGGCGGCTCCTTCAGCAGCCGCCTCAACGACGTGATCCGCGTCCAGAAGGGCCTCACCTACGGCGCGTCCGGCGGCCTCTCCAGCCAGCGCTTCGGCGGCGAGTTCGAGGTGCGCACCTTCACGCGCACCCCGACCACCGCCGAGACCGTCAGCGCCGTCATCGCCGAGGTCAAGCGCCTCGTGGCCGAGCCGCCCCAGGGCAAGGAGCTGGACGACGCCGTCGCCTACATGGTCGGCTCCTTCGCCGGCAGCCTCGAGACGCCGCAGGACATCGCCGGCCGCCTCTGGACCCTCGAGCTCAACGGCCTGCCCGACGACTGGTACGCCGACTACCTCGGACGCGTGGCCTCCACCACCTCCGAGGACCTGCAGCGCTGCGCCCAGGAGCTGCTGCAGCCCGAGCGCATGGTCATCGTCGTCGTCGGCGACGCCAGCCGCGTGAAGGAGGAGCTGGAGAAGATCGCCCCCGTGGACGTGGTGACCGAGGGCGGGTAGCGGCCGGGGGCGGCGCCGAGACCCAGACTGCGCGCGCATCCTCGTGGCGCGCCGCGAACCGAAGCAATGCATAGGCAGTGCTTCAAGGCAGCTTCAGTGCGTCCTGCGGCGTCCTCAACTGAAGCGCTGCAAATGCACTGCTTCAGGCAAGCTTCAGTGCGTCTCTCGGCGCCCTGGACTGAAGCACTGCACGCCCGATTTGCGCCGGCCGCGCCCTTGACCTAGGGTGGACGCCATGCCCGACGCCGACCTCCCGCGCATCGAATCCCTGTATGGCCGCCTCGCCGCCACGCACGCCGACTTCCGCCGCCGCCTCGGCCGCGCGCTGACGCTGGCGGAGAAGATCCTGCTGGCGCACCTGGGCGAGCCGGCGGGCCGCCTCCCGGAGCGCGGCCGCACCTACGACGACCTGCTGCCCGACCGCGTGGCCATGCAGGACGCGACGGCGCAGATGGCGCTGCTGCAGTTCGGCATGGCGGGCCGGCCGCGCGTGGCGGTGCCCAGCACGGTGCACTGCGACCACCTCATCACGGCGCGGGTCGGACGGGACGCGGATCTCAAGACGGCGAATGAGCAGAACGCCGAGGTGTACGCCTTCCTCAAGTCCGCCTCGGCGCGCTACGGCATCGGCTTCTGGGAGCCGGGCAGCGGCATCATCCACCAGGTGGTGCTGGAGAACTACGCCTTCCCCGGCGGCCTCATGATCGGGACGGACAGCCACACGCCCAACGCGGGCGGCCTGGGCATGGTGGCCATCGGCGTGGGCGGCGCGGACGCGATGGAGGTCATGGCCGGGCTGCCGTTCAACGTGAAGTGGCCCAAGCTCATCGGCGTGAAGCTGGTCGGCAAGCTGGACGGCTGGACGTCGCCCAAGGACGTGATCCTCAAGGTGTGCGAGATCCTCACCGTGAAGGGCGGCACGGGCGCCATCGTCGAGTACTTCGGGCCGGGCGCGGACAGCATCTCGTGCACGGGCAAGGGCACCATCTGCAACATGGGCGCCGAGCACGGCGCGACGACGTCGCTGTTCCCCTTCGACGACGCCATGGCGCGCTACCTGCGCGCGACGGGGCGCGGGGGCTGGGCGGCGGCGGCGGAGAAGCGCCGCGCGGAGCTGCGCGCGGACCCGGAGGTGGAGACCGAGCCCGAGCGCTTCTTCGACCGCGTCATCGAGATCGACCTGTCGCAGCTCTCGCCCATCCTCGTGGGGCCGCACACGCCCGACCTCGCGCGGCCGCTGGCGGACGTGCGGGACGAGGCGCAGCGCAGCGGCTGGCCGGTGAACCTGAAGGCCGCGCTGATCGGCTCGTGCACCAACAGCTCCTACGAGGACATGACGCGCGCCGCCTCCGTCGCCGCGCAGGCGCGGGCCGCGGGCCTCAAGGTGCGGGTCCCGCTCATGGTCACGCCCGGCAGCAACACCATCGACACGACCATCCGTCGCGACGGGCAGATGCAGGTGCTGGCGGACATCGGCGCGACGGTGCTGGCGAACGCCTGCGGCCCGTGCATCGGGCAGTGGAAGCGCGAGGACATCCAGGCCGGCGAGACCAACTCGATCGTGACGTCGTACAACCGCAACTTCTCCGGGCGCAACGACGGCAACGCGGCCACGCTGGCCTTCATCGGCAGCCCGGAGGTGGTCGTGGCCATGGCCCTCGCGGGGCGCCTCGACTTCGACCCGCGGCGCGACGCGCTGGCGGCTCCGGACGGGAAGGCGGTGCACCTGTCGCCGCCCTCGGGCGACGAGCTGCCGAAGCTGGGCCTCGCCACGGGCCTCGCCGGCCTGACCGAGCCGCCCGCCGACGGCAGCCGCATCAGCCTGGCCGTCTCCCCCACGTCCGAGCGCCTGCAGCTCCTCGAGCCCTTCGAGCCGATCACGCCCGAAAAGCTGCGCGACCTGCCGGTGCTGCTCAAGGTCAAGGGCAAGTGCACGACGGACCACGTCTCGCCCGCGGGCAAGTGGCTGCGCTACCGCGGGCATCTCGAGAAGATCAGCGACAACGCCTTCACCGGTGCCACGAACGCCTTCGCGTCGGCGGTGGGCACGGGCATCAACGTCTTCAGCGAGGCCGTGGCGCCGCTGCCCGACATCGCCAAGGACTACAAGCGCCGCGGCCTGGGGTGGGTGGTCGTCGCCGACGTGAACTACGGCGAGGGCAGCTCGCGCGAGCACGCCGCGATGTCGCCGCGCTTCCTCGGCTGCCGCGCCATCCTCGCGCGCAGCTTCGCGCGCATCGCCGAGACCAACCTCAAGAAGCAGGGCCTGCTGCCGCTGGTCTTCCGCGACCCGGCCGGCTGGGAGGTGATCCAGGCCGAGGACCGGCTGAGCTTCGCGGGCGTCGATGAGCTGGCGCCGGGCTCCGAGGTGCGCGTGACGGCCAGGCACAAGGACGGCAGCTCGGCCACCTTCGACTGCACGCACACGCTGAACGAGCTGCAGATCGCCTGGTTCCGGGCGGGCTCGGCCCTGAACTTCCTGCGCCAGCAGCGGCCGCAGGGCGTGGGGGTGTGAGGGGCGCGGCGTGGCGCCCGGCACGTTGAGCCAGCTCGCTCAGGCCGGCGCGGTGAAGTCCTCCTCGTAGAAGAGGTAGTGCGTGCGCCGCATGCCGACGGCGGCGTAGGTGGCCTGCGCGGCCCGGTTGTCCTGGTCCACGTAGAGCCGCACTCCGCACACCTGCGTGTCCGCGCGCGCCTCGGCCAGCACCGACTCGTGCAGCGCGCGGTACACGCCGCGGCCGCGCGCCTCCGGCACCACGTACACGCTCTGGATCCACCAGAACCAGCCGTTGCGCCAGTCGCTCCACTCGCGTGTGAGGAGCAGGGCGCCGGCGACGCGGCCGCCGAGCTCGGCCACGAGGTAGCGGCCGCGCCCGGTGTCCGCGAGCACCGCGGCCACGCCGGGCTGCAGGCGAGCCGGGTCGAGGCGCTTGCCCTCGGTCTCCTGCGCCATGCTGGCGTTGAAGGCGATCAGCTGGTCGAGGTCGGCGCGAGTGGCGGGACGGACCGTGACGGCCATGCGCGGCTCCGGCAGGGACCGCGAGCGTAGCAAGCCGCCGCCGGGCGCGTGACGGCGACGCGCTGGCGGGCCGGCCGTCTTCGGCGGCCGTCAGTCCTCGGCGTCGTCGACGACCTCGACCGGCTCGCGCAGCAGCTCGGCATGGAAGCGGGCGAGGTCGGCGTTGGTCCAGCCGTCGAAGCCGAGGCAGGTGTCGTGCTCCAGCGTCTGCGTGTCGCAGGCGAGCTGTCCTGGATTGGGGGTTTTTCCCCCACGCGAGGGGAAGGATGCGCGCGCCGGCAGGCTTCCGGAGCGGCGCGGAGACGGCCCGGCGGCCCGCCGCAAGCCCGGGCGCCCCGCAGCGGGCGGCGGGCCCGGCCTTCCGCGACGGCGCGCCAGTTGCTCCCTGCGCAGCGGCCCCACCGGAGTTCCCATGCCCGTCATCTTCGAGCCCTTCCGCATCAAGGTCGTCGAGCCCATCCCGCTGCTGAGCGCGGAGGAGCGCCGCGCGCACCTCGAGCAGGCGGGCTTCAACCTCTTCGCGCTGCACGCCCAGCACGTCACCTTCGACCTCCTCACCGACAGCGGCGCCTCGGCCATGTCCGCCGCGCAGTGGGCGGCGCTGGTGGAGGGCGACGAGTCCTACGCCGGCTCGCGCAGCTTCTTCGAGCTCGAGGCCGTGGTGCGCGACCTCACCGGCTACCGCCACCTCATCCCCACCCACCAGGGCCGCGCGGCCGAGCGCATCCTCTTCTCGCTCACCGTGCAGCCCGGCGCGGTGGTGCCGAGCAACGC
>DASUFI010000270.1:0-4853 GCA_036274635.1 Planctomycetota bacterium
CTGCGACGACAAGGCGCGCGTGCGCCTGGCCAACCTCGCGGCCGGCCCGCTGCTGCACGACACCTCGCTCAACGTGGCGACGCAGGCCGCGGCCGCGTGCGGTGCCGCGCGCGTGGCCGACCAGCTCATCGTGGCCCTGCAGCAGCGCCCCGAGCCGGACGTGACCATCGCCGTGCTCGACGCGCTGGGCAAGACGGGCCTGCCCGTCGCGCGCGACGCGCTGGCGGCCTTCGCCGCCGGCCCGCGCGCCGCGCAGCTCTCGCCCGACGGCCGCGTGGCGCTCGAGGCCGCGCGCCTCGCCGCCGACCCCACCCGCGACCCCGCGGACTTCCTCGCCCTGCTGGCCAGCCCCGACACCGAGCTGGCCTTCGCCGCGCTGCAGCGGCTGATGTCCATCACGGGCAAGGACTGGGGCGTGGACCCAGGGAAGCCGCCGGAGCAGCGCACCACGGCGCTGGCGGCGGCGCGCACCGCCCTGCTCTCCCGCAGCACCGCACATTGACGCCCGCCATTCACGGCGGTGGTCCTCCCAGCAAGCCTTGCGCGCGCAGGGACACGCAGCGCCGGCGTCCCACGACGATGTGATCCAGCAGGGGGATGCCCAGCGTCTCGCCCACGCGCGCGAGCCGGGCCGTGACCTCGATGTCCTGGGCGGAGGGCGTGGGGTCGCCGCTGGGGTGGTTGTGCGCCACGATGACCGCGCCGGCCGACTCGCGCACGGCCGGCGCGAAGACCTCGCGCGGATGCACGACCGACCAGGTGAGGCAGCCCTCCGACACGCGCTCGGTGCGCAACGGCCGGTTCTTGGCGTCCAGCAGCACGACGAGGAAGACCTCCTTGAGCTTGCCGTCGAGCAGGCCGCGCAGGTGCGGCTCGAGGTCGGCGGCGCCGCGCACGACCGGGCCGGCGGGCGGGTCCACGCGCGCGGCGCGCCGGGCCAGCTCGAAGGCGCAGAAGAGACGCAGCGCCGCGCGCTCGGCGCCGCCGGGCGCGAGGCGCAGCGCGCCCGACAGCTCGCGCGCCAGTTCGCGCGGCGACATGCGCGCCAGCCGCGGCAGCTCGGCCTGCTCGCCGAGCACGCCCCGCGCCAGCGCCTGCGCGCGCGCCGACGCGGAGCCCGGGCACAGCAGCCCCGCCAGCAGATCCTCGAGGGGCAGCGCGTCGGCGGGTTGCACGAGCGCCCGGTGTGAAAGGGTCTCCATGCCAGCCAGTCGGCTGCACGGGCGCGCGATTACATCCGGCTCCGCCGTCGCGCCCGTCGCCGCCGACGTGGCCGAAGGCCTGCAGCTGCTCGAGGTACGGCGCCGGCAAGCCGCTCTCGGGCGCGTCGGGCGAGGGCGTGGTCGCGGGATCCGCCAGCGGCGCGGCCTGCGGGTGCGCGGCAACGAAGCGCGGATCGAGCAGCGTGGCGAGCACGCGCCCCTCGAACGGCTCGCTGCCCGGGGGAGGCCTTGGGCGGATCGGCCGACTGCAGCACGCAGCGCGCGCCGCGCGCGATGAGGTCGGCGATGTGCGGCAGCTTGCCCGCCTTCAGCAGCGGGTCGATGACCGTGAAGGTCGCGCCGTCGGCGCACAGGATGGCCACCTTCGGGCGCGGCGCAGGCGCGCCTGCCGGCACCTCCGGCCGCCGCAGGCCGCCAGCGCCCGCGTCAGCGCCTCCGCGATGGCCGCGCGCATCAGTGCTTCCCGTCCGCGTCGTCGCCGCCGGGAACTTCGTGCGTGGCGCCGATCATGTAGCCGATGGCCTTCAACTGGCGCAGGCGCTCCTCGTCGGGCGGCGCGTCCGGAGAGGCGGGGCCCACTCCGGGCGAATCGTGGTCCGCCAACGGTCGTGGAGGCTCGGCGATGGCCGGCAGCAGAGGATGCTGCGCCAGGAACGCCGGCGCGAGCAGGGCGCGCAGCACGCGGCCGATGCCCTGCGTCGTGCCGGGCAGTCCCATGGCCGCCAGCACCGTGGGCGCCACGTCGTACAGCTGCGCCTCGCACGTGGCGCCGGACGCGATGGCCGGCCCGGCCGCGATGAGGACGCCGTCCCCGGCGTGCGCGCCGGAGTGCCCCACGTGAGCGAGGTCCGCCGGGCTGCCGCCGTTGCCGCCCCCCGAGCGGAAGCCGTGGTCCGAGACGACGAAGACGGTGGTGTCGGGATCGAGCTTGGCCAGCATCTGCCCGATCCAGTCGTCCACGATCTCGTAGCTGCCGGGCACGATGTGCGCCCAGCGCTCGCGCCAGCCTGCGTCCACGGCCTGCGCGCCGCCCCTCACCTTGTCGGGCTCGTAGGCGTGCCAGAAGTTGTGGCCGACGCGGTCGGGCAGCTCGAGGAAGACGAACAGGAGGTCCGGCTGGCCGCGCGTGTCCAGCATGTGCAGCGCAGCCCGTGCGAAAGACTTCTGCGCCTGGACTCCGTACTTGAGCGCCACGAGCCCGTTCTGGCCCACGAAGTCGGCCTCGCTGTCGTCGGCGCTCAGCGCAGCCCACTCGGCCTCGGTGAACTGCCCCAGCACGTCGAGGTCCTCGCGCCGGATGTCCGCGGGCGCGGCGACCAACGGGGCCAGCTCCCACACCAGCTCCGGCGGCCAGGTGATGCCGTTGCCTTCGACGGTGGTGTAGTTGCGCCTGTACAGGCTGGTCGCGAACAGGTCCGCGACGATCCAGCCGTTCACGGTCTCGGCCGGCCAGGAGTTCCAGTAGCCCACGATGCCGACGCTGCCGCCGCGCGCGTCCACCATGGTCCACAGCGCGGGCAGCTTGCGGTCGTACGAGCAGAAGATGACGTTGCGCCCGCCGATGTCCTGCGTGAAGCCCTCGATGCCGTGCTCGGCCTTGCACGCGGCGGTCGCGATGGAGGCCCACAGCACGGCCGAGGCGCCTTCCGAGATGTCGCTCTGCAGCACCGTGCGAGCGCCGCGCGCGATGAGGCCGCCCAGCGCGGGCAGCTTCCCGGCGGCGAGGAGCGGGTCCATGACCTGGAAGGTCGCGCCGTCCACTCCGAAGATCGCCACCTTGGGGCGCTTGCCGGCGGGCGTCGCGGACTTCGCGGGCGTCGCGGCCGGCGAGTCACCGCACGCCGCCACGGCCAGCAGCAGCGGGGCGAGGACGAGGCGCGAGCGCATGGGCCTCAATTCTCGCCGCTGATCAAGACCCCGTCCACCCAGGCCGCGCGGTCGCCGGCGTCGTCGTCGCCACCGTCGGTGACGTGCAGCTCGAGGCGCTTGGCGCCGGCCAGGCCCTCCACGCGCAACTCGGCAGCGGGGTCGCCCTCCGTCACGCGCGCGCCGGCACGCTGCTGGCCGTCCACGAGCACCTTGAACTCCACGCTGCCGACGGCCGGCAGCTCGCGCACCTCGTCGCACAGGCCGGCCGTGACGCGCAGGGTGCGGCAGTGGGGCGGAAGGTCGAAGACGAGGCGCGAGTCGGCGTGCACGCCGAGGCCGGTGGCGCGCGGCAGGCCTTCGACCGAGAGCAGCCGGCCCGTGACCGAGAGGTCGGCGCGCCAGGGGAAGAGCACGTCGCCGGGGACGCCGTCGCCCGGGTGCTCCTCCACCTCCGCGGGCGCGAGGTCCGCCAGCAGCACGCGGCCGTCGCCGCGGCGCACGAGCGCGAGCAGCGCGCTCGTGGGCAGCTCGAGACGCGCCGCGAAGCGCGTGGCCAGCACGACGTGCGCGTCGTCCAGCTCGAGCAGGCCGGCGTGCACGCGCGAGCCGCCGGCGAGGCGCGCGGTGACGGGCACGCCGGGCAGCGGCGCGTCGTCGGGCGCGCCGCCCTCGGCCAGCACCACGGCCACCACGTCTGCGAGCGGGAACTCCTGGTGCCCCAGCGCGCCCTCGAAGACCACGTGGCCGTCGGCCACGCGGTCCACCACGCCGGTGAGGCTGTCGAGGCCGCCGTCCGGGCGCATGCGCCAGAGGCGGTCGTCGGCGCCGCCGCCGGCCAGCAGCAGCAGGCGGTCCACCGGCAGGCGCGCCGCGGGCAGCAGGCGCGCGATGCGGTCGTAGGAGACGGTGAAGGCGGAGCCGGCCGCGAGCTGGAACTGCACGCCGTCGGCGTCGCCGCCCACGACGCGGCCGACGAGTCGGTCGCCCGCCGGGCCCGCGAGCAGCAGCAGGTCGTCCGCCGGCGGCGGCGTGGCGGGCTCGGGCGCGATGAGCGGGGTCGGGGGCGCCTTGGGCGGCGGCGGCGGCAGCACCTCGCTCAGCAGCACGAGGTCGGCGACCGCGACGGAGGACTCCGCCCCGTCGGGCGAGGCCAGCAGCAGCCGCCCATCGCGCAGCGCCTGCAGCGTGCCCGTCTGCACCTGGCCGTCGGCGGTCTCGACGCGCACGAGGGTGGACTGGGCCGCGGCCGGCAGCGCGGCCGCTCCGAGCAGCGCGACGACGAGCGGCAGGCTCGGGTGCATGGTGGTCAACGCCAATGTGGCAGGCGGGCGCGAGGACTGTGCGCGCGCCCGGTGCCAAGCTGGCAGCCGCGTGCGCGCACCGCGGGAACTCTAGGCCGGACCGTTGCGGCGATCAAGGCGAGGTCGCACGCGCGGCGCATTGGCAAGGGCTTTGCTCTCCGATCGCCACGTCCGGGTCCAGTCGGTCCCGGCTCGCATGCAGCCGGCCGCCGTCGGGTGGCGGCCCCCACGAGCCCTGATTCAAGGAGTGCATCGCACCATGGCCAAGCAGATGGCCTTCGACGTCGAGGCCCGCGACCGCCTGCGCGCCGGAGTGGAGAAGATCTCGCGCGCCGTCGGCAGCACGCTCGGGCCCAAGGGCCGCAACGCCATCCTGGACAAGAGCTGGGGCGGGCCGTCCATCACCAAGGACGGCGTCACGGTGGCCGACGAGATCGAGCTCGAGGACCCCTACGAGAAC
>DASUFI010000271.1:0-7758 GCA_036274635.1 Planctomycetota bacterium
CGGCTTGACCGGCGGGGGACGGGGCCCTAGGGTCGCGCCCATGACTCCCAGCACCATGCTCCTCGTCCTCTCGACGCTCGTGGCTGCGGCCGCGCCGCAAGACCACTCGACGCGCACCTCGGGCGGGCCCACGCTGCGGCCCCTGTGGGAGCGCCAGCTCGGCGTCGCTCGCGGCGCGAGCCTGCGCACGTGCCGGGCCGTGGGGCCCCGCGTGCTCGTGGTGGACGCGGCCGGCGGCGTCACGGCGCTGGATCCGGCCAGCGGCGCGATCCAGTGGTTCGTGCAGGCGCCCGGTCCGGTGACGGCCTTCCTGCCCAGCGATGGCGGCGCCATCGCGACCGCGAGCGGCACGGACGTGCTGGCCATCGACGGCGCCACCGGCCGGCGCGTCTTCCAGGTGCAGTCGGCCAGCGCCCCCGCCTACAGCCCCTGCTCGGACGGCCGCCTGCTCTATGTCCCGGCCCTGCTGGGCGACATGCTCGTGGCCTGGGACATGAGCACCGGCACGCGCGCCTGGGAGTGCCACATGCCCGCGCACTTCGCGGGCCCGGCCACCGTCACGGGGAGCCAGGGCACGGGCAGCGTGCTGGTGCCCACGGCGGACGGCCTGCTGCGCGCCGTCCCGGCGCAGCTCGGGGTCCCCGAGCGCGAGCGCTGGACGCAGCGCGTCGGCACGATCCTGGGCGCCCCGCTCGTCGTCGGCCAGCTCATCCTGGTCGCCAGCAGCGACCGCGCGGTCATCGCGCTCGACGCCCCGTCGGGCGTCGTGAAGTGGAAGCACTTCACCGGCGCGCCCGTGCGCAGCCCGCCCGTCGTCGTGGGCGAGCGTGTCGTGGTCCGGACCAGCGAGTCGCTCGTCGCTCTCGACCTGGCCACGGGCGCGTCGGCCTGGGAACAGCCCGAGTCCGCCCTCCCGCTGGGCGAGGTGGGCGGGGAGCTGCTCGTGCGCGCGCCCCGTGGCGGCTGCGAGTGGCGCGAGATCGCCACCGGACGACTCATCACGGGCGGCCTGCCGGCGGGCTCCATCGCGGCCAGCGGCATGCTCGTCGAGTTGAGCTCCGGCGCCATCGCCGGCTGGAAGCGCAGCGAGCACTGAGGCGCGGCGCAGCTCGCGCACACGCCATCAGCCGGCCAGCAGCGCGCCGACGGCGCGTGCGGCGGGCTCGCCGGCTGCTGGCGCGTCGTCGGGCAGGCGCAGGACGTCGCCGTGCAGCAGCACCCGCAGGGGCGCGGGCTCGGCCGGCAGCAGCAGCTCGCCGCCACGACGCAGGCGCTCGTCGAGCTGGCGCAGGACCGCCGCGCGCGGGTCGAGGCGCCGGGGTCGCTGCAGCGCGAGGCCCAGCAGACGCAGGACCTCGGCCACGAACTCCGCGCGGGGCTCGCCGGGCGGCGCCTGCAGGGCGCGCAGCGCGAGACGCGCGCCGAGGCCCTCCTCGCGCAGGTGCAGCTCGAGCTGCGCGGCGGCGGCCAGCACGCGGCGCTGGAGGCGCGCGCGCGCCGCGGCGCGCAGCGCCAGCAGCTCCGAGCGGGTCGACGGCGGCTGCGAGGCGAGCCAGGCGCGCAGCGCATTGCGCGGGACTCGGAGGTCCGCGTTGCTCTCGTCCTCCACGTGCGGCAGGCCGGCGGCCTCTCGGCCGGCGCGCAGCTCGGCGCGCCCGGGCGGCGCGGCCAGCGCGAGGAAGGGCCGCAGCAGCAGCACGCCCGGCGCCAGCGGACGCAGCACGGGCATGCCGGCCAGCGCGCGGTCGCCCGAGTGACCGCGGCGCAGGCGCAGCAGCAAGGTCTCGAGGTCGTCGTCGAGGTGGTGCGCCAGCAGGATGAAGGGCGCCTGCAGGCGGCGGGCCTGCAGGGCCAGCGCGGCCAGCCGGCGGCGGCGCGCGGCCGTCTCGTGGCGCGCGGGGTCGGCGGCGGTGGGCGGCGCGTGCAGCACGTGGCAGGCCAGCCCGAGGCGCGCGCACAGGTCCTGCACGAAGGCCGCGTCGCGATCGGCGGCGGCCCGCAGGCCGTGGTGCACGTGGGCGACCTCGAACGGCCCGTCGAGCTGCGCGCGAGCGGCGGCCAGGAGGGCCACGCTGTCGCTGCCGCCGGAGACGGCCAGCAGCACGCGCGCGCCGCGGGGCAGCAGGGCGCGCGAGGCGAGGCGCAGCGGGCGGCACGGCTCGGCGATGGTCACGCCGCGAGCATATTTCGTGCGGGCGGCCGGGCGGTTAAGCTGAGGCGCCTTTTCTCCGCCCCCGCCAGGAACACCCCGCGATGGCTCCCATCCGAGTCGGGATCAACGGCTTCGGCCGCATCGGACGCACCGTCTTCCGCATCATGCACGGCCGCAGCAAGGAGTTCGAGGTCGTGTGCGTGAATGACCTCGCGCCAGCCGAGGGCCTGGCCCACCTGCTCAAGTACGACACCGTGATGGGCCGCTTCGGCGCCGCGGTGAGCGCGCAGGAAGGCGCGCTCGTGGTGGACGGCAAGGCCGTGCGGGTCACGGCCGAGAAGGATCCCGCGAACCTGCCGTGGAAGGGCCTCGAGGTGGACATCGCCATCGAGTCCACCGGCATCTTCCGCAAGCGCGACGAGATCGCGAAGCACCTCACGGCCGGCGCGCGCAAGGTCGTGCTCACGGTCCCGGCCAAGGACGACATCGACGCCATGGTCGTCCTGGGCGTGAACGACGAGGTGCTCAAGAAGGAGCATCGCATCCTGAGCAACGCCTCCTGCACCACGAACTGCCTCGCGCCCGTGGCCAAGGTGCTGCACGACAGCTTCGGCATCCGGCGCGGCCTCATGACCACGGTGCACGCCTACACCAACGACCAGCGCATTGCCGACCAGATCCACAAGGACCTGCGCCGCGCCCGGGCGGCCGCGCAGAACATCATCCCCACGGACACCGGCGCCGCGCGCGCCGTGGGCAAGGTGCTGCCGGCGCTCAAGGGCAAGCTGGACGGCACGGCGCTGCGCGTGCCCGTGATCACCGGCTCGGTGGTGGACCTCGTGGCCGTGCTGGACAAGGAGGTCAGCAAGGAGGCCGTCAACGCCGCCATGAAGGGCGCCGCGGAGGGCCGGATGAAGGGCATCCTCTCCTACTGCACCGACCCGATCGTGAGCAGCGACATCATCGGCGACCCGCACAGCTCGATCTTCGACTCGCTGGCGACGATGGTCATCGACGCCAACATGGTCAAGGTCATCTCCTGGTACGACAACGAGTGGGGCTACTCCTGCCGCGTGGCGGACCTGGTGGCCGCGGCCCACGCCCTGGGCTGATGCCATGACGCGCTTCCGCAGCGTGGACCAGCTCGAGGTCGAGGGCCGCCGCGTCCTCGTGCGCCTCGACCTCAACGTGCCGCTCAAGGGCGGCAGGATCACGGACGACCTGCGCATCCGCGAGGCCATGCCCACGGTGCGCTCGATCCTCGAGCGCGGCGGCATCGCGGTGTGCATGAGCCACCTCGGCCGCCCCAAGGGCGTGGACGAGGGTCTGCGCCTCGCGCCGGTGGCCGCCCGCATGAGCGAGCTGCTGGGCAAGCCGGTGACGGCCTTCACGGAGATCAACTCGGACGCGGTGGCCGCCGCGGTGCGGCGCCTGCCGCCCGGCTCGGTGGCGCTGCTCGAGAACCTGCGCTTCGACCCGGGCGAGCAGAAGGGCGACCCGGCCTTCACGCAGCGCCTCGCCGCGCTCGGCGATCTCTACGTGGACGACGCCTTCGGCACCGCGCACCGGCCCGACGCCTCGGTGGCCGGCGTGCCCGCGCTGCTGGGCAAGGACAAGGTGGCCGCGGGCTTCCTCATGGCCAAGGAGCTGGCCGCCTTCGCGCGCGTGCTCGAGGATCCGCAGCGCCCGCTGGTCGCGATCCTGGGCGGCGCCAAGGTCGCCGACAAGCTGGCCGTGGTGAAGAACCTGCTCGAGCGCGTGGACGCCGTGCTCATCGGCGGCGCGATGGCCTACACCTTCCTCCAGGCGCGGAGCGTGCCGGTGGGCGCCTCGCGCGTGGAGCGGGACTTCCTCGAGGAGTGCAAGACGGTCCTCGCGCGCGCCCGCGTGCGCGGCGTGAAGATCGAGCTCCCGAGCGACCACCTGTGCGCGCCGAGCTTCGAGAGCGACGAGGCGCGGCCGTGCGAGGTCATTCCGGACGGGATGATGGGCCTGGACATCGGGCCCGCGACGGCCGCGCGCTACGGCGAGGCGATCGCGAAGGCCGGCACGGTGGTGTGGAACGGCCCGATGGGCGTGTTCGAGCGGCCGGCGTACGCGGCGGGCACGAAGGCCGTGGCGCAGGCCGTCGCGGCCTGCAAGGGTTACACGGTGGTGGGCGGCGGCGACAGCGCGGCCGCCATCGCGCAGTTCGGGCTGGCGGACAAGGTCAAGCACGTGAGCACCGGCGGCGGCGCGTCACTCGAGCTGCTCGAGGGGCAGGAGCTGCCGGGGATCAAGGCGCTCGAAGTCTAGGAAGGGCGGGCGTGCCCTTCGACGAGTGAGAGCGGCGGGAGGGGTTGGTTGTGCCCTCCACGAGCGCTGAAGCGGCGGCACGGGTTGGGTGTGCCCTCCACGCGCGCTGGGTCGACTACGAGCAGCTTTTTCAATGTGCGGTCGTGGGGCGGCGAAGGCAGCAACGTGCGCGCACATTGAAAAACCTGCGCGTCGTCGAGGTACGAGCATGCGCGGTTGAGGTGGTGCGCGAGCCTTCCCTTGCGTACCGGGGAGGGAGTGGTGCCAAGGCGTCGAGAGTGCGACGATCCTGGGGTGGCCCCACCGGTCAAGATCGCGCCCTCGCTGCTGTCCGCCGACTTCGTGCGGCTGGCGGACGACGTCCGCAAGGTCGAGGACGCCGGTGCCGACTGGCTGCACGTGGACGTCATGGACGGCCACTTCGTGCCGAACCTCACGATCGGGATCCCGGTCGTCGAGGCGCTGAAGAAGGTCGCGCGCAAGCCGCTCGACGTGCACATCATGATCAGCGACCCCGTAGCCTATGCCGAGCGCTACGTGAGGGCCGGCGCGCACGTGCTCACCTGCCACGTCGAGACGAAGCCCGAGGCGCTGGCGCTCATCCGCAAGGCGGGCGCGAAGGCGGGCCTCGCCATCAACCCCGAGACGGACGTGGCCCGCGCCCGCGACCACCTGCCGCAGGCCGACATGATCCTCGTGATGTCGGTGCACCCCGGCTTCGGCGGCCAGTCCTTCATGCCCGAGGTGCTGCCCAAGATCGAGCGGCTGCGCGAGTGGGGCTACGCGGGCGACATCGAGATCGACGGCGGCATCGGGCCGGCGACCATCGGCGACGCGGCGGCCGCGGGCGCGAACGTCTTCGTGGCGGGCTCGGCCGTGTTCAGGAGCCCGGACTGGCGCGCGACCATCGCGACGCTGCGCGAGACGGCGCAGCGCCGCCTGGGCGTGAAGGTCTAGGGCATGGCCAACCTCCCCTGGCTGCGGCACCGCAAGAAGGACATCCCGGGCGACCTGTGGCAGCGCTGCCCCTCGTGCGACGCGACGGTCTTCAACAAGGACCTGGACGAGCGACTGAAGACCTGTCCGAAGTGCATGTTCCACTTCCCGCTCAGCAGCCACCTGCGCATCGCCTACACGCTCGATCCGGGCAGCTGGCAGGAGTTCGACGCCTCCATGGAGACGGTGGACGCGCTGGGCTTCGTGGACAAGAAGCCCTACCCGGCCAAGCTGGCGGACACGACGGTGAGCACGGGCGTGAAGGAGGCCATGCGCTACGGCCTCGGCACGCTGGAGGGCCGGCCGCTGGTCTTCGGCACGCTGGAGTTCCGCTTCATGGGCGGCAGCATGGGCGTCGTCGTGGGCGAGAAGGTGACGCGCGCCATCGAGCTGGCGCAGCGGCGGCGGCTGCCGCTGGTGCTGGTCTCGGCCTCGGGCGGCGCGCGCATGCACGAGGGCATCCTCTCGCTCATGCAGATGGCCAAGACCTGCTCGGCGCTCTTCGCGCTGCGCGAGGCGGGCGGCTTCTACGTCTCGCTGTGCACGCACCCGACCACCGGCGGCGTCACGGCCAGCTGGGCCATGGCGGCGGACGTGATCCTCGCCGAGCCCGGCGCGCTCATCGGCTTCGCGGGCCCGCGCGTCATCGAGGGCACGATCAAGAAGAAGCTGCCCGCCGGCTTCCAGACCTCGGAGTTCCTGCTGGACAAGGGCCAGATCGACGGCATCGTGCCGCGGATGGAGCTGCGCGCGACGCTGACGCGCATCCTGAGCTACGCGCCGTGGGGCGGCCTTGCGCCCGCCGGCAGCGGCACCTAGACTCTCGCCCCTTCGTCCGGGTCCCCGATAGCTCAGTTGGTTAGAGCATCTGACTGTTAATCAGAGGGTCGGTGGTTCGAGTCCACCTCGGGGAGCCAAAGCGCCACGCGGCCCCCGCCGCGAGCGACACCAGGAGGCGCGTGCCGCGGCACGCGATGCGATATGACGCTGAAGGGCATCTCCACCGCCGAGCTGCAGGCCGAGCTGGCGCGGCGGCACAAGTCGGCGCGCACGCTGGCCGCGCGGCGCGAGCGCATCCAGAACGAGCTGCGCGCCATCGAGAACGAGCTGGCCCTGCTGGGCGGCGGGCGGCGCGCGTCGCCGCTGCCGTCGGCGCCCGCGAGCCGCGGGCCGCGCGCGCACAACACCATGTCCTTGGCCGACGCGCTGGCCGCGGCGGTGGCCGTGGGCTCCGTCGTGTCGCCCGCCGAGGCCGCCGAGCGCGCGCGCCAGGTGGGCTACGAGTCGGGCGCGCGCACCTTCGGCATGATGGTGGCCACGGCCCTCGCCAAGGACAAGCGCTTCAAACGCCTCTCGCGCGGGCAGTACGAGCGCATCGCCTGACTCGCCGCGGGGGCGCGGCGGAGGTCCCATGGTCCGACTGACGCGCATCTACACCCGCACCGGCGACGACGGCACGACCGGCCTCGGTGACGGCTCGCGCGTGCGCAAGACCTCGCCGCGCATCGAGGCCTACGGCACGGTGGACGAGCTCAACGCCGTCGTCGGCCTGTGCTGCGAGCTCGCGCGCGAGCCGCTGCTCGCGCGGCTGCGCACGGTGCAGCAGGACCTGTTCGACCTGGGCGCCGACCTGTGCCTGCCGCCGGGCTCGGGCAAGGCGCCGCTCGTGGGCGCGGGGCGCGTCGCGCGCCTCGAGCGCTGGATCGACGAGGCCAACGAGCCGCTGGCGCCGCTGACGAGCTTCATCCTGCCTGGCGGCGGGCCGCTGGCCGCGCACCTGCACCTCGCGCGCACGGTCTGCCGCCGCGCCGAGCGGCGCGCGCTGGTGCTGGCCGAGGGCGAGGCCGTCGACGCCCACGGCCTGCACTACCTCAACCGGCTCTCCGACCTCTTCTTCGTCTGGTCGCGCGTGGCCGCGGCCGGCAACGAGGTGCTGTGGGTGCCGACGCGCGACCCGGGCGCATGAGGCCGCGATGAACCCCATCGTGGTGGGCGCGCTGCTGGGTGCGGTGGGCGTGGTGGCCGGGGCCTTCGGCGCGCACGCGCTGCGGGAGCGGCTCTCGGCCGAGGCGCTGGGCTGGTGGGAGACCGCCTCGCGCTACGAGCTCATCCACGCGCTGGCCCTGGTGCTGACCGGCCTGCTGGCGCGCCAGCGCGGCCAGGCCCTGCCGCTGCCGGCGACGCTCTTCCTCGTCGGCACGCTGGTCTTCGCCGGGACGCTCTACGCCATGGCGCTGGGCGCGCCCCGCTGGCTGGGGGCGATCACACCCCTCGGCGGCGCGGCGCTCATCGGCGGCTGGATCACGCTGGCCCTC
>DASUFI010000272.1:0-2209 GCA_036274635.1 Planctomycetota bacterium
GCGGGAGCCCGACCCCGCCCCTCGGCGCTCAGTGCGGCGGGCGCAGCCCGAAGTTCAGCACCCAGACGGCCACGCCGCTGACCGAGACCCACAGCCACAGCGGGAGGGTCCAGCGCGCCAGGCGGCGGTGGCGGTCGAGCCGCCCGCGCAGGGCGTGCACCAGGGTCACCGCGATGAGCGGCACCTGCACCGCCGCGCCCACGACGTGCGGCAGCAGGATGGCGCGGTAGAGGGTCCGTAGCGCGCCGTCGCCCCAGAAGGGCACCGAGCCCACTTGGGCGTGGTACTGCAGGTAGCTGGCGAGGAAGACGGTGGAGACGCCCACCGCCGCCAGCATGAAGCCGGTGTGGGCGCGTTCGTTCCGGCCCGCGCTCCACGGCCCTCGGCCGCGGATGGCCAGCCAGCCGAGGCTCAGCAGAATCGCGGCGGTGGCGTTGAGGGTGGCGTGGAAGGCCGGGCGGTCCATCCGGCCTCAGCGCGTGCCGGATGGCCCGGCGAGCGCGGCGATGTCGCGACGCAGCTTCTGCAGCTCCACGGCGTCGTCGAAGGAATAGGTGCCGCGCAGCCGGCCCTGTCCGTCCACCAGAGCGAAGCGTCCGCTGTGCGTGAACTGGGGCACCCCGTCGATGGGCACGCCGCGCGTGTCCACGGGGAGGCGGAAGCCCTGGCTGCCCAGCGCCTCCAGCTCCTCGTGCGTGCCGGTGGCCAGCGTCCAGCGCTGCGGGTCGCCGGCGTACTTGTCGCGGTACTCCGCCAGGGCCTGCGGCCCGTCGCGCTGCGGATCGACCGTGATGGAGAGGAAGCGCGCCGGCAGGCCCTCCTTCTGCAGCTCCACGAGGCGCTGGGACATGGGCACGCAGATCTCGGAGCAGCAGGTGAAGATGAAGTCCACCACCCACGGCGGGCCGCCGTCGGCCAGGCGCTCCCGAGTCAGCGGGCGGCCGTCCTGGTCGACCAGCGTGAAGGGCGGCAGGGTGGAGAGCACGGGGAGGGCGGAGGCGTCTGCCGGCGCCGCTGCGGCCGCGGTCTGGTCGTGCTCGACGCAGGCCACGTCGGCCACCAGCGCGCCCAGCACCAGCGGCAGGTAGGCCACGGAGGCCACCACGACGCGCCGCGCCTGCGGGCGCTCGGGCCGCGCCCGGAAGCCGAAGGCCGAGAGCAGGAAGCCCGCGCCGGCCAGTAGCGCCACCGTCGCGTAGAGCGCCCGCGCCGGCCCGACCAGCACCGGCACGATGGAGACCAGCAAGACCGACATGACCATGAGCGGCAGCTGCCAGCGCAGCAGCACGTCGCCCGGGTCGTCGCCCGAGAGCATGCGCATGCCGCCGCGCGCGTACTGCTCGCGGTACATCGAGGCGATGGCGAAGAAGTGCGGCAGCTGCCACAGGAAGATGAGCGCGAACACGCACAGCGAGAGGCGCGAGAGCGTGCCGTGCGCCGCCGCCGCGCCCGCCAGCACCGGGATCGCACCGGGGATGGCCCCCACCCAGGTGTTCGTGGAGGTGCGGCGCTTGAGCGGCGTGTAGACGCCGAGGTACAGCAGCGCCGCGCCCGCCTGCAGGGCCACGGTGAGCGGGCGGCAGCCGATCGCCAGCAGGAGGAGGCCCGCCAGCAGCGCGGCGACGCCGAAGACCAGCACTTGCCGCGGCGACAGCGCGCCCGTCACCAGCGGCCGGCGGCGCGTGCGCTCCATGCGCGCGTCGGCGTCGCGCTCCAGCCAGTGGTTCAGCGAGCAGCCGGCGGCCGAGATCAGCAGCGTCCCCGCCACCAGCCAGGGCAGCGGCGCGAGGCTGTCGGGCCGCTCGAGCAGGAAGCCCGCCGCCACCTGCACGCCCACCAGCAGCGTGATGCGCGGCCGCACCATGGCCAGCAGCCCCGGAAGGTCGGCACGGCCCGTCACGGCGTCGCCTCCCGGGCGTGGCGTGCGCGCAGGAAGAGCAGCCACGTCAGCGCCAGCACCAGCGCGCCGGTGGCCACGTGCGCCGAGGCCGGCACCGGCGAGACCACCGGGGTGGTCCCGTCGGCCGGGCTGCGCCCCGCGGTCCAGATGACCGAGGCGCCCAGCAGCACCTGGCCGCAGACCAGCAGGCCGAGCGCCCACGCGTGCAGGGCGAGACGGGGCAGGGCGCGTGCGGCGCGCCACGCGGCCAGCAGCACGAGCGGCAGCACGACGAAGGCGAAGCCGCGGTGCAGCAGGTGCAGCACGACG
>DASUFI010000273.1:0-9172 GCA_036274635.1 Planctomycetota bacterium
AATGGAGCGTGCAGCGCACGCGCCAGGCGCTGGCCGCGCGCCGCGCCGAGCAGGGCCGGCCCGTCGCGCGCGGCGAGGACCCGCTGCGCGGCGCGCGCGTGCTCGTCGTGGGCCTGGCCTACAAGGCCGGCGTCGCGGACACGCGCGAGAGCGCCGGCCTGCGCCTGCTCGCGCTGCTCGCCGCCGCCGGCGCCGACGTCTGCTACCACGACCCGCTCGTGCCGCGCGTGCCGGAGCAGCGGCCTGCGGAAGTACCGGAGCTGGAATCCGTGCCGCTGGACAGCGCGACGCTGAGCGAGGTCGAGGCGGTGATCGTGGCGACGAAGCTGCCGGAGGGGAAGGGCTGACCGTTCGCTGGCCGCGGCGGCCGACCGCCTGTGAAAAGGCCGGCGGCTGAAGAGCCCGCCGGCCTGCGGTCACGCGCGGTCGAGTGCGGTCAGTTGAGCTGGGCCCGGAAGCTCGCCTCGGCCTCCGCGCGCTGCGTGCCGGCGCCGGTGCGCGCCTCCTCGTAGCGGCGGGTGAACTCGAGGCAGTAGTCCTCGGCCAGCTTCTCCACGTCCTGGTCCTTCACGTCCTCGGCGCGGAAGGTGAAGAGGCGGCTGGGGAGGTCGCGGTCGAAGGCGGTGGCGCGGGAGGTGATGGCCCCCGTGCCCAGGGCGGGATCGACCTCGACGGCGAACTGGATGCGGCTGAAGGGGCGCGCGGCGCGGCCCACGCGGTCCTCCGGCTGCAGGTGCCGGGCGAGCCCCAGGATCCAGGTGCCCGAGTCGACGCGGCGCACGGGCTGCAGCTCGGGCAGGGCCTCGCGCAGGGCGTCGAGCGCCGGCCGCAGCAGCGCCTCCAGGCGCTCGCGCAGGAAGATGGCCTTCAGGGTGCGGCTGTCCGGCGGAAGGCGGGCGGGGCGCCTGGCAGCAGCCTGCTCGCGCAGGCGACGGAACATTTCGGCGTTGGCGGTCATCGGGGGGCCTCCAAGGTTGCGGGTCTCATCTAGCCTGAAAGCGGAGGTCCGCAGCGGTGCGGACCGGCCCGGCGGCATGACATGCCCGCGACACGGGCCCGGGCCCCCTTGACCTCGGGCCGCCCGCGAGCCGAGCATCGCGCGCGCCGGAAGGGCGTGACCTGCCGGGCCCTTAGCTCAGTCGGTGAGAGCAGCGGACTCATAATCCGTTGGTCCCAGGTTCGAGTCCTGGAGGGCCCACCCGCGCGCTGGCGTGGAGGCGGGTGCGGGAGCGGCGCCGTCGGGCGCGACGGGCCGGGCGGCTCGCAACTCCGCCGGAGGGGTTCGGTTCGCCCTGCCCGATCGGCCGACGCCTCCGGGTCCGCGAGGAATCGATGATCCGCCTCCGCGTCCTGGCGTGTCTCGTGATCGCTGCCTGCTCCACGTCGCCGCAGGCCGCAGCGCCGGCGAAGGCGAGCCGGCCGCCGACGCCCGCACCGGCGACCCCGCCCGCGCAGGCGACGCCGAAGACGGGCGACACCCCGGCGCCCGAGGTCGCGTCCAAGGGACTGCGCTACACCTACGGCGCCAAGTTCAAGCCGCCCGACGGGCGCCGCTTCGACGGCCTGGGCCAGTTCCCCAAGGACAACGAGGGCTACCTGGCGATGCTCGGCGGCGACCCCGGGCTGCAGCCGGCCACGCAGCTCCTGTACATCGCCATCGGCGACTGGGGCTCGCGCACCTGGGACGGCCTCTTCGCCGGGTTCCGCAAGCAGGTACTCACCGTCTTGAAGGAAGGGCGCACGCCGAACATCGACGTGTCGCTCAATGCCCTCGACGACCAGGGCGTGCGGCACGGCATCGACCGTCTGATCGCCGCCGGCAGGGATGCGGACCTCGAGTCGCGCCTGCACGACCTGGCGCGGTTCCTCGCCGGACTGGGGCGCCCGATCTTCCTTCGCCCCGGCGGCGAGTTCTCCGGCGCATGGAGCCAGTACCAACCGTACAGCTACCCCAAGGCCTTCCGCCGCATCCACGACATCTTCAAGGAGGACGGGGCGGACAACGTCGCCTTCCTGTGGTGCTACGAGCCCTCCGCTCCCGACGACTTCGACGTGGTCGAAGAGCAGGGCGCGCGCTGGTTCCCCGGCGACGACGTGGTGGACTGGTTCAGCATCGACGTCTTCCCCGAGGGCGACTTCGACAAGGAGGCTGCCCGGCGCGCGAAGAAGGCGACGTACGGCCACACCGAGCGATTCCTGGCCATGGCGCGCGCGCACAAGAAGCCGGTGCACGTGTCCGAGGTGTCGGCGAACGACGTGGGCATCACGCCCGACGAGGCCGACGGCAAGCGCGACTGGAACCAGTGGTTCGTGCCCTTCTTCAACTGGCTCGATGCGCATCCCGAGATCAAGGGCATCAGCTACATCAGCACCGACTGGACGCAGACCCCCCAGTACAGGGACCAGGGCTGGCTGGACGCGCGCCTCGACATCAACCCGTACATCGCCGACAACTGGCTGAAGGAGATCCGCAAGCCCCCCTGGATCCACGCCGACGAGATGGATCTGTGCAAGGACTGGGCCAGGTACTACGACGCGAGCAAGGACTACGCGCACATGGAGCTGCCGCAGGGCCCCGGGCGCTGAGCGCGGGCGCGGCGGTCAGGCGCCCCAGTCGCGCGGGTAGCGGAAGTCCTGGTTGATGGTGCGGTCGGTGAGCTTGGCGATGATCGGCATGCGCCGCTTGAACTGGCTGCGCACGATCATGCGCCGCACCCGCGCGACGAGCGCGGCGTCGTGGCCGGCCGCCGCCAGCTCGGCGTCCGACAGCCGCTGCTCGACCAGGCCCCACAGCAGGCGGTCGACCGCCTCGTAGGTGAAGCCCATCTCGGCCTCGTCCGTCTGCCCCTGCCAGAGGTCCGCCGAGGGCGGCTTGCCGATGACGGCCGCCGGCAGGTCGAGGTGCCGCGCGAGCTGGAAGATCTGCGTCTTGTACAGGTCGCCCAGCGGGTTGATGGCCGAGGCCATGTCGCCGAACAGTGTCCCGTAGCCCAGCAGCAGCTCGGTCTTGTTGCTGGTGCCCACGACGAGGCCGCGGAACTCGGCCGAGCGGTCGTACAGGATGGTCATGCGCTCGCGCGCCATCTTGTTGCCGCGGCGCAGGCTGTCGGCGGCGGGCTGCGTCGCGAAGTAGGCGTCGATCTGGGCGGTGATCTCGACGACCTCGTAGCGCACGCCCAGCGCGCCCGCGACCGCGCGCGCGTCGCGCTCGGAGGCCGGGTCGCTGGAGCGGTAGGGCAGGCACAGCGCGAGCACGTTGTCCGGCCCGAAGGCGCGCGCGGCCAGCGCGCAGGCCACCGCCGAGTCGATGCCGCCCGAGAGCCCCAGCACCGCGCGCGCGAGGCCCGCGCTGGCCACCTCCTCGCGCAGGAAGCTGACGAGAATCCACTCGACCAGGGGCGCGTCGATGAGCAGGGGACTAGAGGACGAAACGCTCACGGGCGATGCGCTCGAGGTTGCCGAGGGTGACGTCGAGGCGCTCGTCGCGCAGCAGCGGCACCGCCGCGCGCCGGCGGCGCAGGGGCGCGGGATCCAGAGTCAGCGTGCGCAGCTCGGGCGCGAGGCCGAGCGCCGCGAGCGTGTGGCCGGCCGGGTCGATGACGCGGCTGTTGCCGGAGAAGGTGGTGCCGTCCTCCACGCCGCAGCGGTTCACGTAGATGGAGTAGACGTTGAAGGCCGAGGACTGCTGGCGCAGCGCCTGGTCCCAGGCCTGCGTGCTGCCCAGGCCGGCCTGTCCGTCGGAGCCCGCCTGCACGCCGCGCGCCGGCGAGCACGAGCAGACGATGATCACGTCGGCCCGGTCCGCGAAGAGCAGGTAGCTCGTGGACGGATGCCAGACGTCCTCGCACACGAGCAGCCCGGTGCGGCCGAAGGGCGCCTCGAAGGCCGCCACCTGGTCGCCCGCCGCCCAGTAGCGGCGCTCCTCGAACATGCCGTAGTTGACCAGGTAGACCTTGTGGTGCACGTGCAGCAGGCGCCCGGCGTGGAAGTAGCCGGCGGCGTTGAAGAGGCCGTGCTCGGGGCTCTCGTCGATCCAGCCGGCCACGACGTCCACCTCGCGCGAGGCCTCCGCGAGGCGGGCCAGCCGGGGGTCGTCGCGGCGGAGCCCCACCTCCGAGGTCAGGTCGCGCAGCATGTAGCCGGTGAGAGACAGCTCCGGGAAGACGACCAGGCCGGCGCCCTGCCCCCGGGCCTGGGCGATGAGCTGCAGGTGCGTCTCCAGGTTGCGCCCCACGTCCCCGAGGACGGCGTCGCACTGGGCCAGCGAGACGGTGACGGGGGCCTCCATGCACCCGGGATTCTAGACTGCGCCGGGCACCCCTCCGCGCCCCCGAAAAAGCGAGCGCCGCGGCGGTCTCCCGCCACGGCGCTCGTTCCACTCCGTTGTCTCTTCCGTGTGCGTCGGGTGCAGCGCGGGAGGCGCGCCAGCCGGATGACCTTGGGCAGAGGTCGCGGGCATCGAAGACTCGTGCCGGCCGGCGATCAGCGCTCCCGTGGAGCACCCGGGGCACTGTACGGAGCAGGCGCCTCAGGTAACGGGAACTCTTTGGACCGGCCCGAGGGCCATGAATCGGCCGCATTTCGGGGCTTCGCGCTGTCGTGCCGCCCCTTCGGACGTCGGGGTCAACCGACGGTCAGCCTCCCAGGCAGCTCCGCCAGGCTGCGGATGAGGTCCCCCGGTGCGGCGTCCCGGGCGTGCACTCCCGTGCGGTCCAGCAGCAGCGCCGCCAGGCCTGCCGACCGCGCGCCGTCGTAGTCGTTGCGCGGGTGGTCGCCCACGTGCAGCGCGGCGGCCGCCGGCGCGTCGAGGCGCCGCAAGGCCTCCGCGAAGATGGCCGGGTCGGGCTTGCTGGCACCCACCAGGGCCGACACCACGACGGCGTCGAAGCGGGGCGTCAGCCCGAGGCCCTCGAGCAGCACCGGCAGCCGGTCGCTCCAGTTGCTGACGACCGCCAGCCGGAGGCCGTGCGCGCGCAGCGCGTCCAGCGCCGGAGGCGCGTCCGCGTGGACGACGTAGCTCTCCGCCTGCAGGAAGTGCTGCGCGAGGCGGCACCGCACCGCTTCGGGATCCGCAGCGCTGCCGACGCGCGCGAGCAGGCGCCGCGTGAACTCGCGGAACCAGCCCTCGGAGTAGCGCACGCAGCCGGCGAAGACCTCCGGCAGCTCGTCGTGCACCGCGGCCCTCAGGCGCGCGACCTCCTCCAGCGGCAGCGCCACGCCCAGCGCCCGCAGCTCGCGCGCGTACACCTCGTCGCGCGACAGCCGCTCGGTGAAGAGCGTGCCGCCGGCGTCGAAGAGGACGACGGAGGTCCTCACTCGCGCAGCTTCCGCTCGAGCAGCTTCCCCAGGGCGTGGTCGGGGTGCTGCGCCAGCAGCGTCTCCACGTCCTGGAGCGCGGTCGCCACGTCGCCGCGCGAGAAGGCGATGTAGGCCAGCATGTAGCGCACCTCGCCGTCGTCGGGGCGCTGCGCCAGCGCGGCCTGCAGGTTGGGGACGGCCTCGTCGGTGCGGCCGGCCATGGCCTGCACCAGCCCCAGCGTGCGCTGCAAGCCGGCCGTGTCGCCGGCGAGACGGCTGGCGGCCTGCAGCGCGTCCGCCGACTCGACCCAGCGCCGCTCGCCCGCGAGGGCCACGCCGAGGTCGAAGCGCGCCGCGGCATCCAGCGGCGCGGCCTCCACGCGCGCCCATAGCCGCGCGATCTCCGCCGAGCCGTCCGGCGCGGCGGCCAGCGACGGCGGCGCCGAGAGCAGCTCGCGCACCTCGAGCCCCTCGGCCGCGGTGCGCCAGGCGAGCCCCGCGAGCGCCGCGGCCGACAGCGCCAGCAGCGCGCGCGCCGGCGCGCCCGGTTGCACGCTGCGCGCCGGCCCCATCGCCAGCAGCAGCCCGGCGCAGCTGCCGAACAGCATCGGACTGGCAAAGAAGCGCTCGTCCGGCGAGCCGCAGGACATGAGCAGCATGCCCGCGAGCCCGGCCAGCAGACCCGCAGCGAGCGCGCGCTCCTCCGGCGCCGCGGTCCGCTGCGCGCGCAGCGCGGCGCGACCCAGGACCAGCAGCGCGAGCGCGGCGGCCAGCAGACCCGGCCAGCCCAGCTCCGCCAGCACCTGCAGCGGCTCGGAGTGCGCGTCGTTGACGATGGTCAGCTGGCGGGGATAGATGGCCAGCAGCTCGGGCGAGGCGTAAGGCAGGAAGGCCACCGGGTACTGGCCCGGGCCGACGCCCAGCGGATGCTCAGCCACCAGCCGCCAGGTGTCGCGCCAGATGAGGCCGTGCGCGCTCGCGCGCTGCAGCACGGCCAGGTTGGCCACGGCGAGGACGCCGCCGGCGACCACGATCGCGGCCAGCAGCGCGCGGCGCCACGCGGCGGAGGTCGCGAGCAGCAGCACGCCCAGCGCCGCGGCGCCACCGAATCCCAGCCAGGCCCAGCGCGTCTGCGTCGCATACAGCGCCGGCAGCGCGAGCCCCGCCGCCACCGCGCCCCCCCAGCGCAGCACGCCGCGGCCGAGCAGCGCGCCCGCCAGCGCGAGCGGTGTCACGAGCACCAGCCAGGCGCCCAGGAACACCGGGTTGCCGAAGGTCGCGGCCGGACGCTCGACGCGGGCCATGGGCAGGTCCAGCAGCGCGGCGAGATGCTGCGCCACCGCCTGGGCCGTCACGGGGATGGCCGTCAGGATCAGGGTCGCCAGAAGGAGGCGCCTCGCCCGGGCTTCTCCACCTGCCAGGGCTCCGGTCGCCAGAGCCACTGGAAGAAGGATCAGCCGCTCCAGTTCATCGAGGGCCAGGGTGCGGCTCTCCGACTTCCCGATCAGGAACCAGGCTCCGGCCACCGCCGCGGGCAGGAAGGCGCAGCCCAGCACGTGCGGAGCCGGAAGCCGGGCCCTCCCCGCCACGGCGAACACTCCGAGAAGCACGCTCGCGGCGCCGAGGAGCCACGTCTCGCCCGCCACGACCTTGGTGCGCAGGAAGGCCTCGTCGCGCACCAGCGCCAGTGCGCCGAGCGCCGTGGCGAACAACAGGACGCCGGCCCAGCGCGCAGCGCGTCCCGGCGCATCGCCGGAGGGCGCGTCCGGGGTGCCATGTAATGTCAGCGCCGCCGGCACGACCACGTCCTCGGGACGCTCCCGAACTGTCGTGAGCGGCGACCCAGACGAGCCGAAAAGTCAGTCTTCAGGCAGCTTTTCGACCACCGACTCATCTAGACGCCCCTATGCCGAGGCGGTAGCGTGATGGGCCGACGGCGGACGCATGCGGACATCCTTCCGGTATGGCCTCCGGGGGGCGTCGGTCCCGTCGCCTCCGAGCCTGAAGAATCGTCCCGAGGATTCTGTCCACCATGACTGCCGCCCCGAACCGCGTGTCCCTGGGGGCGCTGGCACTCCTCCTGTGCCTTGCGCTGCCTGCTGGGCTGCTGAGCCTGTTCGCGCAGAGCACCACGGGCGAGCAGGTCGACGGGGCGGACCTCATCGTCGCAGGTCGGGTGGCGTCGCTGCAGGGCATCGCGGACCCCGAGAGTACCGCGGTCGAGCTCGCGGTGAGCGATGTGCTCTTCGGCACGGGTCACCTGCGCAGCCTGAACGTCTCGGTCACCGGCCGCGCGCCCGTGCAGGTGGGCGACACCGTGGTCGCGCTGGTCACGCGCCGCCCGGCGGCCCTGCTGGGCGTGCTGCAGATGCGCAAGAACCCGCGCAGCCTGGAATGGGAGATCGTCAGCCCGGTCACCGGCATGCTGGCGCAGGGCCTGAGCGACGGCGGGGCGGCCAACCCGATCCCGCTGGCGCTGTTCCAGCAGGCCGTCGGCCTGCGCAAGGGCGTGGCGCCGCGCGCGCAGCACCGGGGCAACGGCCCAGCGGCCGAGGGTGCCGGCATCGAGCCCGACGTCTACGAGCCCAACGACACGCTGGCCACCGCCACCAACCTCACGGGCCTCGCGCCGCCCAGCCTGCTCACGGGCAACCCGACGCTGGTCACGGGCCTCACGCTCACGCCCAACGACGTCGACTTCTTCGCCTTCCAGGTCGGCGCGCTGCAGGTCCTGCACGCCGAGACGCTGTCCGTCACCGGCCTGCCGGCGCCCGACACCCTCATGGGCCTGTTCGACTCGCCCGCGGGCAATCTGCTGGCGCACGACGACGACGGCGGCGAGGGCAACCTGTCCCAGCTGACGGTGCCGATCGAGACCACCGGCACCTACGCGGTGGCGATCGAGTCGGCGCCCGACCTCAACCTCGATTTCAAGGGCGACGAAGGCACGACCACGGGCCACTACAACCTGGCCCTCGAACTCGAGTTCGGCAGCTACGTGTGGAACCAGCTCGACCTGATCATGGGCGTGTCGCCGGACGGCACGCTGATCGAGGACTTCATCGGCTTCAAGGAGATCGGCGCCCAGGACTTGCTGAACGTCGGCGTGCCGGCCGATGCCTGGGCGGCCGACTTCCAGGCGCACCTGCCCAGCGGCCTCACGCACGTGTACGGCGGCGGCGGCGACCAGCTGACCGATCCGGGCTTCGTGAACCCCCTCCTGCCGCTGAGCTTCAAGCTCGCCTCGTTCGAGGACGGCGCCGGCGTCAACCGCCGCGGCCAGTCGGACGCGGCCTCGGTCCTGGCTTTCTTGCCCACGGGCGCGCCGCGCGGCCTGGAGGCCGACTTCCACTACGAGATGTCGGTCGCCTCCAAGACCCTCGTCGGAAAGATCGACCTGCACTCGACGCCGCCGATCAACCTCAAGCACCTGCTGTTCACGCGCGTCACCGACGTCGACCTCTTCGGCGTGGGGGTGGACGAGTTCTTCTGGAGCTTCAACCCGACCTCGAACATGCAGGCCTTCGCGGTGGATGCGGCCACCAACGTCGGCAACGTCGTCGCGCCGGCGCAGCCCTTCGGCAACGCCGCGGGCGATCTGCAGGCGGCGGTCGTGATCAAGGCGGACACGCTCGCCGCGGGGCAGTCGCTCCTGGCGACCACGGCCTTCAGCTACACCAAGGGCTTCGCCACCGACATGCTCGCCCTCAACGAGTGCGTGCGCCTCCTGCGCGACGTCGGCATCGACACATGGGTCGTGGCCGTGGACAAGGACCCGGTCACCGGGCTGTACGCCGCCTTCGGCACCGGCCTCGGCGACTGAGACGCGCTCCGGCTCTCCAGAGCGAGGGCCCGTCCGGCTCCCGAGTTCCTC
>DASUFI010000274.1:0-28909 GCA_036274635.1 Planctomycetota bacterium
GGCCAGCTGCAGGCCGCGCTGCGCCGCGTCGCGGAGGAGGGGGAGGGCGTGGTGCTCTACATGCGCCAGCAGGAGGGCCGCGGCATCGGCCTGGCCAACAAGATGAAGGCCTACCACCTGCAGCAGACCCAGGGCCTCGACACGGTGGAGGCCAACAAGGCGCTGGGCCTGCCCGTGGACGTGCGCGACTACGGCGTGGGCGCGCAGATCCTGCGCGACCTCGGCGTGCGCCGCATGCGGCTGCTGACCAACAACCCGAGCAAGTACCACGCCCTGTCCGGCTATGGCCTGCAGATCACGGAGCGGGTGCCCCTGCAGGTCCCCTCCGACCGCCACAACGAGGGCTACCTGCGCACCAAGCGCGACAAGCTGGGCCACGAGCTGGAGCTGCCGCCCCCGCCGCCCCGTCCCGAGGGGGGCCCGGGGCCGCGGGAATAGGGGCCGCCGGGCCGGCGTCCAAGCCGGGCTGGCGCGGAGGCGCGCATGAGGGACGACGAGAAGGCCCTCGTGGCTCGCCTGCGCGCCGGCGACGAGGCCGCCTACCGAGAAGTCGTCGATGCCTACCGTGATCGCCTGCTCACCGTCATCAGCCGCGTCGCCGGCGCCGGCGCGGACGCCGAGGACCTGGCCCAGGACGCCTTCCTCAAGGCCTTCGGCGCCATCGGCCGCTTCGACGGGCGCTCGGCGCTCTTCACCTGGCTGTACCGCATCGCGATCAACACCGCGCGCGACTGGCACGACCACCGCCGCCGCCGCCCGACCGTGCCGCTCGAAGGCGTCGACGGGCCGCTGGTCGATCCCGTCGCGCCCGGCGTCGGCCCCGAGCAGGCGGCCGTCGCACGCGAGGAGCGCGCCGCCGTGCGCCGCGCGCTCGCCAGGCTGCCCGAGCCCTTCCGCTCCACGCTCGTGCTGCGCGAGATGGAAGGCCTGTCGTACGAGGACATCGCGGAGGCGCTCGACGTGTCGATAGGGACGGTGGAATCACGCATCTTCCGCGCGCGCTGCAAGCTGCGCGTGCTGCTCGAGGAGGAGCTGCCGTGAGCGCGGCCGAGCACGACATGCCGAGGGACGCCGAGCGCGCCGAGGCGCTGGCGCTGCTCTCGCTGCTGCGCGACGGCCGGCCCGTGGACGAGCTGGCCGCGGCTCGCGCGCGCGAGCTGGCGGCGAGCGACCCGGAGGTGGCGGCCATGCTCGCGGCCTGGGAGCGCCAGGCGGCGCTGCTGGCCGGCGAGCCCGCGCGGCGCGCGCCCGAGGACTTCACCGAGCGCGTCGTGCAGGCCACGCGGCAGGACGGCCGCGGCGAGCTGCTCACGCTGCCCGTCGCGCGGCGCCTCGCGCTGGCGGCGTCGCTGCTGCTGGCCCTCACGCTGGGCTGGTCGCTGGCGCGGCCCGGCACCCTGCGCGCCGACCCGGACCTGCAGCGCCACCGCCACGCGGTGGATCATTTCCGCGCCACGCCCTTCGGGCACGACGACATCCTGCGCGGCCTGCGCGGCCGCGTGCGCGATCCGGAGGCCAACCTGCCGCACCTGGTGGTGCCGACCGGGAGCCAGCGATGAGCGGGGCGCGCATCTCCCCGGGCGCCCGACTGGCCGCCCTCGTGCTGGGCGGGCTGTGCCTGCTCGGCTCGGGCTTCCTGCTGGGCCGGATGGTCTACGCGCCAGACGCCCCGCCGCCCAGCTATCTGGAAAAGCTCACGCAGGCGCTCGACCTGCGGCCCGACCAGGTGGCCGCGCTGGAGCGCGTGCTGAGCGACGAGGACCGGGACATCGACGCCGCGCTCGACCGCAACGTGTCCACACTGCAGCAGGAGACCGAGGCGCGCCGCTCGCGCACCGAGGAGCAGATGCTGGCGCTGCTCGACCCCGCGCAGCGGCAACGCTACGACAGCCTCGTCGCGGCGGGCGGCGAGCGATGAAGCGCGCGTTGAAGGCCGGAGCGCGCGGTCGTATCGTCGGCGCCCCGCGCCGGAAGGCGCGCTGAGGAGCCCAGCCCCATGGCCGCCCAGATCGCCATCGAGTACGGCACGCGCCGCGTGCGGCTGCTGGAGTTCGACGGCGCCGGACGCAAGCTGCGCGTGCTGGGCGTGCGCGACGCCAGCCTCGAGGTGCCGGCCGAGCTGCTCGTGCTCGAGGACCAGGCGCAGGCTGACGCCGAGCGCGCCGGCAAGGACGCAGCCGCGGCGCGCGGCCTCGAGGCCGACGACGTGCGCGCCAAGGCCATCGCGCAGGTCGTGTCCGAGTCCGGCTTCGCGCGCGACCCGTCGGGCATGGCCTTCCCCGCGGCGCACGCCATGTTCCGCGAGTTCGACCTGCCCTTCACGGCGCGCGAGCAGATCGACAAGGTGGTCAAGTTCGAGTGCGAGTCGCACTTCCCGGGCGACATCGAGGACCTCGTGGTGCAGCACGTCATCCTGCGCCAGACGCGCGACAAGAGCCACCTGCTGGCCGTCGCGGTGCGCAAGGACGACCTGCTCGACCGCCTCGACATCCTGGACGAGGCCGGCCTCGACCCCATGTTCGTGGAGCTGGACGACTTCGCGCTGTACCACGCGCTGGTCGGCACGGGCGTCACGGAGGAGTGCGGCGAGCGCGTGGTCGTGGTCAACGCCCAGGAGACCACCACGAGCCTGCACTTCCTGCAGGACGGCAAGCTGTACGCGGTGCGCACCATCCGCATCGGCTCGGCCGGCGCCACGCGCGCGGCGGAGGGCGAGCACGCGCAGGACATCGAGACGGCGCGCCTGCACGACGTGCTGGGGCGCCTCGTGCGCGAGGTGCGCCGCACGGCGGGCACGCTGCCGGAGTTCGGGGTGCCGGGCAAGGTGCTGCTCACCGGCTCGGGCAGCCGTCTGCCGGGCTTCGCCGAGGCGCTGGCGCAGGCCCTGGGCGCACCGACCGAGGAGCTGGACCTCCTCGCGCGCGTGGACCACAAGCTGGACGACGCCGAGGCCGCGCGCGTCGGGCCCGACATCGGCGTCGCCCTGGGCATCGCCTTCAAGCTCAACGGCCTGGACGAGACGCACACCGACTTCCGCCGCGAGGAGGTGGCCTACACGCGCAAGTTCGACCAGGTCAAGACACCGCTCATCGTGATGTCCTTCCTGGTCTTCCTGCTGGTGGCCTTCCTGGGCCTCGACAAGTTCATGGAGGCGCGCAAGGTGGGCAAGGAGTTCGACCTCATGGTCTCCGTGGGCCAGCAGCAGCTGGGCGAGCTGCTGGGAGACGCCGACGCGGCCGCCGCCCACGTGCGCGCCGACGACGATGGGCCGAAACAGGTGTCGTCGCTGCTGGAGGCCACGCGCAGCCTGCGCGAGGAGATCGCGCAGAAGCTCGGCCGCTCCAACACCATCCCCGACCTGCCCTCCGCCCTGGCCGTGTGGATCGAGTTCAGCGACCTCCTGCGCGCCAACGAGACGCCCGTCGGGCGCATCAACATCGAGCGCTGCGACATCGAGGTCATGAGCAAGGAGCCCACCCTCAAGCTCAAGGGCGAGGTCGAGGACGCCGCGCACTACCAGACGCTGCTCGACATGCTCAAGGGCCACCCGATGTTCAGCGACGTCGAGCCGGGCGGCACCAAGCAGACCTCCACGGGCCTGCGCTTCGAGGAGTTCACGGTGCACCTGAACCTCAACCAGGCGCCTGCGGCGCCGGCGGAAAGCTGATGTTCAAGGACTGGGACTTCGAGCGCGGTGTGCTGGCCTTCATGGGCCTGCTCATCGTGGCCGGCGTGGGCTTCATCGTCTGGCAGACCACCCAGGCCGAGGCGCTGCAGAGTCGCATGGGCGCGGCCGAGAGCCAGCTCAAGCAGATCGGCGTGCTGGCCAACCAGGTCATCGCGCTGCAGTCCGAGCTGAACGACGACGACGTGGCCGGCGGCCGCCTCGGGCCCTACGCCTACATCGAGCAGCAGATGGTCAACAGCAAGATCGGCAAGCGCTTCAACCAGCAGACGCCGGTGCCCTCGCAGCATCCGCAGGAGGGCTACGAGGACATCGCCTACACGCTCAATGTCGCGCAGCCGGACTTCGACTTCAATCGACGCGAGATCGCGCAGTTCCTGCTGTACGTCGAGGGGAACACCACGCGCATGAAGGTCACGCACGTGACGCTCGACCGGTCGCAGCGCAAGGGCGCGGACAGCGATGCGTGGAAGCCGCGGTTCACGATCACGGATCGGCATCCGATCGCGAAGTAGCGGCGCGCCGTAGGAAGCGCTGGGGGGCCTGTGGGGGCGCCGCTTGGGCGGGGTGAGAACCTCGCGCTTCGCTACGGCGCGTCGCCGCGACCAGCCATGCCCTTCGATGTCGTCGACCTTTGTCTGAGCATCAAGGAGACTCTTTCGCGGGTGCCGTTCCACTCCACGTGCGTGTGAGCGGCGCTGGGCAGCTGCGGCGGACGGACGCGCCTGCACGCCCGCCGGCCACCGCCGGCGCCGCCTTCGCGGCGCCGGCGAGCGGCCTCGATGGTGCGCGGGTGGGGCTTGCAGAGCGCCATGCACGGGGACGGCGTGGCGGGAGCGGCAGCTGCCGGCCGGTCGGCGTCCTTGGTTGCGCATGGGCGTCGTAGCGATGGCTGTCGTCTCGAGGGGTGGCGGCTGTAGGCGCGAAGCTCGCGCCGCGAAGACGGCGCGGCGAGCGCCGGGCATCCAGGTGCGTGTGTCCGCAGGATGATGCGAGCGTGCCAGCGGGGCCCACCGGCGGGAACGGCATGCGGCACAGAGTCGCGCTGATCGCCGGACCGAGGTCGACGACACCGCAGGGCATGGCTGGTCGTCGGCGGCGCGTGGCGGCGACGCCCGAGGTCTTCACCACTGCAAAGCGGCATTGGCCCTCAGTCCGACCGCCCGTCCTGCCGACAACCGAGGCGGGTGGCCTGCTGGCTGGGGCTGGCTGGCGGTCCCGCATTCCTGGGTGGGTCGATGGACGAGACCAAGGTCGAGAGCGCGCCGCCGGCTGCTGCGAGGGGATACTCCACGCCCACGTTGCTGGGGGCGGCGGTGGCGTTCCTCGGTGGCGCCTTCCTGGTCACCTGGTATGTGAGCTCGCTGCGCGTGCTGTCGCCGGGGGACAGCTTCGTGCCGATGCAATACAACACGGCGCTGGGGTTCGTGATCACCGGCTTGGCGGTGGTCGCGCAGTGCCTGGGGCATCGGCGCATCGCCTTCTGGGGTGGGGCGCTGGCGGCGGGGCTGGGGAGCATGGCGCTGGCGGAGCAGGTCAGCGGGCGCAGCTTCAGCATGTTGTCGCTGGTGCTGGGCGGGGACTTCGTGGGCAGCGCGGCGCCGCGGCTGTCGGCGAATACCGGCTTGTGCTTTGCGCTGGCGGGGTGCCTGCTGGTGGTGTGGCGCGCGCCGGGGACGAGGACGCGGTGGCGGGCGGTGGCCACGGGAGTGATCGCGAGCGCGCTGGTCGCCGCGGGCTTCTCGGGGCTGCTGGCCTACGTGCTGCACGACGGGCCCAGCTACGGGTGGGCGCACGTCACGCAGATGGACGCGCACACGGCCATCGGCTTCGTGGGGTTGGGCACGGCCTTCTTCGTGATGGTCTTCAGGATCCGGGGTGAGCCGATCATCCAGTCGGTGCCGGGCTGGGCCAGCTGGACGGTGGGGCTCGGCGTGGCGACGCTGGCGGTGGCGCTGTGGGTCACGCTGACCTCGAGCGACCAGCGCCAGAACCGGCTCGCGGCGGGTCGCGCGCACGAGGAGGCGGTGGCGCACGCGAACCAGCTGCTGCAGTCGCATCTGAGGGGGCTGCGCCGGCTGGCCGGGACCTGCGTGGCGCCGGGCGGCGAGCGCGGGACGGCGCTGGTGCGGCAGGCCGAGGCCTGCGTGCGCGACCTGCCGGGCGTGTGCAGCATCGGCTGGCTGGACGACGACGGGCACGCGCCGTGGAGCGCGGGACGTGTCGGGGCGCGCGAGCTGGAGGGGCTGATGGAGAGCCGCCCCGAGCTGGTGCGCGCCCTGGCCGCTGCGCGCCAGCACGACCAGCTGGCGGCGAGCGACCCGGCCAGCATCACCGAGGGCAGCCGCGACGACCTGTTCGTCTTCGTGCCCGTGAAGGTGGACGGCCGCTTCAAGGGCGCGCTGGCGGTGCAGCACGAGGTGGGGCCCTTCTTCGACTGGATCTTCGGCGGCGGGGCGGGGCGGCCTTACGACGTGACCCTGTCGAGTCGCGGCGGCCGCGCCTTCTTCTCCTCCGAGGGCCTGCGCGGGCGTCGGGCGGACGACCAGCCGCAGGTGCTGGGCCACCTCGCCTTCGCCGACCGCGAGTGGACGTTGGCGGGACACGTGGACGGCCTGTGGCAGGCCAGCTCGTCCGCGGCCGCGACGCTCGTGCTGTGGTTCGGCCTTTTCCTGGCGGTGGCGCTCGTCGTGGTCATCAGCAAGAGCGAGGAGCTGCGGCGGCGCGCGGTGTCGCTGGCCGAGGCCAAGTTCACGATCGAGACCAACCACGCCAGCCTCGAGCGGGCGCGGGACTCGCTGCAAGGCCAGCACGAGGAGCTGCGCGCCAAGGAGACCGAGCTGCTGGGCGCGGCGCGCGAGAAGCGGCGCGTGCTGGACTCGCTGGCGGCCTTCCTCGTGGGCGTGGACAGCGAGGGCCGCGTGGTGGAGTGGAACTCCGTGGCCAGCGCGCTGCTGGGCGTGAGCGACGAGGCGGCCCTGGGCCGGCGCTTCGCCGAGCTGCCCGTGCCGTGGGACCGCGAGCTGGTGGCCTCGGCCATGGAGGAGTGCCGCGCCGGCGGCGAGCGCGTGCGGCGCGACAACGTGACGCTGGGCGAGGGCGACGGCGTCCGCGTGGTGAACTTCACCATCAACCCGGTGGACCACGGCCAGGGCCGCGGCTTCGCGATCATCGGCTCGGACGTGACCGACCGGCAGCTGCTGGAGACGCAGCTGCACCAGGCGCAGCGGCTGGAGGCCGTGGGCACGCTGGCGGCCGGCATCGCGCACGAGATCAACACGCCCATGCAGTTCGTGAGCGACAACCTGCGCTTCGTGCAGCAGTCGGTGGAGCCGCTCACGCAGGCGCTGGCGCTGCTGCCGGAGATCTCCGCCGCGGCGCAGGTGGGCAGCGTGCCGCTGGAGCTGGCCGAGCGCCTGCGCGCCGCGACGGCAGGCGTGGACGTGGACTTCCTCGCGGCCGAGATGCCCAGCGCGCTGGCCGAGATGCAGGAGGGCGTGCAGCGCGTCACCACCATCGTGCGCGCGATGAAGGACTTCAGCCACCCGGGCAACCACGGCCGGCAGAGCGCCGACCTCAACAAGGCCATCGCCACGACCATCGCGGTGGCGCGCAACGAGTACAAGTACGTGGCCGACGTCGAGACCGACTTCGGCGACGTGCCGCCGCTGGAGTGCTACGTCGCCGACCTCAACCAGGTCTTCCTCAACCTGCTGGTGAACGCCGCGCACGCCATCCGCGACGCCATCGGCGAGGGCACCGGCCAGCGCGGCACCATCCGCGTCAGCACCCGCCGCGACGGCGACTGGATCGAGATCCGCGTCGCCGACACCGGCACCGGCATCCCCGAGGGCGTGCGCAAGAAGATCTTCGACCAGTTCTTCACCACCAAGCCGGTGGGGCGCGGCACGGGCCTCGGGCTCACCATCGCGCGCGCCGTGGTGGTGGAGAAGCACGGCGGCACCATCGACTTCGAGACCGAGATCGGCCGCGGCACCACCTTCATCGTGCGGCTGCCCGCCGCCGGCGCGCCGGCCGAGCCCGCGGGGGCGCTGACGTGAAGCGCATCCTCTTCGTCGACGACGAGAGCCGCGTGCTCTCCGGCCTGCGCCGCCAGCTCTTCGCGCGGCGCGGCGAGTGGGACATGGCCTTCGCCGAGTCGGGGCCCGCGGCGCTGGAGGAGCTCGCGCGCCAGCCGGCCGACGCGATCGTGTCCGACATGCGCATGCCCGGCATGGACGGCGCGCAGCTGCTCGCCCGCGTCGCGCAGGAGCACCCGCGCACCGCGCGCCTCGTGCTCTCGGGCCACGCCGACCCCGACCGCGTGCAGGTGGCGCGCTCCTGCGCGCACCGCTACCTGCACAAGCCCTGCCCGCCCGAGACGCTGCAGGCCGAGGTGGCGCGCGCGCTGGCCGTGCGCGAGTCCCTCGACCGCCTGGGCTGGGCGCTGGCGCACCGCCTGTGGAGCACGCCGCCCTCCAACGTGCGCGAGGCCGGCGCGGCCTTCACCGCGCTGGCCGAGAACGCCGACGCCGCGGCCGTGGCGGCCGAGGTGGAGCGCGAGCTGTCCGCGGACGCGGGCCTCGCCTCGCGCGTGGCCGCGCTGCTGGCCGGCGCTGCGCCGCCGCGCCGCGCCCTGCTGCCGATCATCCTGGCCATCCGCTTCCACGAGGGCTTCCTGGCCGACGCGGGCGAGGCCGGCTGGCGGCGCGCGACGGCGCTGGCGGCGCGCGCGGCGGCTGTGGCCGGCTCCGAGGCCCTGCCGCTCGACGTCGCGCTGCACGCCGCCACCGCCGCGGTGCTCCTGCCGCTGGCCGAAGCCCGCGACGAGCCCGCCGCGCGGCGCGAGATCCTGGAGTACCTGCTGCCCACCTGGGGCTTCGCGGACGCCGTCATCGCGGCCGTCGGCCACCGAGACCAGCCGTCGGCGTGCCCGGCGAGCCACGCGCCGACGCTGGCGCTGCTGGCGGCGGCCGAGCTGCTGCTGGGCTGGTCCGACCCGTCGCGGGCCGCGTCACCCGAGCGTCAGGCGTGCCTCGAGGCCTTCCTCAAGGACCGCGGCTGGGCCGCGTCGCGCGAGCGCTGGCCGGCGGCTGCGGCGCTTCCGGCCTAGAAGGGGAATTCGCTCATCCCACCCCGGGGCCGCGGCCGATAGACGCTCCTGTGCGCCGCGCCTCCGGGCCCGGCGTCCGGAGATGTTCCATGGACCATGCCGTTCTCATCGTCGACGACGAGCCCAAGATCTACCACGCGCTGCGGCGCGCGCTGCACCGCGAGCCGTACGACGTGGTGTACGCACCCGGCGGCGCCGAGGCGCTGAAGCTGCTGGGCGAGCGCTCCGTCGACGTGATCATCGCCGACCAGAACATGCCGGAGATGCAGGGCTCGGTGCTGCTCTCCCGCGTGCGCCAGCAGTACCCGGACATCGTGCGCATGATGCTCACCGGAGACGCGCGCCTCGAGACGGTGATGGCCGCCGTGAACAAGGGCGAGATCTACCGCTTCTTCACCAAGCCCTGCAACGAGTCCGAGCTCATCATCTCCCTGCGCGACGCGCTGCAGATGCGCGCGCTGAAGTTCGAGGCCGCGCGCCTGCTCGACACGGTCAAGAAGCAGAACGCGCAGATCCAGTCGCTGCAGGCCACCGAGGAGCCGCAGGAGAAGCAACTGCCGGCCTTCGACCTCAAGGCCATCAGGGGCGCGTCCGAGCCGAAGAGCGAGGCGAAGAAGGGCCGCTACGTCATCGACATGAGCCGCGAGATCCCGCAGGACGTGGACCAGCTGCTGGACGAGATCCGCAGCGAGCTGGAGAAGCTGGACCTGTAACGGCGCGCGGCCGGCAAGGGCTGCCCGCCGCTGGCCCCGCGACGCAGCGACGCGGAAGGCGGCGGCCCGCGCTGCGAAGTCTTCGGGGCGTGGCAGGGGAAAATCCGCGGCGTGGGCGGGCGGCGTCCAGGCTTCGGGCACGGCCGTCGCGATCGCAGACGCGTGAACTGTCGGGGTGAACCGCCGTCGGGGTGACTCCCGCGGCACGGGCTTTGCTCCCTGTGCACCCACGCGACGGGGCGGCAGTCTGACCTCGTCGGAGGAGGTCAGCCCATGTCGATGGCAAGCCTGGCTCTCATCGCGTCGCCCGTCGTCTCCTTGCTGGCCGCGTGGCCGGCGGCCGCGCAGACCCCACCCACCTACGCGCTGACCTTTCTCGGGCCGGCGGACAGCGTCTCCGACCTCAACGAGCAGGGCGTGGCCGTGGGCCAGCGCAGCGTGAGCGGCAACACGCGCGGCTGGGTCGCCTCCGCGACCGCCGGCATGACGCTGCTGCCGGTGGCGCCCGGCGACGCGAGCAGCTGGGCCAATGACGTCAACGAGCAGGGCGTGATCGTGGGCGCGGTGAGCACCTTCCTGTCGCCCGAGTTCTCCCCGCGCGCGGTGGCGTGGCTGCCCGACGGCCTCGGCGGCTACACCCTCGAGGAGCTGGGCCAGCTGCCCGGCGGCATCGGCAGCGTGGCCACCGCCATCGACATCCAGGGCGACATCGTCGGCTACAGCAAGACGGGCATGTTCCGGCTGCCGGTGTGGTTCAACTCGCCGGGCGGCATCCTCGACCTCAACCCGCTGGGCCTCTTCGACCCGCAGGCCATCAACGACCAGCGCGTGCTCGTGGACAAGCAGGGCCGGCGCATGGACCTCGACACGATGGTGGTCGAGAACCTCGGCCTCCCGCCCGGTCCGCCGAGCTACCAGGCCACCACCGGCTACGCGATCAACGACCACGGGCAGATCGCCGGCACCGCGGTGCTGGCCACCAGCACGAACTGCGTGTACCAGGCGACGCGCTTCGTGGACGGGCCGGGCTGGCAGATGCTCAGTCCCTGCAGCTCCATCGCCAACGCGTCGGACATCAACGACCTCGGCGACGTGATCTTCCAGTGGGCGCTCACGCCCCGCATCCTGCACCTCGAGGGCCTCGGCGACTTCCTGCCGCAGGATCTGCTGTCGCCGTCCGCCAAGCCGTGGAGCCTCGTCGCGAGCTTCTCCATGGACATCAACAGCGCGCGGCAGCTGGCGGTCATCGCGCAGAACGAGCTCACGGGCCAGGTGGGGGCGGCGCTGCTGACGCCGATCCAGACCGTCCAGGCCGACCTCGGCTTCGGCGGGCCGGGGCTGTCGCATCTGCAGGTGGCGGGCGGCACGCTCGCGACAGGCACGACGGCCGATCTCACGCTCTCGGGTGTGCCGGCCTTCGGCCTGGCCTACCTGGTCGCGGGCCTCGTCGAGGCGCCGACGCCGTTCAAGGGCGGCATGCTGGTGCCGTTCCCGATCCTGGTCACCGTGCCGGTGGCGGCGGGGCCGGCGGGGACGCTGGTCGTGCCGGGCATCCCGGGCGGCGGCGGGCCGGCGTCGATCGACGTGCAGGCGGCGCACCCGGAGGCGGGGCTGCCGGGCGGGTATGGGTTCTCGAACGCCGTGAGGATCGATCTGCTGCCGTAAGGCGCGCGGAGCATCGTTTCGTCGGCCATCGCTGACGACGACCGCGCGGGGATGGACAGGCTGTCGCCCGCGCCGTGCGACGGTCGCTCGTCGAACTCGCGAGCCTCGCGCACCGCACCGCGCCAGGCGCGGTCCTGATCACATTGAAGAAATCAGTCGGAGCACCGACTCCGACAGATTTCTTCAATGTGACCACGATGAGCCAAGGGCGGCGGCACGGCGGATCGTCGCCGGCGGCCTTGGCACGCGCGGTTCCACTGGAGCGCACCCTGCGTCATCTGCCGCGCTCGTGGCGCCCGCGCGATCCGGCTGAGCGCTTGCGCGCCATCGGCCGGTGCAGCTCCATCCTTCTCGCGGCGCCCGGCCCGCCGCCACGCCGCTCGCCTCAGCGCGCCGCCGCCTTCTCCATCGCCGCGTGGAAGTCCTGCATCGCCCGCACGCGCAAGCCGTGCTTGCGCATGCTCTCGATGGCCGTGGCGATGATCTTCGCGCCGAAGACGGTGGTCAGCGTCGGCACGCGCCGCAGCAGCGCCGCCGTGCGAATCGCCTTCTCGTCCTCGCGGGTGAGCGGATCGGAGGTGGGCGTGTTGATGACCAGCTGCACCTCGCCGCTGGAGATGGTGTCGGTGACGTCCGGGCGTCCTTCGCCGCGCTTGGGGATGGAGCGCACGGGGAGGCCCGCCTTCTCGATGAGCTTGGCGGTGCCGGCGGTGGCGAGGAGCTTGAAGCCGAGGCCGTGGAACAGGCGCGCCAGCTCGACGGCGGCGGGCTTGTCGCGGTCCTGCACGGAGATGAAGACCTGGCCCTCGAGGGGCAGGGTGCGGGAGGCGCCCATGAAGGCCTTGCCCATGGCGCAGCCGAGGTCCTCGTCGATGCCCATGACCTCGCCGGTGCTCTTCATCTCGGGGCCGAGGATGATGTCGGTGCCGGGGAACTTGTTGAAGGGGAAGACCGGCGCCTTGACCGAGATGTGGGGCGGGATGATCTCCTTGGTGAAGCCGATGGAGGCCAGCGTCTCGCCAGCCATGACGCGCGCGGCGATGCCGGCGAGGTTCACGCCGATGGCCTTGGAGACGAAGGGCACGGTGCGCGAGGCGCGCGGGTTCACCTCGAGGACGTAGACCTTGCCGTCCTTGATGGCGTACTGGATGTTCATCAGGCCGCAGACGCCGACCTCGAAGGCCAGGGCGTGGGTGTAGCGGCGCAGCATCTCCTGCACGGCGGCGGGCAGGCTCCACGGCGGCAGCGAGCAGGTGGAGTCGCCGGAGTGGATGCCGGCCTGCTCGACGTGCTCCATGATGCCGCCGATGACGCACAGGGAGCCGTCGCAGACGGCGTCCACGTCCACCTCGATGGCGTTCTCGAGGAACTCGTCGATGAGGATGGGGCGGTCCGGCGAGACCTCGACGGCGCGCTCCATGTAGCCCTGCAGGCTCTTGCGGTCCCAGACGATCTCCATCGCGCGGCCGCCGAGGACGTAGCTGGGGCGCACCACGACGGGGTAGCCGATGCGCGCGGCCACCTCCTCGGCCTCCTCCTGCGTGGAGGCCATGCCGTTGCGGGGCTGGGGGATGTCCAGCTTGCGCAGCACCTCGGAGAACTTCTCGCGGTCCTCCACGAGGTCGATGGCCTCGGGCGAGGTGCCCAGGATGTGCACGCCGGCGCGCTTGAGGCCCGCGGCGATGTTCAGGGGCGTCTGGCCGCCGAACTGCACGATGGCGCCCTCGATGCCCTGGGTGGCGTGCACGTGGAGCACGTCCTCCACGGTGAGCGGCTCGAAGAACAGCTGGTCGGAGGTGTCGAAGTCGGTGGACACCGTCTCCGGGTTGCTGTTCACCATGATGATCTCGAAGCCGCGGCGCCGGAGCTCGAAGCAGGCCTGCACGCAGCAGTAGTCGAACTCGATGCCCTGGCCGATGCGGTTGGGGCCGCCGCCCAGCACCATGATCTTGCGCTTGCCGGTGTCCACGACCTCGGTCGTGGACTCGTAGGTGGAGTAGAGGTACGGCGTGAAGGACTCGAACTCGCCGCCGCAGGTGTCGATGCGCTTGAAGACCGGCATCAGGCCCAGCTCCGCGCGGCGCCGGCGCACGCGGGCGGGGTCCGTGCCGTACCAGCGCGCGATCTGGTCGTCCGAGAAGCCCATGCGCTTCCACTCGGTGAGCGACGAGCCGGGCACGTCCTCGAAGCTGCCGTAGCGGCCCATGCCCTCCTCGGCCTCGACGATGCCGCGCACGTGCTCGAGGAACCACGGGTCGATCTTCGTGAGCTCGTGGATGTCGGCCACCGGGATGCCGCTGCGCAGCGCCTGGCGCACCGTCTGCAGGCGGTCGTGCAGCGGCATGCCCAGCTTGCGCCGCAGTTCGCGCACCGAGGGCCGGTTGCGCTTGGGCGCCGACGGCAGGAACAGGTCGCGGTGCCGCAGGCCGAGGCCGGGCCAGCCGGTCTCGAGGCCGCGCAGCGCCTTCTGCAGCGCCTCCTTGAAGGTGCGGCCGATGGCCATGGTCTCGCCCACGGCCTTCATCTGCGTGCCCAGCGTGGCGTCCGCGTCCGGGAACTTCTCGAAGGCGAAGCGCGGCACCTTCACGACCACGTAGTCGATCGTCGGCTCGAAGCAGGCCGGCGTCTTCTTGGTGATGTCGTTGGGGATCTCGTCGAGGCTGTAGCCCACGGCCAGCTTGGCGGCCATCTTGGCGATGGGGAAGCCGGTGGCCTTGGACGCCAGCGCGCTGGACCGGCTCACGCGCGGGTTCACCTCGATGACGATGCGGTCGCCCGTCGCCGGGTCCGTCGCGAACTGGATGTTGCTGCCGCCCGTCTCGACGCCGATCTCGCGGATGATCTTGATGGCCTCGTCGCGCATCTCCTGGTACTCGCGGTCCGTCAGCGTCTGCTGCGGCGCCACCGTGATGCTGTCGCCGGTGTGGATGCCCATCGGATCGAGGTTCTCGATCGAGCACACGATGACCACGTTGTCCTTGCGGTCGCGCATCACCTCCAGCTCGAACTCCTTCCAGCCGGCGACGCTCTTCTCGATCAGCACCTCGGAGTTGAGCGACAGCTCGAGGCCCCGCGCGACGATGCGCTCGAACTCCTCGGGGTTGTAGGCGATGCCGCCGCCCGTGCCCCCGAGCGTGAAGCTGGGCCGGATGACCACCGGCAGCCCGATGGCCTTCGCGACGTCCCGCGCCTGGTCCATGGTGTAGGCGATGCCGCTCGGCGGCACCTTCGCCCCCACCTTCATCATGGCCTGCTTGAACAGCTCGCGGTCCTCGGCCTTGCGGATGACCTCGGCCGTCGCCCCGATCATCTCCACGCCGTACTTCTCGAGGATGCCCGCGTCGTGCAGGGCGATGGCCATGTTCAGGGCGGTCTGGCCGCCCAGCGTCGGCAGCACGACGTCGGGCCGCTCGGCGGCGATGACCTTCTCCAGCACCTCGAGCGTGATGGGCTCGATGTAGGTCCGGTCCGCGAAGGCCGGGTCGGTCATGATCGTCGCGGGGTTGCTGTTGACGAGGATGACCTTGTAGCCGTCCTCGCGCAGCGCCTTGCAGGCCTGGGAGCCGGAGTAGTCGAACTCGCAGGCCTGGCCGATGACGATGGGGCCGGCGCCGATGATCAGGACTTTTTCGATGTCGGTGCGGCGGGGCACTGGCAAGGACTCCGGCGTTGCGGGGTGCGTCAGGCGGCGGGCGTCGGCCCGGCGCGTCCTTCGCACCGCCCGAGTGCTGCCCGCGGGCTGGAGCAAATTGCGGAGAGCTTAGCGATCCAAGCAACGGCGAGCGAGGGGCAGGGCCAGCGGCGCCGGCGCTGCGCTCCGGTGCTCAGCCGGCGGCTCGTGCCCCCCGGACGGCGGCAGCACCTCGGGCCGCTGCGGTCGCTCAGTCCCCGAACTCCCCACGCCACAACCCATCCACGAACTCCCTCCACGGCACCACGCTCACCCCCTCGATCTCCCGCCTCCGCTTCTCCAGGGCCACGCACACGTACCGCTTCAGCTTCCTCTCCTCCTTGATCGCCCGCAGCGACCGCAAGTCCGCTGCGCTCACGGCGCCCTTCGCCTTCACCTCCACCGCCGTGTGGTCCCCGATCACGAAGTCCACCTCGAACCCCGACGTCGACTTCCAGTAGCTCACGGTCTCACCCGAGGCGTAGTCGCGCCACGCGAGCAGCTCGTGCAGGATCCACGTCTCGAAGGCCGGCCCGAACTCGGGCGTTCCCGGCTTCACGAGCCTGCCCTGCAGCGCGGACACCACGCCCACGTCGAAGAAGTAGAACTTCGACGTGACCAGCGGCTTGCGCTTGCGCGACGCCTGCCACGCGGGGACCTCGTGGATGAGCAGCGTGTCCTTCAGGATCTCGAAGTACTCGTACACCGTCGTGCGCGGCACCTGGGCGTCGCTGGCAATCGACGTGAAGTTGATCATCGTCGCGTTGCAGAGCGCCGCCACGCGCAGGAAGCGGCTGAAGGCCGCGGCATTGCGCGTGGCCCCTTCGGCCACGATCTCCTGCTGGAGGTAGGTGCCTGCATAGGCGTCGAGGTCCGCCCGCGGGTCGTCGGAGAAGTAGATCGAGGCCAGCAGCCCGCGCTCGATGGCGCGGTTCAGGTCGAAGCGCTCGCCCAGCTCGCGGCACGAGAGCGGGTGGAGGTGGTGGACGCGCGCCCGGCCGCCGAGCAGGTTCACGCCGCCGCGCCGCAGCGAGCGCGCGCTCGACCCGGTGAGCAGGAAGCGCGTGCCCCGCTCCTCGATGAGACGGTGCACCTCGTTGAGCAGGAGGGGCATGCGCTGGACCTCGTCGATGACGACGAGCTTGTCGCGGGACGTCAGCTCCTCGGCCAGCCGTCCCGGGTGCTGGCTGAGCGCAAGCCAGACGGCCGAGTCGAGCAGGTCGTAGACCCGCACTTCCGGGAGGGTGCTGCGGATCAGGAAGGTCTTGCCCGTCTGGCGGGGGCCGAACAGGAAGCACGACTTCTTCGCCGTCCAAGCCGCGAGGTCGGGAAGGCGCGGGACGGCGGTGGCGCTGGGCGTCGCCATGATCGTCATATATCATGATAAATGACGAGATAGGCGACAATCCCGGAAACAGCCCCGATCCAGGCCGGTCTTGCCCGCCGCCTCAGCTCACTTCTCGAAGCGCTTCATGTCGATCAGCTCGAAGGCCCCCATGCGGTCGAAGGTCGGCGCATAGGTCTCCCAGAGATCCTTCCGCGTCCCGGCGATCGTCACGACCGCCATGTCCATCTCGTTCGAGCCCCAGAACAACGAGTAGAGGATGTGGTCGTCGCCCTCCTCGGTCTCGAGGCACACGCGGGTGAAGAGTTGCTGCTCGCGCTCATCGCAGGTGCTCAGAACCCGGACGGCCGGGTCCTTCTTCTTGTCCGCGATGAAGTCGAGCTGGAACTGCCGGCCGGTCTTGCCCGTGGCCTTCTTCACGCCGACGAGAGGCTGGATGCGCATGCCGGTCTCGTAGCCGTGCGCGGGCCGCTCGCGCGACAGGATCCAGGTGAAGGAGTGCGCGTCGCGGCCCTCGGTGTAGAACCAGTCCTTCGGGCGCTCGATCTTGCCGCCGGTCGGCTCGAGCAGCTGCGTCACGAACTCCGTGGGCGCGACACGTCGGAGAGGAAGTCGAACTCCTGGCCGGAGGCCGTCGGAACGACCTTGCCGTTGACCGAACCGGGCGTGAAGCGCCACGCGCGCATCGCCTCGAGCGCGAATCGGTCGAGCCGCGGATCCGTGCTCTCGACGATGATGGGATCCGACGCCAACCCGTCGACGCTGACGACGTACGCGACGAGCACATAGCCGTGCAAGGCTTCGCCCGTCTCGGACCTTGCGGCCGACGGAAGGCTGCCCGCGAGAACCTTGGGCGCCGCGTAGACATCACCCTCGGCGACATCCACGACCGTGAACCGCGCAGCCAGCGCCGCAGTGAGCTTCTTGTCGAGGTCGTTCGCCGGCACCGCGGCGTGGTTGTAGATGGTCGGCTTGTCGTCGGCGCGGACGGGCGTGGCGAGTGCGAGCAGAGCGAGGCCTGCGATCCAGATCTTCATGGCCAACCCAGCTCCAGGGGAGACGCCGGCAACCCGCGCGGCCATTCTGCACGCGTCCAGCCTCAGGGGGTTCGCCATGATAGCGGGAAGGCCGTTGACGGTTTCGCGCAACTCAGCGAGGCTGCTCCGCGACGGAAAGGGCCGGGGCGACCCAACGTGAGGACCCACGTGCTGCCAAGGTGTTCAGCGTCTGTGCGCCCGTTGCTCGCCGCCACCCTGCTCCTCGCCGCCGCGGCCCCGGCCCTCACCGCCCAATGGGCCGTGATCAATCTCCACCCCGACGGCCCCTTCGACTCCTATGCCCTGTGCATCCAGGACGGCCACCAGGCCGGCTACACGCGCGAATCCGGCACCTTCCTCCAGCACGCCGCCGTCTGGAGCGGCACCGCCGGGTCATGGGTCGACCTGCACCCGCCCGGCGCGACGCAGTCGACGGCGACCTGCGTGGCCGGCGGGCAGCAGGCTGGCTGGGCCTGCTGCTTCGACCCGCCGACCCCCGGGTCTCCCGTGCGCCACGCGATGCTGTGGAGCGGGACCGCGGCTTCCTGGATCGACCTGAGTCCGCCGGGGATGTTCGGGGAAGCGACTGGCAGCTTCGGCTCGCAGCAGGCCGGCGTGTCATACACCCCGACCGAGCCGCGCGCGGGAGTGTGGAGCGGCACGGCGGCCTCGTGGCTGGACCTGCATCCTGCAGCAGCCGATTGGTCCTGGGCTTACGACACCGACGGCGTGCAGCAGGTGGGGATCGCGCAGGTGAATGGCAACACGCACGCCTCGATGTGGGCGGGCACAGCGGCCTCGTGGAAAGACTTCCATCCCAGCTCGGCCCTCGCGTCGCGAGCGCTCGCGGTGCAGGGCGGCCAGCAGGTGGGCTGGGCCTCCTATCCGCTCGTCCAGCACGCGCACCTGTGGAAGGGCACGAAGCAGTCGCTGGTGGACCTGCACCCTGCCGGCGCAGCCGGCTCGCTCGCGCTGGGCGTGCATGGCGACCAGCAAGTGGGCTGGGTCCTGATGCCCACCGGCGGCCAGCGTGCGAGCCTCTGGAGCGGTACCGCCGCTTCGTGGGTCGACCTCGATGCGCTGCTCGCGCCCGAGTATTCGCTGTCGGAGGCGCACGACATCTGGCACTTCGGCAACAGCACCTACGTCGTGGGCTACGCCTTCAACACGGCGGCGGGGCACTACGACGCGCTCATGTGGGTCTCGCCGCCGGTGTGGACGGACCTCGGGTCCCCGCTGCCGGGCGCCTCGGGCGCGCCGAAGCTGAGCGGAGAAGGCCTGCTCGTGCCGGGCTTGCCGATGTCGCTGTCGCTCGCGGGCGCGGCACCCTCGGCCCTGGCGCTGCTGTTCGTCGCGCTCTCGAGCACGCCGGCGCCGTTCAAGGGCGGCACGCTGGTGCCGCTGCCGCCTGTGGCGACGCTGCCGATGTCCACGAGCGCGGCCGGCAAGCTGCAGATCGGCGTGGCCGAGTGGCCGGCGGGGGCGTCGGGGTTCGGCGTGCACCTGCAGTTCGCGATCCAGGACGCGGGCGCGGTGCACGGGGTGGCCTTGAGCAACGCGCTGAGGGCGGACGTCCCGTAGCCGCCGGCGCGGCCCCGGGGTGGGGTTCGAGTGCGAGGCAGCGGAGCGCGCGATGGTGATCGAGGGGACGGCGCCCGTGCGGGCGGTGCGCATGATGCACTGAGGGCCGAGCCCCCCGAGCGCGTTGCGCCCGAGGAGCTCGGCCCTGTCGAGTTCGCAGGCCTGGCCGATGAGGTGGCGGTCCGCAACCGGTCCGCCCGGATGCGACCGACTACAGCCCGATGTTCAGCGCCAGCGCATTGCTGAACTCCAGGGTCGTGCCGTGCTTCACGACGACCTGGATGTAGATCGTGCCGGGGGTGGCCGAGCCGCCGGCGACCGGCATGTCAAATGTGCCCGAGGCCGTCGTGTTGAAGCCGCCGAGCAGGAGCAGCAGGGGCACGGGCACGAGGGTGCCGCCCTTGAGGGGCGTCGGGTTGTTGACCAGGCCCAGGGCGATGAACATCGGCGAGCTGGGGGCCGCGCCCGTGACGCTCAGCGTCGCGGTGCTCGCGGTCTGCGTGAGGTCCTCGCCGCAGATCGAGAGCGCGGTCGTGCCCGGGCCCGCGAAGCCGAGGTCCTCCTGGCAGGTCGCCGGCGCGGTCTGGTTCTGGAAGTACTTCGCGCCGCCGCAGCCGGACACGATCATGTCGAGGTCGTTGTCGTGGTCGAAGTCGGCGTAGGCCGCGTCGTAGCCGGCGGCCAGATCCGTGGCGGTGATTCCGACCGCACCCTTCCAGCCGGTGCTGCCCCCCGACTGCATCTCTTCCTTCAGGGTCACGTCGCCGCCGACCACGCCGCCGAGGTTGTGATAGATGTGCCAGCGGCCTCCGCAGCCCGAGACGTCCACGTCGACGCTGGAGATCATCACGTCGCCCCAGCCGTCGGCGTTCAGGTCGCGGATGTAGACGTTGTGGCCGAAGCCGTCGTCGCCGCCGGACGCGAACTGGTAGGTCTTCACCGGGCCCCAGGTGAGCCTGTTCAGCGCATCGAAGCCGGTCGAGAGCTGGTAGACGTCCAACCCATCGTCGGCGCCGGCCACGTCCGGCAGGCCGTCCCCGTTGAGGCTGCCCATGTCGAAGCCGTAGGGCGAGCCGCTGCCGAGATGGTTCAGGCCCAGCGCGCTGAACGAGCCGAGCGGCTGGTTGTACATGGCGTTCGTGCCGGTGCCGCCCAGCGTCGAGAGCTTGACGATGTCGTTGCGCGCGTCGCCGTTCAGGTCGAGGATCTCGGCCTTGACGCCGAAGGCCGAGTTGAGCTCCGAGGCCGAGCAGGCGCTGACGCCCGTGTCCACGAAGAAGCCGTTGCCATCGTTGAAGAGCAGCCGGTCGTTGAGGTCCTCGCCGCCCGCCTCGGGGATGCCAGTCTCCGTTCCGTCGTAGTCGCTGAAGTAGAGGTCGGCGAAGCCGTCGCCGCTCACGTCGCCGGCCGCCACCTCGCAGAAGCGCGGCGCGACCGCGAGCCCGCCGGGGATGGTGAGCAGCTGCGGGAAGCGCGCGTTCTCGAAGCGCAGGCCGAGCCACTGGCCCGTGCCGTCGTCGCCGAGGTTCATGTACACGCGCGGGTGGCTGATGACCTTGGGATCGCCGTCGCTGAGCGTGGTGCAGGTGACCACGTCGGCCCAGCCGTCATTGTTGACGTCGATGATCTTGGCGTCGCGGTTGTTCACCGGCGTCAGGAAGCCCAAGTCGCCCGCCACGTCCGCCGCGGTGGCCCACTGCGCGGTCTTGTCCTCGAGCTTGCCGTGGTTGTTGATCAGCAGCATGTTCGTGCGCTTGCCCGTCGTCGACGTCTGCTGCTTGCGCACCGCGACCACGTCCTGCCAGCCGTCGTTGTTCAGGTCGCCCGTGGCGAAGTCGACCTCGGTGCTGGTGTCCGAGATGGCCGTCGGCAGCACGCCGAGCTTCGTCGGCGAATCCTTGAACGTGACCCACTTGACGTCGAACTGCGCTGACGCGCTCGAGCAGAGCAGAACCGTGGAGGCCAGGCTCGAGAGCAGGAGCACGCGACCTCGCTTGAACGTGAACATCGGGCATTCTCCGCGGTACAGGGCTGGGGACAGGCAGATGGGCCACACTGAAGGCGCAGCTTTGGGCTGGCCGCTCTGGCCCGCGGGCCGCTGACGCCATGCCGAGTGAGTGGCTGGGGCAAGGCCAGAGCAGGGCGGGCATGGTACGCGATGCTGGCGGGACTGACTACTGCGGGGGGAAGGGTGGGGATGGGGGGAGGACGTTCGCCACAGGCGGGGAAGGGCCGGGGGCGGGTGCCGGCATCCACGAGCTGCGGCTGAGGCTCACTCCACCTTCGCCGCCTGCATCTCCACGCCGCTCTGAACCAGAGTCACCCCCGACACAGACCCGTCGCCACCCCGCACGAGAGAGCGAGCCCCGGGGACCACTTCACGCAAGCGACATCCCCGCGCCGGAAAGGAGCCGGCGCGGGGATGCGGTTGCTCGCTTGCCCTCAGCCGTCCAGCTGGATGAGGTGGTAAGTCATGTCGATCGAGTCATCGAAGTCGAAGGGATCGCCTTCCGCGACGGCGAAGTGGAACGCGCCCTCGATGTGGAGCTCGTGCTCTCCGGCAGACAGTGGCTTCAGGAAGACGTAGTACCCGTCAGCCACGGAGGTGCCAGCTCCTCCGGTCTCGCCGAAGATCCAGGGGCTCGGAGCCGTGAAGCTGAACTGCGGCGACAGGAATCGGAACGCGTCCAGGTTCGTGACGGGCACGCCGTCCAGCGTGCAGGCGAGATCCAGGATGTGGTCGGCGAAGAAGATCGACGTGGCTTCCTGCTCCGCCTCCGTGGGCACGCCCTCCAGGCTGGAGGTCTCCACGTTGAGCATGCCGACGAACAGGGCCGTGTCGGCCGGAATCGTGCAGGTGCGCTCGACGATGCCGAAGACCGACGACAGGAACCAGACCTTGCCACTCTGGCCCTCGGTGACGTCGAAGTCCGGGGTGTCCAGGAAGGGATGCCCTTCCAGGGGCAGCCCCATGCCCCACTGCCAGTACTTCGCAGACCACTCCGCGTAGGTGTGCCCGTAGGGATGGGCGCCGGGGGCGAAGATTCCAGGCTTCTTGGAGGCGACCCCACCAGCGGCCAGGGCGAAGCCCAGCAGGGCCAACCCCGCGCACGCCGTCAGGGGCGGAAAGACACGAGCGAGAAAACGATGGTTCATCAGGGCATTCCTTCACGCTGAGGTTGGCCGGCGATCGATTCGCCGGCGAGGATTCGTTGGCGATCCTTTCCTCCAAGCGCGGTGGGCGGGCCCAACTGTCGGGCAAGCCGGTTTTTTCCGGCCAGGGACCCGGATCGCGCCCGGGACGCTGGCTGGGGGCTGGCCGTGGACCTTCGACCCGGCCGCCTTTCCCGCTTGCCGCTACGATGGCTTCCGCTGGAGCAGCCACGTGAGCTCCCCGCGACCGGGTGATATGAGACCAGAAGACGATCTCTCGCCCCACACCGATCCGTCCCGCTGGGACCAGCTCATCGAGGAGATCAGGCCCGCGGCGATCCTGGTCGTGATCGCGTCCTCGATGAGCAAGAGCCTGCGGGCGCACTGCTCCGCCGAGGACATCTGGCAGGAGACGCTCGCCCAGGCCTGGGGCGCTCGCGACGAGTACCAGTGGCGAGGCAGCGTGGCCTTCCGCGCGTGGATCTTCGAGATCGCCCGGAACCGCATACGCGATGCCGCGCGCAGCATGAAGACGGAGAAGCGCGGCGCCGGCCGCGCGGCCCTCCGCTTCTCCGAGCTCGAGAGCGGGCTGTCGAGCGCCCTCTCCAGGCTGCTCCCGCCCGATTCGGTCACTCCCAGCCGAATCCTCATGCACGCCGAGAGGGCAGCCGCCATGCAAGCGGCGCTCGCGGCGCTGCCTCCGGAGCTCGAGCCGGTCGTGCGCATGCACCTCTTCGAGGACCTGACCATGGAGGTGATCGCGGAGCGCCTGGGAATCGGAGTTTCGATGGCCTGGCGTCGCTTCCGGAAGGGGTCGGCGATCTACTCCAGACACCTCGCCGATCGGGAGAGCGGTCGAGATGGCTGCTCCTGAACCGGGCCCCGGCGGGGACGCCATCGAGATCTTCGCGGGCTGGCTTTCGCGCCGCGAGAGGGGGGAGCTGCTCGAGTTCGACGAGCTCCTGCGGGGGCATCCGCAGCTCGCGGCCGAGCTGACGGAGCTCGAGGCGACCTGGAAGCGTCTCGCGGCCGCGAGTGATTCCGCCGATCCTTCCCTGTCGCTGCCGGAGCCGATCGGGAGCCGCTTCGGAGAGCCCGAGGCCCCGGCGCGCGAGCAGGGCAAGGGCCAGGCTCCGGTGGACTTCGCGTCCCTGTTGATCGCCCAGCTCTCGGCCCACGGCTCGGGCTTCGGCCGCTACCGGATCCGCGGCGAGGTCGCTCGCGGCGGCATGGGCCTGATCCTCAAGATCTGGGACAGGGATCTGCGTCGCCACCTCGCGATGAAAGTGATCCTGGGGAGGGCGGAGGCGCCCACCAGCGGTGCGACGCCGCCGGTCGACGCCTCGAGGATCGCGCGCTTCGTCGAAGAGGCGCAGGTGACAGGCCAGCTCGATCACCCCGGCATCGTTCCCGTGCACGAGCTGGGTCTCGATCCCGAGGGTCGCCTGTACTTCACGATGAAGCTCGTGAAGGGCCGCTCCCTGAAGGAGATCTTCGATCTCGTCAAGGACGGCAAGGAGGGCTGGACGGAGACGCGCGCGCTGGGCGTCCTGCTCAAGGTCTGCGAGGCGATGGCGTACGCCCACGACAAGGGCGTCATCCACCGGGACCTGAAGCCCGGCAACATCATGGTGGGCAAGTTCGGCGAAGTGCACGTGATGGACTGGGGTCTGGCGCGGATCCTGGACCAGCAGGACCACAAGGACATTCGCGTCCGGGAGCAGCCTTTGCGCAGCACGGTGCTGCGCAGCGACCGGGACAGGCACCGCGGGGAGACGGCCGAGTCGCCGCTCTACACGATGGACGGCGACGTGGTCGGCACGCCGGCCTACATGCCGCCCGAGCAGGCCGCCGGCAGCATGAGCGAGGTCGGTCCGCACTCGGACGTGTATGCCCTGGGGGCGATGCTCTACCACCTGCTCGCGGGGCACATGCCCTACGTGCCGAGCGGCGCGCGCCTCAGCGCCTACGCGGTCTGGAGTCTGGTGCAGCAGGGGCCGCCGACACCCATCGCGCAGCTCTCGCCGGGGACGCCGGCCGAGCTCGTGGCCATCTGCGACAAGGCCATGGCGCGCGACTGGAAGAAGCGCTACCGCGACGTGTCGGAGCTGGCGGCGGATTTCTCGGCCTACGTCGAGCACCGCGTCGTCGCCGCCTACGAGACCGGCACGTGGGCCGAGACGAAGAAGTGGGTCGAGCGGAACAAGCCGCTGGCCGCGTCGCTGGTGGCGGCCGTCGCGATCCTGCTTGCGGGCGCCATCGGCACCACGACCTTCGCGCTCGACGCCAGGCAGCAGGCCCGGCGCGCCGACGAGAAGACCAGGGCCGAGGCCGAGGCCCGGCGCGACGCGGACCGCAACGCCATGACAGCCCGGGAGCAGGAGCGCCTGGCGACCGAGCGAGCGAACGACCTGCTGTCGCTGTCGGCGATCCAGGATCTCGACGATCTGATCGCACGTGCCGAGCGGCTCTGGCCCGCACATCCCGAGAACATCCCCGCGTACGAGGAGTGGCTGCGCGACGCTCGCGCGCTCATCGCGGGTCGGCCTGCCGACGAAGCGAGGGGCGTCAAGGGCCGAGCCGGCCTGGCCGAGCACAAGCGGAACCTCGCGGAGCTGGAGCAGCGCGCGCTGCCGCAGAGCGACGAGGGGCGAGCCGCCGAGCGTGCCTCGTACCCGCGCGCCGCGGAGCTGGTGGAGAAGCGCTCGCGAGTCGAGTGGATGGCGCGCCTGCTCGGGAAGTCACCGTGGCCGAGCGAGGCGGAGGTCGAGGCCAGCCTCGAGGTCCTGTCGCCTGCGCCCGCCGACGCGCAGGGCTGGAACGCGGTCGCCTGGACGCTGATCGTTCCCGACCGTCGGACGTTCGGCGGGGAAGTGAAGGCGCTCCTGTGCGCGCGCCGCGCGCTCGACGCGGCGACGGATGAGGACCGCTACCTCTGCCGCGACACGCTTGCCTGGGCGCTCTTCAGCGTGGGCCGCTTCGACGAAGCGCAGGCGCAGGAGCGCGAGTCGCTGCAGGAGGCGCCCGGCACGGAGCGAGGGAATGCCCAAGGCTCGCTCAGGTCGCTCGAGAGGTCGATCGCGAACTGGAGGACGCCGTCCGGTGAGCTGGAGCCCGCGCGCGAGAGGGAATGGTCGGATCTCACGGCCGAAGTCGAGCAGCTGGAGCTGGAGGCGTCGGCGCGCCGCGAGTGGACCTTCGCGGACAGCCAGGACCGCTGGTGGCACGTCCTGCTCTCGAAGCTGGTCGCGGGCCTCGAGGCCTTCGCGGATCCCCGGCGCGGCTTGTACTCGTCGGGCATCTCGCAAGAGCACGGCTGGGGCATCGAGAAGCGCCTCGACTTCGCGCGCAGCATCGAGGACAGGAGCGTGAGCGGCCCCGAAGCCAGCCGGCGCTGGGCCGAGGCCATCGCGTCGGTGCGCGACCCGGTGCCATGTCCGATGTACGCGGGCCTGGTGCTGGCGCCGCAGCTCGGCCTGCTGCCCATCGGCCGCGACCCGCAGTCGGGCTTGTGGGAGTTCGCGGATCTGCAGACCGGTGACCCCGCGCAGCGCGGCCCGGACGGGACGCTGATCGTGAACGAAGGCACCGGCCTGGTGTTCGTGCTGATCCCGGGCGGAACGTTCTGGATGGGCGCGCAGCACACCGACGCGGCCGCGGCCAACTACGATCCGTCAGCGCTGGACAGCGAGTCCCCCGTGCACGAGGTGGTCCTGAGCCCGTACATGCTCTCCAAGTACGAGATGACACAGGGGCAGTGGCTTCGAATCGCCGGGCGCAATCCGAGCGCCTTCAGCCCCGCGAGCAGGTTCAGCACTCAGTTCGACCTGTCGCATCCGGTGGAGCAGGTGAGATGGACGGACTGCATGCAGCTGCTGGGCTCGCTGGGGCTCGCGCTTCCGAGCGAAGCTCAATGGGAGTTCGGTTGTCGCGGCGGAACGGCGACGCCGTGGTGGACGGGCGCTGCGCGCGAGAGCCTGCGCGGACGAGTGAATGTTGCGGACCAGGCGGCCAGGCGCGCCGGCGCCGCCTGGGCCGATATCGAGGACTGGCCTGATCAGGATGACGGCTGGCCGGCGCACGCGCCCGTGGGGAGCCTGGCGGGCAATCCGTACGGCTTGCACGAGGTGCACGGCAACGTGTCCGAGTGGTGCCAGGACGGCTACGCCGCCTACCCGGCGGAGAAGCGAACCGATCCTCTCGCGCCCTCGAGCGGCGCCACGTGCATCTACCGCGGCGGCGACTTCAACGGCATCGCCTGGCAGACGCGCTCGACGAGCCGCAACCACAACGCGCCGGATTCTCAAGGCATCAATCTCGGCCTGCGTCCCGCCCGCAGCCTTGGACGGCAGCCGTGAGCGCTCACGCGGCGTGGCCCGCGCGGTGCGCGGCCGCTGGCTCACGCCCGACATGCAGGACAAGGTGCGCCGGGCGCTGCAGCGGGCCTCGGGCGAGCGCTACGCGCTCCGCGACCTCTTCTCCTGCGCGGACTGAGGCGTCGCCCCGCCCCGCGCCAGCGCCCGGCGGTCAGGGCACGTCAGCCCGCAGCGCGTTGCTGAAGGACACGTCGCACGCGGCGGCAGGATCCGAGATCATGGACTGGAAGTAGAGCGACATCCCCGACAGGCCGACAGGCCAGGCGTCCCAGCTCAGCGTCGCGCCGCCTGTCCCGTCCGTGACGATCGGCAGCAGCGCCGCGGCGGGGAAGGCGGCCAGCGTGCCGCACTTGACGCCGATCGGCGCGCTGCTGAGCGAGATGAGGAGCAGGGACGGCGAGAGAGGCGCGGCGTTGCCGAGCGCCAGCTGGCCCGCGCTGCCCGTCTCCAGGGTTCCGCTGCCGACGAGCGCCGGCACGCCCAGGACGCCCGCAAGCCCGAAGCCCAGGTCCGTCCACGGGTTCGGGCGCTGCGTCAGGTTCAGCGACACGGTCACGCTGCCCGACAGGTCGTTGGCCGCGACGAAATCGAGGTCGCCGTCGCCGTCCATGTCGCCCGTTGCGACGCCGAACGGTCGCGCGCCCGTCCCGTAGTTCGTCGCCGTGCCGAAGGCTCCCCCGCTCTGGCCCAGCAACACCGAGACGACGTTCGAGTTGACGTTCGCGACCGCGACGTCGAGCAGCCCGTCACCGCTGAGGTCGCCGAGAGCGACGCAGGAGGGCTTGTGTCCCGCGCCGTACATCGTCGCGGGCCCGAGCGTGCCCCCCGCCAGGCCCGGCAGGACGGAGACCGCCCCAGCCTTGAAGTCCGCCACGGCGACATCCGGCCCGCCCGTTCCGTTCAGGTCGCCCACGGCAATGGAGTACGGGAGCGTGCCCGCACCCACGGGATAGTCGACCTTGCCGCCCAGCACTCCCGCTCCCTGACCCTTCAGCACCGAGACGGTGCCCGAGGTGTAGTTGGCCACGGCCACGTCGGGCTGGCCGTCGCCGTTCAGGTCGCCGGTGTCGACGGCCCTGGGGTTCGTGCCCACGCCGTACGTCGCCGCCGCGCCCAGCAGGCCGTTGCCGAGCCCGAAGCGCACGGAGATCGTGCTCGAGTCGAAGTTCGCGACGATCACGTCCAGCTCGCCATCGACGCCCAGGTCGGCCAGCGCGACGCCCGTCGGATTCTGCTGCACGGCGTAGTCCGCCGGCGCGCCGAGCACGCCCTGGCTCTGGCTGATGAGCACCGAGACCGTGCCGAGGAGCGAGTCGACCTCGGCCACGTCCGGCACGCCGTCGCCGCTCAGGTCGCCCAGCGCGACGGCCAGCGGGGCCGCCCCCACCGCATAGTCGGCCGGCGGGTCAAGGTCGCCGGCGCCCCGGCCGACGAGCACCGAGATGGTGCCGGCCGCGTAGTTGGGAACCACGACGTCGCAGACGCCGTCGTCGCTCATGTCGCCGATCGCGATGCCCCGGGGGTTCTGCCCCGCGGCGAACTGCGGCGCGGACTCGAAGCCGCCGCCGCCGAGCCCGCGCAGGATGGAGAGGCTGTCCGAGTTGGAGTTCGCCGAGGTCAGGTCGAGGATGCCGTCGGCATCCAGGTCGGCGATCAGGACGTTGTAGGGGCCCGCGCCGACGCCGTAGTCCGTCGGCGCGCCGAGCAGCCCGCCGCCGACGCCGAGGCGCACCGACACGGTGTGCAGGTCGTGGCTGCTGACGGCCAGATCGACGAGTCCGTCACCGCTCAGGTCCGCGAGCGCGACGGAGCGCGGGCTGGAGTTCGTCGGGTAGTTCGTCGCGGCGCCGAACAGGCCCCCGCCGACGCTCAACAGCACGGAGACGCTGTCCGAATCGAAGTCCGCGACCGCGAGGTCCGGCAGGCCATCGCCGCTCAGATCGCCCGCCGCGATGGAGCGTGGATTGGCGCCCACGGCGAAGGCATGGGGCGGCGCGAACACGCCGCCGCCTTGTCCGAGCATCACGGAGACCGTGTCCGCGCTGATGTTCGCGGCGACGAGATCGAGGATGCCGTTGGCGTTCAGATCGGAGACCGCGACGAAGTACCCTCCGGCACCCGCCGGCACCTCGCTCTTGGGAGCGAAGGCTCCGCCGCCGAGGCCCTTGAAGAGCGAGAGGTAGCTGACGCCGGTGTTGGCCACGACCAGGTCGAGCAAGCCGTCGCCGGTCAGGTCCGCCGCCATAACCGTGCGCGGGTAGCCACCCGTGGTGTAGACGGTCTGGGGACCGAAGGTGCCGCCGCCGAGGCCCAGCAGCACCGACATGCTGCTGGCCTCTCCGTTGACCACCGCGAGGTCGGGCACGCCGTCGCCGCTGAAGTCCCCGATGGCGACGGAGTGCGGGTTCGATTGCACGGGGTACTGGGTCGCGGCGCCGAACGCTCCGTCGCCCAGGCCCAGCGTCACCGACACCGTGTCCGAGCCCCAGTTCGACACCGCCAGGTCGAGGATGCCGTCGCCGTTCAGGTCGCCGGCGCGCACGGTGCGCGGGCTGACGCCCACCTCGGCGA
>DASUFI010000275.1:0-3008 GCA_036274635.1 Planctomycetota bacterium
GCGGCCGGCGAGGTTGAGCACGACGTCGGCGCCGTCCAGCTCCGCGGCCCAGCCGTCGGGCCGAGCGGGATCCCATGCGACGACGCGCCACGGCTGCGGCCGGACGTGCCGCGCGAGGACGACGACCTCGTGGCCCTCCGCGTGCCAGGCGCGCGCGACCACGACGCCCACCTGCCCAGTTCCGCCGGGGATGACGATCTTCAGGGCGGGTCTCCCGATCCAGCAGCGTGAAGGTCCCGATCGCGGCGGCCCGAGTCAATTGCATCGCCGAGCGCCGGCCTGGGGCGCTGCTACGATCGCCGACATGAAGCTGCCCCTCTTCCAGGTGGATGCCTTCGCGAGCCAGCCCTTCCGCGGCAACCCCGCCGCCATCGTGCCGCTGCGCGCGCCGCTGCCGGACACCCTGCTGCAGGACATCGCGGCCGAGAACAACCTTTCCGAGACGGCCTACGTGCGCCTCGACGCCGGCAGCGGCACGCTGCAGTCGCCGTGGCCCCTGCGCTGGTTCACGCCCGCGACCGAGGTCGACCTGTGCGGGCACGCGACGCTGGCCGCCGCGTGGGTGCTCTTCCACGAGGGGCTCGCGTCGGGGGCATCCGCGCACTTCGGCTGCGCGAGCGGGACGCTCGGCGTGCGGCGCGACTCGGCCGGCCCCTTCCGCGCCGACGAGCTGCTGCACCTCGACTTCCCCTCGCGGCCGCCGCGCCCGCTGGAGGACCGGGCGCTGGTGGCCGCCCTGGCCGGCGCGCTGGGGGCCGTGCCGCGCGAGGCGCACGTGGCGCGCGACGCGCTGCTGGTCTTCGACAGCGAGGCCACCGTGCTCGGGCTGCGGCCGGACATGGCGCGGCTCGCGGCGCTGGACCTCTTCGGGGTCATCGTCACCGCGCCCAGCCGCGGCTGCGACTTCGTCTCGCGCTTCTTCGCGCCGCGCAAGGGCGTGCCGGAGGACCCGGTCACGGGCTCCTCGCACTGCACGCTCACGCCCTTCTGGGCGGCGCGCCTGCAGCGCACGCGGCTGCAGGCGCGGCAGGTCAGCGCGCGCGGCGGAGAGCTGGTGTGCGAGCTGCGCGGCCAGCGCGTCTCGATCGGCGGCCGCGTCGCACCGTATCTGCGCGGCGAGATCGAGGTTGGAGGCGGCTGAGCCGCGCGCGCCTCTCGACGCGTGTCGCGACACGCGCGGCGCCCTGAGGCGACGAGACCGTCGAGAGGACGGCAGCTAGCGCCCCGCTCGCGGGTCGAGCCCGCAAGGAGTGACCATGGCCACGCGCAGGAAGGCACGCAGCAAGAGGAAGTACGGGCCGAAGGCCCAGCGCACCGTCGAGAGCGCGATGCGGCGACGCAAGCGCGGCACGCTGCGCAGCGGCAAGGGCGGCAAGGGCGGCAAGGTGACCAGCCGCAAGCAGGCCATCGCCATCGGGCTGTCCGAGGCCCGCGCCAAGGGCGCCAAGGTGCCGCGGCGCCGGAAGTGAGGGCCCTCGCGGCGCGCGGCGCCGCGCACGACCGGCCGGCGCGAAGCTGAGATCCCCCGGCGACGCGCCGGCCGCGCCCGTTTCCGGGCGAGGCAGGCGTCGGCGGCGGCAAGACCCGCAGCGACAGAAATCCACGCGGGCCCCGCCGGCGTATCTCCCCGAACGCCCCCTCGGTCCACGGGAGACTTGCCATGACGTCCAGCCTCAAGGTCGCCGGCGCCCAGCGTCCGCGCACCTGCCGGCCGAGCACCTGCCGGGCCTGAACTTCCCGATCACCGAGCAGATCTGCGCCGCCACCGGCGGGCCCCAGGTCGACACGGGCAAGAGCATGAGGGAGTCGCACGAGGGCCTGATGATCAGCGAGGCCGAGTGGGCGGCCATGGCCAAGGACTTCCAGGCCACGCTCGACAAGTTCAAGGTGCCGGCCGCGGAGCCGAAGGAGCTGTTCGAGATCGTGGGCACGCTGAAGCAGGACATCGTCGAGAAGCCCTGACGGCGATCAGGTCGGGAACTCGTCCGTGAAGCCGCGCTGCAGGTCCGTCACCGGCGGCTGGCTGGGATGCTCGCTGTCGCAGAAGAACTCGCGGCATTGGATGCAGCCGCTGTAGAGGCGGCGCTGCAGGAAGGTCTCGCGCAGGCGGCGCATGCGCGGGCCGTTCCACAGCGCGGCGAAGTCTTCGCGATAGAGGTTGCCGAGCGGGTAGCGCTGCCGGCAGCAGGGCAGCACGGTGCCGTCCCACTCCACGGTGATCATGTTCGCGACCAGCGGGCAGAAGCCCGGGCGGAACATCGAGCAGATGCCGTTCACGTCGCCGAAGACGTCGTAGCGCGTGGCGCGCGTCGGACGGTTGCCGGGCCAGCGCGTGTAGTAGGCCTCCGGGACATTGGTCTCCACGTACACGCCGCGGCGCTGGGCCGCTTCCATGCCGGCACCGATCAGCTCCGCCAGCTGCTCGCCGCTGCGCCGCGGCTCCAGCTCGGGCAGGCGGCTCGTGCCGGGGTACAGGTTCGTCAGGCCCGCGTGGCGGAAGCCGAGGTCCGCGATCCACTCGAACCACTCCGCGAGGCGCTCGACGTTCGGCTCCATGATGACCAGGCCCGCGAGCAGCTGCGTGCCGCTGCGCTCGCACACGGCGACGGCGTCGCGCATGTTGCGCGCGATCGTGTCGAAGTGGCCGCCGGGCACGATGCGGTCGAAGATCTCGCGCGTGGAGCCGTGGATCGAGATGGTCATGCGGCCGGTGCAGTCGGCGATGGGCTCGAACCACTCGCGCGTGGTGTACACGCCGTTGGTCGTGAAGCTGAAGAAGGCGTTGTGCCGGCGCAACCGCGGGGCCAGCTCGTGCAGCGGCGCCAGCGTGGGCTCCCCGCCCGCGTAGGGCATGATCTCGATGGCCGCGCCCCCGAGCGCGTCGAGCAGGCGCTCGATGGCCGCGCCGTCGAGCACCGTGTCCTGACCGTGCCGGATGTCGCAGTGCAGGCAGGCCAGGTTGCAGCGACGGTTGGCCTCGATCTGGATGCGCACGGGCAGGCTCTGCC
>DASUFI010000276.1:0-4162 GCA_036274635.1 Planctomycetota bacterium
GATATCTTCCTGCAGCAGAAGTGCGCGGAGGGCCCGGCCATCCGCGAGCTGCTCGAGGAGCTGGTGACGCACGACGGCGGCTTCGACCCGGCCACGCTGGCCGAGCTGCAGCGCTACACCACGCTGTTCTGGGTCAACGCCGGCATCTACAACGCCATCACCGCGCGCAAGAACGTGCTGCGCTGCACGCCCGCGGCGCTGGCGGCGGCGACGGCGCAGGCGGTCAAGAACGGCGCGCGCCTGTCCGAGCCGCCGGACGCGCTGCTTGCGCGGCTGCGACCGTGGCTCTTCGACCCCGACTTCGAGCCGATGGACACGGCCAAGAACCCGGAGGGCGGCAAGGACATCGTGCAGGCGTCGGCGTGCACCTTCTACGGGCCGGGCGTCACGCTCGCGGACCTCGAGGGCTTCACGGAGCGCTACGAGCTGAACAGCAACGTGGTCAAGGGCGCGGACGGGAAGCTGCAGGAGCAGGTCTGGCGCGCGGGCTCGGCGGCGGACGGCATCGCTCCCGGGCTGTATGCCGCGGAGCTGGAGCGGGTCATCGCGTGCCTGCAGGACGCGCTGCCCTTCGCGCCGGCGCCGACGCGCACGGCGCTGGAGAAGCAGATCCGCTTCTACCGCACGGGCGAGGTGGCGGACCGCGAGGCCTATGACATCGCGTGGGTTGCGGACAACCGCTCGGCCGTGGACACGATCAACGGCTTCGTCGAGGTCTACGTGGACCCCCGCGGCAAGAAGGGCAGCTGGGAGGCGCTGGTCAGCTACGAGGACCCGAAGAAGGCCGCGCTCATCAAGGGGCTGGCCGACTCGGCGCAATGGTTCGAGGACCGCATGCCGTACGAGGCGGAGTTCCGCAAGCCGCAGGTGCGCGGCATCTCGGCGCGCAGCATCGACGTGGTCTGCGAGACGGGCGACAGCGGGCCGGTGACGCCGGTGGGCATCAACCTGCCCAACGACCAGCGCATCCGCGAGGAGCACGGCAGCAAGTCGGTGAGCCTGGCCAACGTCGTGGCGGCCGGGGACGCGCTGGGCGTGGGCGGCGTGCGCGAGGAGTTCTGCTGGGACGAGGCGGAGCGGGAGCGCAACGCGACGTGGTCCGCGCTCATCGCCGACATGCTCACCAACATGCACGAGGTCATCGGGCATGCGAGCGGGCAGCAGGATGCCCAGCACCAGGGCGACCCTGCCACGTGGATCGGCGAGTACTTCTCCGCGCTGGAGGAGGGGCGCGCCGACCTCGTCGGCCTCTACTTCATCGCGGACCCGAAGCTGAAGGAGCTGGGGCTCGTCGACGACCCGCAGGAGGCGGCGCGTGCCATGTACGAGGCCTACACGCGCAACGCCCTGCTGCTGCAGCTGCGGCGCGTGCGCGAGGGCGATCAGATCGAGGAGGACCACATGCGCAACCGGCAGATGATCGCCGGATGGATCCTCGCCAACAGCCACGCCATCGAAGCCCGCGAGCGCGACGGCAAGCACTTTTACGTCGTGACCGACGCCGAGGCGTGGCGCGAGGCGGCCGGCCGGCTGCTGGCGCTGGTGCAGCGCATCAAGAGCACCGGCGACCGCGAGGGCGCGAAGAAGCTCTTCGACGACTACGGCGTGCACTTCGATCCCGCGCTGCGCGACGAGGTCGTGCGCCGCTACGAGACGCTGGGCGTGCCGAGCTACTCCGGCTTCGTGATGCCGCGCCTGTCGCCGGTGTGGGGCCCGGACGGCGCGCTGGCGGACGTGACCATCAGCTACCCCGAGTCACTCGCAACCCAGATGCTGGAGTGGTCCGGGCGGCGGCTGCCGCCGGTGGCCCTGCCCGCGGACCCGGCCGCCCTCTATCACGACGTGCTGCAGCGCCTGCTCGCGGCCCCGGAGGTGGAGCTGGGCTTCCACATCGAGACCAGCGGCGCGAACACGGGCACCAAGGACGGCACGCTGCGGCTGCGCGAGGGCAACGTGCTCGAGCTGCGCGCCGAGGGGCCGTTCAACGGCACGGCGCAGCCGATCGCCGTGGCCTCGGACGGCGCGCAGTTCTCGGGCACGGCGGCCGGCGCGACGCTCGCCGGCCCGGTGCCCGCGGCGCTGCACGACGGCGTGCTGCAGGCCCTCATGGTGCGGGGCCTCATGCACAACCTGGCCATGCTCTCGATGGGCCATCCGATCGACGTGGCCGACGGCACGCCCGCCGGCGCCGCGGCCACCGGCTTCCGCTCGCTGCCCGACGGCCAGATCGACGGCCGCGCCACGCGGCGCATCGCCTTCACCATCCAGGACGCGGGCCAGGCCGTGGGCGAGACGACGCTCGACGTCTCCGAGTCCACCGGCCTCCCACTGCGCCGCGAGCAGGTGGTGCACTTCCCGCAGGGCGACATGACGGTGGTGGAGAGCTACGCGCTGCGACGGCCCGTGGGCGGCGCGTCGATGAACTGATCCGCGCGAGCGGCGACCGGCGCCTGCGCCGAAACGACGCGGCCGGCGATCGCGGGGTCGCGACCGCCGGCCGCCCGTTGCTCAGCCCTCGATCACGGCAGGAACTCCGCCGCGATCGCATTCGAGATCTGCCAGCCCTTGGGCTGGTTGCCGTCCTGGATCAGGAACTGCATGAAGACGATCAGCGGGCCGCCGCCGCCCGGGATGTCCGTGAGCTTCACCTTGCCCTGCGCGTCGGTCACGAAGGGCACGATGAGCGCGAGGCTCGGGTTGGGCACCAGCGTGCCGTCCTTGAACGGCGCGATGAGCTCCACCGCCGACGAGACCAGGAAGGCCGGGCTGTTGGGCTTGCTGTACCACAGGGCCATGTCCGCGATGCCGCCAGGGAAGAGCTGCGTGCCGTACATGCCCAGCGACGAGATGCCCGGGCCCTGGAAGTTCAGGTTGGGCTGCGAGTAGGTCAGCGTGTACGAGCGTGCGAGGCCGCAGCTGGTGCCGGCGAAGTCGTTGTACGGCCAGCCGACCAGCACGTCGGTCCAGTCGTCGCCCGAGAGGTCGCCGGCGTTCTGCGAGACCGCGCTGCCCAGGCTGTCGCCGCCGTTCGGGCTGGCGACCACCGTGTACGGGGCGTAGGTCTTGCCCGAGAACGCCTCCACGTAGCCGCCGAGGCCGACCGTGAAGTCCTCCAGCGGCGCGCCGACGAGCACGTCGACGTACCCGTCGTGGTTCACGTCGCCCAGCGCGCCCACCGTGGTGCCGAAGGCGTCCGCGGAAGTGTAGTTGTTGCCGAGGAACTGGTGCGTCGAGGTGCCGAAGGGCCCCTGGAACAGCAGGGCTTTGCCCCGGCCGGACTTCCAGCCCGGCGCGCCGGCGAGCAACTCGAGCTGGCCATCGTGATCCGTGTCGCCCACGCCAGCCAGGCTCGTGCCGAGGAGATCGCCGGCCCCGCCGCGCTGGCTCCAGATCGACGAGTGGTCGATGCCGGAGTACGTGGCGACGAGTCCGGCGTCCGTGTACGTCGTCGAGGCGATGGTGTAGTCGTAGCCGGGCGAGCCGATGGCGTAGTCGGCGTGGCCGTCGCGGTCCAGGTCGCCCACGATGGCCAGCGCGCTGCCCATCCTGGCGGTGAGGTTGACGCCGTTGAAGAACTTGATCTGGTTGATGGCCGCGCCCGAGTAGACGCCGACCCAGCCCTTGTTCTCGGTGGAGGCCGACGTGTCCCAGTACGGCGCGCCCACGAGGAAGTCGCCCTTGCCGTCGCCGTTGATGTCGCCGCCGCCGGCGACGACGTAGCCGAACTGGCTGCCCGGCTTGGGGCCGAGCTGCGAGCCCAGGCTCACGCCGCTCTTGCCGGAGTAGGCCGTGATGCCGCCGGTGTCCGTGCCGTTGAAGTCGGTTCCGGGCGAGCCCACGACGAAGTCGTCCACGCCGTCGTTGTCGGTGTCGCCGATGTTGGCCACGGCCCAGCCGAAGTGGTTGCCCGCGCTGCTGCCGTGCTTCTCGTACAGGATCGTGCCCGGATAGCCGTTCACGACGTAGACCGTGCCGCTGTCCGTGCCGTTGTCGTCGTCGTACGGGGCGCCGATGACCATCTCGTCAGTGCCGTCGCCGTTCACGTCGCCGAGGATGGCCACCGAGTAGCCGGTCTCGTCGCCGGTCGTGACGATGCCCGAGCCGAAGTCCACCAGCTGCTGCGGGTACTGCGCGGCGGCCGTGGCGGACAGCGCGCCCGCGA
>DASUFI010000277.1:0-2553 GCA_036274635.1 Planctomycetota bacterium
ACCTCGGCAACTTCGAGCTCCTGCAGCCCCACAACATCCGCGAGCTCGGCGGCACCGTCTTTCTCGCCGAGTACCAGACCTTCGCACAGCTCTCGCCCATCCGCCTCTGGGCCAGCACCGACCGCGGCGCGAGCTGGAGCGTGCGCTACACCTTCGGCGGCCGCCGCCACGCCCACGCGCTCCTCGCCGACCCGGCGCGCGGCGCGCTCTACTGCCTGCTCGGCGATCCCACGGGTGGCATCATGCGCTCGCAGGACGGCGGCCACAGCTGGAGCTCGTTCGTGGAGGGCTTCGATGGTGTGGTCGTGGACGCGGTCATGACCGACCGCGGGCTGCTCTACGGGACCGACGGGCTCTACGCGCCCGCCTACCCGCGCATCCTTGCCACCGCCCTCGACGGCACGCGGCAGGCGCTCCTCGATCTGCCCGGCCCGAGCTACTCCATCCTCGAGGTCGGCCCGCAGAGCGCCCTCGGCCAGGGCGGCTTCCTCCTCGGCGTCACCCGCGAGACCGACGGCGACGTCTACGACCCCGACGACCTCGCCGCCCACGTCTTCTCCAGCCCCGACGGCACGCGCTGGCGCGAGCTCCTTGCCTTCCCGCGCCTCTCGCCGGACGACTACGCCCGCGCCGACGTGCGCTGGCAGCTCAGGAGCGGCGAGGTCGTGCTCGAGCTCTTCAACGTCGAGGGGCTCGGCCCCGAGGGGCGCGGCTTCGTGCTGCTCGACGTCTTTCGCCAGTAGCTACGAAGAAACTCCGCACCCGGGGGTACGGGGGGTGAGGCGTTCACGCCGCCTGCTGGATCGTGACTTCATAACCAAGCTCACGGATTCGTTGTGCGAAGCGTTGAGCCAGTCGGCTTCGGTCGCGTTTGACGAAGTGGTCAGGACCGAGGTCGCGGTAGGGCACGCTATCGCGCAGGATGTGGTAGGCCGCGACGAGGATCGAAGCGGCCACCGCCACGATGGCCTTCATCGGCCCGCGCCTGGCCTTGAGGCGAAGGTACTGCGACTTTGCGTAAGTGCTCTTCTTGCGCGTCGCAGCCCAGGCGCACTGCACGAGTACCGGCTTGAGCCACGGTGCCCCCTTGCGCAGCCGGGTGGAATGGCGTTTGCCGGCGCTCTCGTCCATGCGAGGGCACAAGCCCGCCCAGGACACCAGGTGCGCCGCGCTCGGAAAGCAGCTCATGTCGACACCGATTTCGGCGATGAGCGACGCGGCTGCGGTCCCGCGGACGCCGGGGATCGTCATCAGCTGCTCGTACTGGGAGCGAAAGGGCTCGAGCCGCCTCGCGATCTCAGCGTCGAACTGAGCCACGGTGCCCTGCAGATGATCGATGGTGTCGAGGTGCTGGCGTAGCAAAAACCGGTGATGTGCCGTCACCCGGCCTCGCAGGGCCTCGCGGAGCTGCTCGGGCGAGCACTGCAGCCGCTCGCTGCCCAGAGCAGCGAGCTCCTCCGGGTCGTCCTTGCCCGAGATGATGGCCTCGAGGATTCGCCGACCGCTGACACCCAGCACATCCGAGATGACTGAAGACAGCTTGACGTTGGCGTCTTCCAGCACGCGCTGCACACGCTGGATGTGCTGGCCGGCCTCGCGCACCAGCTGCTTGCGCGTCCGTGTCAGGTCGCGCAGTTCCTGGATTGGCGTCGGCGGGATCATGCTGGCGGTGATGAGCCCGTGCGCCAGCAGGTTTGCGATCCACGCCGCGTCGTTGGTGTCGCTCTTGCGGCCGGGGACGTTGCGAATGTGGGCGGCGTTGGCCAGCACCAGCTCCACGTGGCCTTCGAGCACATGCCAGACCGGCTTCCAGTACACACCGGTCGCCTCCATCGCCACGTGCGTGCACTGCAGCTCGTCGAGCCACGCCAGCAGAGCCAGCAGCCCCTTGGTCGTCGTGTCGAATCGGCGCTGCTCGCGCTGCACCTTGGCGCCGCTCTGTAGCCGGGCGCACGCCACCACAAGATCCTTGTGAACGTCGACGCCGACACACCGGGCATGAAGCACCTTCATCGGTCACCTCCAGGTGCCGCCGCCGGCGTGAGGCCCTTGTCGTCGGAATCTACGAAACGTGCTCCCGGGCCCTCCCCTCGCGGGGCGAGCCCATGGCGACAATTCAGGGTGCTCGTCAGGCCTCCGGTCAGACTCAGAAACGGGCTCCCGGCACCAAGGAAGGCGCGACCTCCGTGCCGGCGGCAGCGCTCCGAGTCTGCCACCGTTTCCTTCATCAGGGTGTGCCGAAGGCGCATGGAGGACTCAGAAATTGAAGCCGAGCACGAGGTGCGCGCGGTAGTGGACGCGCGTCGCGCCGGCGCCGAAGGCGATGGGCAGGCTGAAGGGCTCGAGGCCGAGGTTGAAGCGGCCGCCGAAGACGTACTTCACGCCCAGCTCGGGAATGGCGACCGCCGCGTGCCTGGCGCCCTCGCGCGTCGAGTAGGCGTAGCCGGCGCTGAAACGCGGGTAGGCGTAGAGCCCCTTCAGCGTGGGGCTGGGGACGTCGTACTGGAAGCCGAGCGGCACGAACACGTCGGTCTCGCCGCCGAGGAGCTGCGC
>DASUFI010000278.1:0-9279 GCA_036274635.1 Planctomycetota bacterium
CCACCGCCGAGGACCGCTTCTTCGGCGTGACCTTCGCGGGCGGCATCGGCTCGATCAAGGTCACCTCGTTGGGCGGCGGCCTCGAGGTCGATCACCTGCAGTTCGGCACGCCGGGCCCGTGGGTGAACCTCGGCTTCGCCAAGCCCGGGCCGGGCGGCACGCCGAAGCTGACGGGCACGGGCCCGCTCACGAGCGGCTCGGGCAACCAGCTCGCGCTCACCGGCGCCAAGCCTTCTGCGCCGACGACGCTGGTCGTCGGGCTCAGCGTGCTCCAGGCGCCGTTCAAGGGCGGCACGCTCGTCCCGCAGCCGCTGCTCTACGTGCCGCTGGCGACGAACGGCTCGGGCCAGGCCGCGCTGCCCTTCGTGCTCCCGCCTGGGCTGCCTGTGGGCACGCAGCTGATCTTCCAGGACTGGATCCAGGATCCGGGCGCGAGCCACGGGCTGTCGGCGAGCAATGGGCTGAAGGCGATCACGGGGTAGGGCCGGCCGATGCCCGCTGACGCAGCCCCGCTACACTCGCGACATGGCCGATGCCGCCGCTCCTCCTCGCGAGCCGCGCCGATCCAAGGCGCACAGTGCGGGCCCCGTGCTCGTCGTCGGTCTGGTCATGCTCGTGCTGGTGACCGTGGCCCTGGTCGTGCTGCTCCGCGCGGTGGGGGACGGGTCGCCCGCCAACGACCTTGCCGCGCAGGCCCGGCTGCTCCCGCCGTCCGAGATCGCGCTCGACCCGCCGCAGAACCGCGAACGTGCCGCGCCGCCGCCCGAGGACGCGGACGTCGAACCGCTGGCCGACGCGTCGAGCGACACACCTGAGCTGCGACGCCTGACTTCGATCATGAGCTGGTGGGACCGTCCCTTCGAGGGCGCGACCGAGCGCGCGCCGTGCACGCTCATCGTCGTCGATGACGAGGACCGCCCTGTGCCCGACGCGCAAGTGCAGGTGTGGGGCGAGGAGGATGAGCCGGTCAGGACGGGCAGCACCCATTCAGGCTGGCGCGTCGTCAGCCGCTCGCCGCCGATCGGCCCCATCCCGTATGCGACCGACGCCGCGGGCCGGTGTGTGGTGCAGCCGCCCCTGCACACACCGGAGGCGCTGATCGAGAAGGACGGCGTGGGTTGCTCGGGTTGGGTCAACCTGAATCTCGCGCGCCAGGCCCAGCAGGGCCGCGAACTGCTCGTGCCGCTGCAGCGGCCGGCGAGCATCCGAGGGCGCGTCGTGCACCCGGACGGCACGCCCGCGCCTGGAGCCCTGGTTGCGCTGAGCGCGGCCTGCGCACCGGGAGCCTCGCCGCGCGTGCCGGATGCGCTCACCGCCGATGCCGACGGCCGGTTCGAGCTGCAGGTCGACGGTGCGGGCAGCTACGCCTTCAGCGTGGTGGATGGGCACCCGAACGAGTCATGGCGCCGGCTTTATGTGCGTTCGGGCGGCGTCCACGACATCGTGTTGCGCCAGCCGGCCGCGTGGGTCGTGCGTGGCCGGCTCGTCCGTCCTCCGGATGCGCCGCCGGTGTCGCTTGCCGGGTGCCGGGTGCAGCTCTGGCCGGACCCCGACACGTCGTCCGGCGAGGTCGGGGAGCTCCACTCCGGGTTCGACTATCGAGACGAGACGGATGGCGACGGCCGCTTCGAGATCGCCGTCGACCGGCCGCTGCAGGGGATGGTCTGCACGCGCATCGACGCGTGGGGCATCGACGACCCGCCCGTCGTGCACGTGGACGCAGGACACCCCGACGTGGACGTCACGCTCGCCCTCGCCGAGCCGGCATGGATCTCGGGCCGTTGTCTCGACGAGCAGGGTCAACCCCTGACGGGCGCTCGGATCTCGTGCTCCACCGCCGAGATCCTCGCGGCGCCCGTGCGTCCAGGGGCCGCCAGCGACCTCGTGCGTTTCGGTGGGACCAAGACCATCACGGCGAGCGACGGCGCCTTCCGCCTCGGGCCGCTCCATCCGCGCGGCGTCTACGACGTCTGGGCGCACCTGGGCGCGGGAGCCAACGAGCGCATCCTCTCGCGGCGCACAGTACCGGCCGGCACGGACGACGTGCTGCTCGCGCTCGGCGGCGCGTGCGAGCAATGCGCGTCTGTCACGCTGCTGGTCGTCTCGGGCGAGGCGGGTGGCGGACCGGTGCAGCGGTTCGGGACCAACACGATGCGGCGCCTGCCCGACGAGACGTGGAGTCGATCCAGCTTCCAGTCGGTGCGCGACGACCACGGCTTGAGCACGCTGGGGCCCTACCTCCCGGGCACGCACCTGTGCCTCAGGATCGAGGCCAAGGACCATGGCAGTCTCGTCCTGTCCGACGTCGAAGCCACCGACGAGGGCACCGAGCTGAGGGTGGTGCTGCCCCCGCTCGCCAGCGTCGAGGTGTTGGTCACCGACGAGGGCGCGCCGGCGCCCTGGGCGATCGTGACGCGCTCCCGCCGCAGCGAGTGGCGCGCATCGACATCGAGCTGGGAGCGCGAGACGTCCCGGCGCGCGAACGACGACGGCCGCTTGTTGCTGACCGGCCTCGACCCGGGCCGACACCGCTTCGTCGTCGTGCACGGCGGGCACCGTGTCCAGCGCGAGGTGGACCTTGCGCCCGGCTCAGCGGAGACCCTGTCCTTCGATCTGCGCTGAACTGCGGCCAGACGAAGTCCGATGAGCGCTATCATTCCGGAACCCCGCCCCGTAGTGGCACCCGCCATGAACGAAGTTGCCCGCACCGTCGTCGAGGCCGTCGTCATCGGCATCGCCGCCCTGGGCGTGGGGCTGTTGACCAACTCCGTGAACCGCGACGGCCTCGCGCTCGACCGCGACTATTTCCGCTCCGCCGAGGCGCCGCCGACCGCAGCGCGACCTCCGCTCGCAGCGCCCGCGCCGCCCGCCACGCACGCGGTGCCCGCGCCGGCTCCGACTCCCGCTCCTGCGCCGACCGCTCCGCCATCCACCGCCCCCTCCGCCTTCGCCGACGCCGCCGAGACCGCCACCGCCGAGCGCCTGCGCGAGGCCGGCCTGCAGCCGCTGACCCAGGCCCAGGCGCTGGCCGCCTTCCAGGACCCGCAGTACGCCGCCGGCGGCACCATCTTCGTGGACGCGCGCAAGGACGAGGAGTATCTCGAGGGCCACGTGCCCGGCGCGTGGCAGCTCGACCACTACCACCTCGAGCGGTACATCGACGCGCTGCTGCCCGTGGCGCACGAGGCGCTGCAGGTGGTGGTCTACTGCCACGGCAAGGACTGCAACGACTCGGAGGCGGCTGCGCTGGACCTCACGGGCTTCGGCGTGGACCCCGCGCGCGTGGCCGTGTACGTGGGCGGCTGGACGGCGTGGACGGAGGCCGGCCTGCCGGTGGAGAAGGGCCCGCGCGGAGGGGGGCCTTGACGGACGCGCCCTCCGGGCTGCGCCGCCTCGACGAGAGCGGCCTCCCGCTGCTGCTCGCGCGCCTCGTGGTGGGCGGCGCCTTCATCTCCCTGGGCGCGCTCAAGCTGCGCGACCCGGTGGCCTTCCTCAAGGCCCTGCGCGAGTACGACATGTTCCCCGTCGCGCACCCGTGGCTGATGAACGCCACGGCCGCGGCGCTGCCGGGTGCAGAGATCACCTGCGGCCTGCTGCTGCTGGCCGGCGTGGCGGTGCGCGGCACGGCGCTGTTCCTGCTGGCGATGCTGCTCGTGTTCACGACGGCCATCGCGGCGCGCGCCTCGGCCGTGGCGCACGAGAAGTCGCTGGCCCTGTGCGCGGTGGCCTTCGACTGCGGCTGCGGCGCCGGCGTGCAGAACGCCTGCCGCAAGCTCGCCGAGAACACGGGCCTCATCCTGCTCTGCCTGCTGGCCCTGGCCTCGCGCTCGCGGCGCTGGTGCTGGCGCGGCGCGCTGCTGCGGCGCGGCCCGGCGAGCTGAGCACGGCCGGCCCTGCGGCCTGCTCGTCCATGCTAGCGTGATCGCCCCCGGGCCGCGTCACGGCCCGCGGATCGGAGGTGCGCATGCGGCACTCCCTCGCGGCCGCGCTGCTGCTCGCCGGCCTCGTCGCGCCCGCGCGCGCCGGCGACGAGCTGCTGGTCTCCGATGCGGCCCACGGCTTCCGCGTCACGCGCCCCGACGACACGTGGATCACGTACTCGTCCGAGGGCGCCACGCCCGACGCCGCCTGGACGCTGAGCCTCTACCCGCGCGACTCGCAGGGCCTGCCCAGCGCGGTGATCTACGTCAAGGACCACGACGGCACGTCCACGGCCGAGGACGTGCGCGCCGCGGCCGTGAAGCTGGTGGAGGGCCGCGGCCAGACCGTGCTGGCGCTGGACGAGGCGCCGCTCGACGGCCGCACCGCCGCGCGCCTGCACGTGCGTGCCGCGGCCGCCGACGGCCGGCCGTACGAGGCCGAGCTGCGCTACCTCATCGTGCCGCCGCTGGTCTATGCCGTGCAGGTGGCGTGGGATCCCGCGAGCGGCCAGACGCCGGCGCTGCAGTCGCTCTTCGACAGCTTCGCGACCTTTCCGCCCGAGCGCGCCGCACCCGACGCGGACGCCGAGCGCCTCACCGCCCTCGCCGCGCGCTGCGGCAGTGAGCTCCCGTGGGCCGCCAGCTGGGACGAGGCCGCGCAGCGCGCCCGCGACGAGGCCCGGCTGGTGCTGGTCTTCTTCGAGTACTACACCGTGCTGGACGTGCCGCACACGCAGGCCTCGGGTGAGCTCATGGACGAGGACATCGTGGCGCTGGCGCAGGCGCGCTGCGTGGCGCTGCGCCTCGGCATCGACGACCCCTCGCCCTTCCGCGACGTCGCGGCGTGGGGCATGGGCAGCCACAGCTGGGGCGGCCTTGCGCTGGTGGTCACGCCCGACGGCGCGGTGCGCGGCCAGCTGGGCGTGAACAACGCCTTCCTGCTCGCCGACCTGCTGCGCGCCTCGCTGGATGCGTCGAGCGGGACGCACGATCCGGGGCACGTCGCCGCGCGCCTCGATGGCGCGCAGGAGTGCCTCGCGCGCGGCGACCTCGCGCGCGCCGAGAGCCTGCTGGCCGACCCCGACTCGCCGCAGGCGCACCGCCTGCGCGCCGACCTGCGCCGCCAGCAGCGCCGCGGCGACGAGGCGTTGGCCGAGCTGGAGGCCGCGAAGCAGGGCGCCCACGACACGCTGCTCGCGGACATCGCGGTGGAGCAGGCCGTCGTGCAGCTGCGACTCGCGCGCTGGACCGAGGCCGGCGCCACGCTGCGCGACGCGCTCGAGCGCTGGCCCGACGCGTCGCGCGCCGCCGAGGCGCAGTGGTGGCTGGGCTGCGTGGAGATGCTCACGCAGGGCTTCCCGGCCGGCCGCGAGCGCTGGCGCGCGCTGGCCGACGCGCATCCCGACTCGCGCTGGGCCTGGAAGGCCGCGGCCAACGTGCTCGACGGCGGCGCCTTCGTGAACGGCGGCGAGCGCCTCGACTGGCCCGCGCCCGAGGTCTTCGCCGCGGCAGCCGAGCCCGCGCCCGCGCCGCTGTCCGTCAACGACGCGCAGCGCGCCGAGCGAGACGCGCGCGCCTTCCTGCTCGCCAGCCAGCAGCCCGACGGCTCGTGGGTCTCGCCCATGGACGCCTTCACCGTCGGGAACAGCGGCTACACGCTGGCCGTCACGGCGGTGTGCGGCAGCAGCCTGCTGCCCGACCGCGGGCGCGATCCGGCCGTCGAGGCGGCGGTGGGCCGCGCGCAAGGCTTCCTGCTCGCGTCGCACGCGGCCGGCCGGCTCGCGGGCGGCAAGGACCTGATGGGCGTCTATTCCATCTGGGCGCGCGCCCTCTCGCTGCGCTTCCTCGCGCAGTGCCGCGGCGCGCAGCCCGGCGACGCCGATCGGCTGGACGCGGCCATCGAGGGCCTGCTGGCCTCGGTGCTCGACAGCCAGCACGAGCGCGGGGGCTGGCCGTACGTGGTCATCAGCGGGCACAGCGCGGAGGGCCTCGACCCGTCGGCGAGCTTCCTCACGGCGGGCGTGATCCTCGCGCTGCTCGACGTGCGCGCCGCGGGCGTCGACGTGCCGCAGGGTCCGATCGATCGCGGCCTCGCCTTCCTGCAGCGGCTGCGCCAGCCCGACGGCGCCTTCCGCTACTTCGCGGACGTGCCCGAGCTCGTGGGCAATCCCGAGGGCGGCGGGCGCGGGCCGGTGTGCGCGCTGGCCCTGCTGCGCGGCGGCGCCGGCGACCGCGACGACCTGCGCGCGGCGCTCGCGGCCTTCGACGCCCAGCGCGCCGCGCTGCGCCGCGAGTGGGGCAAGGACGTGTGCCACACCGGGCCCGAGGGCCAGGGCGCGCACTACCTCTTCTACGACTGGGCCTTCGCCGCGCAGGCCGTGGCCGAGCTGCCCCCGTCGGATCGCGCACCCTGGCGGAAGTCGCTGCTGCAGGACATCCTCGCGCAGCGCGACGCCGAGGGCGCCTACGTGGACATGCCCGCGCTGGGCCGGGCCTACGGCACCGCCATGGCGCTGACGGCCTTCAGAGCGCTGGCGCGCTAGTCCTGCGCGACGACGGACGGGCGCCATTCGTCACGCTGCGGCGGATTGACAGATCCGGCATGTGCGCCTGAAATGAGACCTGAGCCGCGTGCCGTGGCACGGACGCGCCCAGGAGTTCAGCCATGAGCAGCGGATGTCGGTGGGTGTCAGTGCAGCTGGCTGCGGTGGTCGCGCTGCTCGTGGGCGCGGACACGGGCGCCGCGCAGGTCAGCGCGCGTGCCGTGCAGCAGCCCGGCAAGCTGACCTACGTCTACGACCGCGCGACCTTCGCGGCGGGCGCGTCGCCGGTGGCCATCGTGCGAGCGGATTTCGACGGGGACGGCCGCGCCGACCTCGCGACCGCGGACAATGGGGCCGGCACGGTGTCCGTGCTGCTGGCCAAGGACCATGGCGCCTTCCACCCGCCGGTCGCCTACGACGCCGGCGTCGAGCCGAACGCGCTGGCCGCCGCGGACCTCGACGGCGACGGCGCGATCGACCTGGTCGTCGTGGACCAGAACTGCCCCTCCGGCTCGTGCGGCGACGGCGTCGTGCGCGTGCTGCTCGGCGCGGGCGACGGCAGCTTCGGCCAGGCTCACCCCTTTGCGGTGGACAGCAACCCGCAGTCGGTGGCCATCGGCGACTTCGACGGCGACGGCGTGCCGGACCTGGCCGTGGTCAACGCGATCAGCATCATCACGCAGGGGCCTGGCACGGTGTCCATCCTCGTCGGCCGCGGCAACGGCAGCTTCGATCCGCAGGTGGAGTACGACGCCGGGCAAGGGCCGTCCGCGATCGTGGCAGAAGACCTCGACGGCGATGGCGTGCTCGACCTGGGCATCGTCAACTACGTCGCGATCCTGGTCGCGCACGCCGTGGTCACGCTGCACGGACACGGCGACGCCACCTTCGACGCCCCCGTGTCTCACCTCGTGGCCGTCGGCCCCGTCGACCTGCTCGCGCAGGATCTGGACGCGAGCGGCGCGCCCGACCTGGTCACGGCCAACCTGGGGGACAACTCGGTGTCCGTGCTGCGCGACGACGGCGCGGGCGGCTTCCTGCCGCACCTCGACTTCCCCGCCGGCTTCGGGCCCGAGGCGGTGGCGGCCGCGGATCTCGACGGGGATGCTCGGCCGGACCTCGCGCTGCCCACCTTCACGGCCGGCGCGGGCGGTGGCTCGCTGGCGCTGCTGCACAACCTGGGCGGCGCCGTCTTCGCGCCGGCGGTCGAGTACCAGACCGGCCCGATCGGCGCCGCCATCGTCGCCGCGGACGTGGATGGCGATGGCGCGACGGACTTCGTGGCGCCCAACCAGTCCAGCGGCGTGAGCGTGTACCTCGGCCACGCCGACGGCACGCTGCTCGCGCCGGCGCTGCTGGCGACCGCGAACGGCCCCGTCGCCGTCGCGACGGCCGACTTCAACGGCGACAACCACGCCGACCTGGCCGTGGTCAACTCGCTGGGCAACTCCTTCTCCATCCTGGCCGGCAAGGGCGACGGCAGCTTCGGCCCGCGCGTCGACGCGCCGGCGGCCGGCGAGCCGAGCGCACTGGTCGCGGCCGACATGAACCGCGACGGCCTGCAGGACCTGGTCATGACCCACGCCGCAGCGGGCCGGGTGTCGGTGCGCCTCGGCCGCGGCGACGGCACCTTCCTGCCGGCCCAGAGCTTCGCGGCGGGCGGCGATCCGGTCGCGCTCACCGTCGCCGACTTCGACGCCGACGGCCTGCCCGACGTGGCCGTGGCCGCGCTGGGCGCCAATGGCGTGGAGGTGCTGCCGGGCAACGGCGACGGCACGCTGCAGCCCAAGCTGCACGTGCCGGCCGGGCCCGGGCCGGCCTCGATCGTGCACGCGGACTTCAACGGCGACGGCCGCGTCGACCTGGCCGTCGCCGACGTGAACACCGGCAGCTTTGGTCCGGGCAAGGTCGCCTTTCTCGCGGGCCACGGCGACGGGACCTTCGCGTCGCCCGTGCTGTTCGATGCCGGCATCGAAGCCGCGGCCGTCGCCACGGGCGATTTCAACCACGACGCCAAGCCTGACCTCGCCGCCGTCACGAACCTGGACGTCTTCGGCTTCGCGGCCATCCTGCTCGGCGACGGCGCCGGCGGCTTCGCGCCGCAGGTGACCTACCCGACCGGCCGCTTCTCCGTGGCCGCGGTCGTCGCGGACTTCGATGGCGACAAGAGCTCCGACCTGGCCGTCGCCAACGTGTTCGACAACACCGTGACCATCCTGCACGGCCACTTCGACGGCACCTTCAGCGTGCAGGCGCGCCACGGGGCCGGCTTCGGGCCGGCCGCCCTGGTGGCGGGCCGCTTCGACGGCGGCCTCGCGCCGGACCTCGCGATCGTGGACCAGGTCAACGCGCTCGCCATCCTCGTGTCGCCCTGAGCCGCGCGCGCTCCCCGCGCCTCTCTGGCCGGCCTCCGTTCGAACAGGAGATCGAGATGCGGTTCTCGCCTGCTCTGCTCATGGGCGCCGTGCTGGCCGGCGTGCTCGCCGCGACCCCGGCCGCGGCGCAGGGCGCGCTGTGGATCGTCGACGACGACGGCGGGCCCGGCGTCGACGCCACCGACATCCAAGCTGCCATCGACGCGGCCGCTGATGGCGACGTGATCCTCGTGCGCAGCGGCGTTTACTCCTCGCTCGTCCTCGACGGCCGCTCGCTGTCCGTCATCGGCGAGGACGGCGAGGACGTGGAGCTGGCGCCCGGCACCGTCAGCGTGGCGCACCTCGCCGCGGACCAACGCGTGCTCCTGCGCGGCCTCGACGTCGTCCACGCCGGCTTCTTCCTGCCGACGCCGTCGTTCCGCGACTGCGCCGGCGCCATCT
>DASUFI010000279.1:0-14319 GCA_036274635.1 Planctomycetota bacterium
GCCGCGAGCGCGGCCGGGTGTCGTGAGGATGGAGAGGCGCGTTTCGCAGCCGCTACGGCGTGATGCCCTTCAGTGCATTGCTCGCCGCAAACCCCTTCGGCCCGCCCGCGTCCGGCACCCAGGCCTGGAAGTACAGCGCCAGGCCCGCGGGCACGCCGACGGGCCAGAAGAAGATGAGGTGCGACTCGCCGGCGGCCAGCGGCCCCACGGTCACGAGGGCATCCGCGTCGGGCACCATGATGCCGCCCTTGAAGGGCGCGTCGATCTCGGAGAGGCCGATGACGACGAAGGCCAGCGGGGTGCCGGGCAGGGCGCCGGTGAGGTGGAACTCGCCCAGGCTCGTCGCGAACAGCGTGCTGTCGATGACGAGCTTGGGCGCGCCGAGGGTGCCGGCCAGCGCGTGGTCGAGGTCGATGAACGCCGACGGCAGCTCGCGCGCGCCCATGTCGATGATGGGCGCGGGGCCGACGCCGATGTCCGGCTGCGCGGGGTCGTCCACGAAGCGCGGCTTGCCCCCGTAGTCGAGCGTGATCCCGGGCTGCGCCTCCGCGTTGCTGCCGGCGTCGGTGCCCGGCGACGACGGCGTGGGCGTGAAGAAGCCGAAGGGCGGCGGCGTCAGCATGGGGTCGGCGTCGAGGTTGCCCGTGCCGGCGAAGCCGCCCTGCACGATGGAGAAGGTGACCTTGGCCGCCGCGTTCACCTGGTTGTCCGCGCCCTGCGCGCCGCCCGGCCCGGTGTTGCCCCACAGAATGCAGTTGGCGGCTGTAGCGGCTGCCGCGTTCTGGATGCGCAGGCCGGCCACGGCGTTCACCGTGGAGGTGTTGCTCACGAAGGTGCAGTTACGCACGCGCGTGTTGCCGCCCGAGCCCGTCCACATACCGCCGCCGCCGCCGCTGCCGGTGGCGGTGTTGTCGAAGAAGATGCAGTTGTCCACGACGCCGCCGGTGGTGGCGAAGATCTCGAGCGCGCCCGCGCGGTCGGCCGTGTTGCCCTGGAAGAGGCAGCGCTCGTAGAGCACCGGGCCGCCGGACGCCACGTCGAAGGCGCCGCCGAAGCTGCCGCCGTCGCCGTCCTCGAAGCTGCAATCGGTGAACGTGGGCGCGGCGCCGTTGCTGATGTATCCGGCGCCGCCGCCGAACGTGGCCCGGTTGCCGACGAAGCGGCAGTTGCGCACCGTCGGGCTCACGGCAGTCACGCACAGGATGCCGCCGCCGCGATCCTTGTTGCCCGCGCTGCCCGTGGCCGCGCCGCTGCTGATCACGAAGCCGTCCAGCACCGCGGTCGCGGTCGTGCCCGTCGTCGTGACGAGGTGGAAGCTGTTGTCGGCGAACAGAGCCGACCCGTCGTCGCCCGCGAGATCGCCGCTGAGCACGCTGGGCGCGGTGCCGAAGGGCGGTCGTTCCGCCGGGCTCGTCTCACCGCCGAGGAAAGAGCCGTACATCGCGACGCCGTCCTTCAGCGCGAAGGCCTCCGTGCGCGCGCCGGTGTCCGTGGGCAGGTACGTGCCCTGCGCGACGAAGATATGGTCGCCGCTCACCGCCGCCGCGAGCGCGGCCTGCAGGCCGAGCGGGCCCTGGAAGGCGTCGGCCCAGCTCGAGCCGTCGTTCAGGCCCGAGGCGAGATCGGCATCGACGTACAGCGTGCCGGCCTTGGCGAAGCCCAGGGAAAGCAGCAGGGACAGGGAGAGGACGCCGAGGTGCGATGTGCGCATGGTGGCCGGCCGAGGTGGAGGGTCGCGGAGCGCTTCGGGAGCGCGCCGCTGCGGGCCGCCGAGAATATCACGGCCGCCGGACTGCGGCCGGTGCCGCAGCCGGATCCTCACGCAGCTGCCGCCGGCCTGCGACTACTCCATCTCGTCCGCGTGGAAGGGCACGGTCACGATCGAGTGCGCGTAGATCGTGGACGGGAAGGTGTAGAAGCCCACCCACACGCACTCGCTGCTGCCGGGCTGCCCCAGGCTGTGCACGGCCGTGACCACGGCCACGTCGCCGTGCATGCACACGTCCACGATGCACGTGTCCACGCAGGGATCATCGAGCAGTTGCGCCAGGTCGACCCAGTTGCCGCAGACCAGCGCCACCGCGGGCGCGGGCTGGCTGGCGGCGGCCGGCGGCGCGGCGGCCGGCGGATCCGTGAAAGCGGCGAGGGCCAGCACGATCGAGAGGATGGCGTTCATCGACGCACCTCCGTCCGCCCTGTGCGGGCGGCCGTGTGCTGCAGAGCGGCGACGGCACACGGCCGTGTGCACGCAGGCTCGGCTGCTGCGGAGGACCGGCGAGGCGGGCCTGCCGCCAGCGGTGTCGTGCTTTCGGTGCACCTCCCCTCTCGTCGCGCAGCGGCGCGTGGCTTGAGCCCGGCTGCAACAACTTGAGCGCGCCGCCTCTGGCCGGGAATTCAGGGCGAGACCGGCCGATCGGGCGCCGCTCGCGCACTCCCGCCGCGGCCTTCCGCGAAAGTTTTTCTCAGGGCCGGGCGGCGGACGCCTGCTCGGCCTGCGCCTGCCGGATGCCGGCCAGCTTCGCTTGGCGCGCGGCCAGCTCCGGCTCGCCCGCGGGCGTGCCGGCGACGGCCTGCTCGGCCCAGCGCTCGGCCTGCTCGAGCCGGCCGTCGTCGCGCGCCAGGCTGGCCAGGTTGCTCAGCGCGGCCAGCACCGGATGCCGGTCGGCCTGCGGGTCGCCGCGATCGGTGGCCAGGATCTCGATCCAGATGTCCTCGGCGCGCTGCGCGTTCCCCGCGGCGTACTCCAGGCGCGCGAGGTTGTTGCGCGCGTACAGCGTGCTCGAGTCGTGCGGGCCGGCGGTCGCCGAGAGGGTGGCCACGGCCTCCTCGAGCAGCGGGCGCGCCAGGTCGAGCCGGCCGCGCTCGCGGTAGAAGGCGCCGAAGTTGTTGAGCGTGGCGAGCGTGTCGCGGCTGGCGTCGCCGAGCAGCACGCGTTGGCGCGCGAGGACGCGGGCGTAGCCGCGCTCGGCCTGCGCGTCGAGGCGCTGCGCGTCGGCGGCGCGCTGATCCTTGGCGGCCTGCCGGCCCTGCAGGTCGTCGAGGCTCGCCAGCGCGTGGCCCAGGAACAGCGCGTGGTACTCGGGCAGCAGGTCGGCGTGCTCGGCGGCCGGCCGCAGCACCGCGGCCGCCTCGTCCAGCCGGCCCTGGTCCAGCAGCAACTGCCCCAGCGCGTGCGCGGCCAGCACGGTGAGAGCGCTCCTGTCGACGTCGCCGGCGAGGCGCAGGCAGCCTTGATAGTACTGGCGCAAGCGGACCTCGGCCTCGACGGGCTGGCCCTTGGCCTTGGCGATCAGTCCCAGCTCGCCCACGGCCGCCAGCGCCTCGAGGCTCTCGACGCCATGGATCGCGGTCAGCTCGACCAGCGCCTCCTCCGCCGACGCCGCGGCCGCGTCCCACTCGCTGGTGAGGCGCTGCAGGCGCGCCAGCTCGAGCCGGCTGGTGGCCGTGCGCTCGTCGTGCTCGCCGAACTCGAGCCGCGCCAGCTCCAGCGCGCGCTGCAGCTGGGTGTTGGCCTGGGCGTAGCGACCCACGTTGCGGTAGCCGCGGCCGAGGCGCAGCACGAGGCGCCACTGCGCGACGGGCACGTCGTCCAGCATCCCGACCAGCGCGGTGCCGCGGTCCAGCACGTCGGGCGGCTGCACCGTGGCGTCGGCGGCCAGCGAGAGCGGGTCAGCGCCGCTGAAGACGTCCTCGAGCAGGCTCACCACGCGCTCGGACACCTGGCTCTCGGAGCTGGCGCGCTGCCGCTGCGACTCCGCCTCCGCCAGTGCGGCCGCAGTGCGCTCGGCGGCCGACTGCTCCTTGGCGAGCGCCGCCGCGATGCGGTCGCCGGCCTCGAGCGCCGTCTGCTTGTCCTTGCGGTTCTCCATCCACTGCCACGTGACGAGCACGAAGGCCAGCACCGACACCGAGCCGGCGGCCGAGAGGCGCGGATGGCGGTGCGTCCACTTCGCGGCGCGCATCAGGAGGCCCGGCGGCCGCGCATGAATCGGCTCGCCGGCGAGGAATCGGCGCAAGTCGGCAGCCAGCTCGCCCGCCGTCGCGAAGCGCCGCGCCGGCTGCTTCTCCAGCGCCTTGAGGCAGATCACCGCCAGGTCGCGCGGCACGTGGCTGTGCACGCGGCGCGGGTCGGGCGGGTCGCGCGTGACGATGCGCTCCATGATCTGCTGCCGGTCGCCCGTGAACGGCCGCGCCAGCGTGAGCGCCTCGTACAGCGACGAGCCCACCGAGAACACGTCGCTGGTGTGGTCGAGCTTGCTGTGCTGGCCCTGCACCTGCTCGGGGCTCATGTAGAAGGGCGTGCCGGAGAGGTCGCCCGTGACCGAGAGCGCCAGCTCGTCCTGCACGCGCGCGAGGCCGAAGTCCGCCAGCTTGGGCCGGCCGTCGTCCGTCAGCAGGATGTTGCCCGGCTTCACGTCGCGGTGGATGACGCCCAGGCCGTGCGCCACCTGCAGCGCCTCGGCCACCTGCGCGAAGATCTCCGCCATGCGCCGGTGCCAGTCGGCCGGCAGCTCGGGCAGCCGCCGCGCCTCGTCGATCACGTCCGCCAGCGTGCGCCCGCCGGCCACCAGCTCCTGCGCGAAGAAGTGCACGCCGTCCTGCTCGCCGATGGCGTAGACGGTGACGATGCCGGCATGCGACAGGCGGCCGCCCGCCTCCGCCTCGCGCTGGAAGCGCTGCAGCCGCTCCTCGCTGAAGACGAGCTGCGGCGGCATGAGCTTGAGCGCGACGAGGCGGCCGAGTGATTCCTGGCGCGCTTCCCAGACTTCGCCCTGGCTGCCTTTGCCGAGCAACCGGAGGAGCGTGAAGTCCCCGAGGCGCCGCGCCGCGCCCGAATCCGACTGTTGGCCGCCTGCGTGCTCAGCCATGACTGTGCCCACCGCGCCGGCGCCCGCCGGCTCGTTGCCCACGGGCGCGATGCTAACTCTGCGCGCGAGCGACGAGGCCGGAAATCCGCACGACCGCTACCAGCGCGCGAACAGCTGCCCTTGGTCGCGAAAGGCCTTGAATTCCAGCGCGTTGCCGCTGGGATCGAGGACGAACATCGTCGCTTGCTCGCCGGCCCGACCACGGAACCGCACGTGCGGCTCGATGAGGAACTTCACTTCCGCCGCCCGCAGCCGCGCGACCCAGCCCTCCCATTCCTCCCACGGCAGCACCACGCCGAAGTGCCGCACGGGGACGTCGTCGCCGTCGACGGGATTGCTCTCGCGCGCGCCCGGCGCGGCGGCCGCGTGCAGGTGCGCCACGACTTGGTGGCCGAAGAAGTCGAAGTCCACCCACGAGGCGCTGCTGCGCCCCTCGCGGCAGCCGAGCACGCCGCCGTAGAAGTCGCGCGCCGCCTGCAGGTCGTGCACCGGAAAGGCGAGGTGGAAGAGGGGAACGCCCATGGACGCAGTGTAGCGGCGGGACTGTTCGCAGCGGGCTGCCGACCCAGCACCGTGCAAGGTGGAGTAGCTTTCCTCCTGTGAAGGTCTCACGGCAGCGCTGGGCCTTGGCTATCGGCAGCGCCCTGGTCACGGCAGCGGCTGCGGGCGTCGGCCTGTGGCTGGTGGGGGCGCTCCCTCGCGCTGCGTCTGCGCCGGGTGCGGGCTTCGCGCCCACCGAGACGCTCGGATTCCTCCTCGAGCCGAATTCGGAATGGCGCCAGGTCACGGCCGACTTCGACGTGCAGGTCAGGTCGAACTCGCTGGGATTGCGCGGTCCCGAGGTGGTGCTGCCCAAGCCGCCGAACTGCTACCGCGTGCTGGCCCTGGGTGACTCGTTCACCTTCGGCTGGGGCGTCGACTTCGACGGGGCCTGGCTCGTCAGGATGGCGCGGGAGCTGCAGGCGACCGACGGCCGGTCGGTCGAGGTGGTCGTCGCCGGCATTCCTGGCTGGAGTCCGCCGCACGAGTTCGTGTATCTCGAGCAACGCGGCCTCGAGCTGCAGCCCGACCTCGTGCTCTGGCAGCTGTGCTCCAACGACCTGCTGGAGATGGAGCGGCTCGACGTCCAGATCGACGCACGACGGTTGCCGGTCTCCGTGGCCGCCGAGGCTCCGCTCTCGGCTGGCCTGCGCAGCGACTGGCTGGCCCAGCTCGAGCAGCTCGACGAGTCCGAGCGCCAGCGCATCCTGGACACATACCGCGGCGGGCACATCGATCCGGTGCTGCGCGGAATCATCCGGTCGACCGATGCCGCCCGGCGAGAAGGGGCTGGCCCCCCGCCGGAGGGCGAGGTCGTCGACCTCCCCCTCGACGAGGTGCTGCGCGGCCTGCGCAGCGGCCCGGAGTTCGGGGTTCGCTACATCGAGCACATGCTGTCGGCCGCCCGCTCCCTGTGCGCCGAGCGCGGAGTCCCGCTGCGAATCATGCTGGCGCAGGCCAGGTCGAAGCCGGGCGGAGCCGGCAAGCCCGACGACGATGTGGCCGCGCTGCGAGCCTGGCTCTCGCGACAGTCGCCGCGTGTCCTCGATACCGTCGACCTGCTCCCCTTCGACGGCGGGTTCTTCTTCAGCAGGGACCCGCACTGGACGCCGGCCGCGCAGCCCCTCGTCGCTCGGGCCGTCGCGGGCTGGCTGGCGGAGGATGCGGAGCTGGGCCTGGTCCTGATTCCCGGGCGTTGAGCGCCGTCGAGTGTCGGGGCCGCGCCGCGGCGCCCCCTAGAACATCTCTCCCTGCTCCCCCAGCATCGCCTCGCGCACGAGCGGCAGCGGCAGCGGCCCGAGCCGGATGAACGCGTCGTGGAACTTCTGCAGCGAGTAGTCCTCGCCCAGCTTGGCCTGGTAGTCGTCGCGCAGCTTCAGGATCGCGAGCTTCCCCATGGTGTAGTAGCCGTAGAGCGCATCCGAGGTGCCGCGCTTCGCTTCGGCGACGGCCACCGGGTGCGGCTGGTGGCCCATGGTCTCGAACAGGCGCGTGGCCTCGTCCACCGTCATGCCCTGCGTGTGCATCTTGATGCCCACGAGGAAGCGCACGTTGCGCAGCAGCGCGTCCTGCAGCTGGGCGAGGCGGTACCTGGGCTCGCTGGCGTGGAAGCCCTCGTCGAGCATCATCTGCTCGCTGTAGTGCGCCCAGCCCTCCGAGTTGGAGTTGGCGCCGAAGACCTTGCGCACGTCGGACGGATAGGACCTGGCGTACAGGAACTGCAGGTAGTGGCCGGGATAGACCTCGTGCACCGACACGTTGGTGATCGCGGCCGTGTACCACTGCTTCATGAAGTCGGCCTGCTCGGCCGCGGTCCAGCGCGGGTCGGGCAGGGTCATGTTGTAGAAGCCGCGCAGCTTCGCGGTCTCGAAGGGCCCGGGCGTGTCCATCGAGGCCGAGGTGGTCGAGCGCATGAAGGGCGGCGTCTCCTTCACCTGCGCGGGCTCGGAGGGCGGGATGGTCACGATGCGGCGGTCCGTGATGAACTGCCGCAGGGAATCCAGCTCGGCCTGCGTGGTGGCGAGCAGCGCCTCGGGAGCCGGGTGCTCGTCCTGCAGCGAGGCCAGCACCTCGTCCGCCGGCTTCGTGGGGTCGATGCCGTAGGCCACGGCCAGGAAGTCGTCCTCGTTCCGCTGCCAGTCCTCCTGGGCGATCTGCAGCAGGCGGTCGAGCGGCTCGTCGATCATCTCGTTGGCTTCGAGCGCGTGGCGGTAGGTGTCCGCGCCCCAGGCGAAGTCGCCCTTGGAGCGCGGCAGCAGGTCGTCCTTGAGCCAGGTCTTGTACTCGCCCAGGGCCGCGATCACGGCCGCGTTCGTGAGCGCGAACTCCGCCGCGAGCGCGGCGTCCGTCACCTCGGTGAAGGCCGCCGGCACGTCGCTGGTGAAGAAGCTGATGTTGCCGTCGATCTGCTCCAGCGCGATCTCGGTGTAGACCTGCGGCGGGTCGTCGAGGTTGTTGCGCGCCTCGGCCAGCGCGGCGGGCATGCGCTTCTCGCGCTCGATGAGCGAGCGCAGGCGCTCGTCGGCCGGCGCGTAGGCGCGCTTCATGATCACGTAGGCCGCGCCGGTGACGCCACCGCTGTAGGCGTCGGGGTCGCGGGCCCAGCGCCGGATGACGTCCAGCGACAGGATGCCCGCGTCCATCGCGTGCAGCAGCTGCTCGCGGTCGAGCTGGTTGGCGGGCGAGAGCGTGGCCGGGTCGATCGCGTTGAGCGCGGCCAGGAAGCCCTTGAGCGCCGCCGACTCGGCGCGGCGCGCCGAGCTGGAGTAGTCCTCGAGGCGGTCGTCGTAGGTGTGGATGCCGAGGTCGGTCGCGCCGCTGGGGTGGCGGCGGAAGTTGTCCTGCAGGATGGAGTGTGCGAGCTGGGCGAAGGCGGCGTCGCCGGAGCCGGCCGCGGGGCGCGGCGGGCTGCTGGAGCAGGCGGCGAGGACGAGGGCGAGCGCGGCGCCGCCGGACAGGATCGAGTGTCGCATGCGTGCATCGTACGACGCGCCCACGGCGCACTCCATCGCGCGCGGCGGGCTGCGCGGCGCGGGCGTTTCCACTCTCGACGCGGCGTGACTAGCTTGTCCGGCCTGCGCTCTTCCCTCAGCCTTCCCCCGAGGACCTGCCATGCACGACCCGTCTCGCCTGCTGCGCCTCGCCGCCGGCGCCGCACTCTGCGCCGCCAGCGGCTGCACCCAGCTCGGCCCCGCCTCCATCGCCAACGGCCGGGCGGCCTACACCGACGTGATCACGCGCACCAACGACGAGCAGCTGCTCGGCACGCTGGTGCGCCTGCGCTACGCGGAGACCACGTCCATGCTCATGGTCACCGCGGTCACGAGCCAGACCGAGCTCACCGTGGACTCGGCCATCAACCTGGGCTTCGGCCAGCACCGCGGTTACGACGGCAACCTCGTTCCGTTCAGCGCGGGTGGCAGCTATCGCGAGTCGCCCACCATCAGCTACGAGCCGTTGACGGGCGCGCACTACCTCAAGCAGATGGTCACGCCCATCTCGCTGGAGCTCTACGGGCTGATGGTGGACAGCCTGTCCGACTCGGAGTGGACGCTGAAGCTGCTCACGGCCAGCCTCGCCGGCCTCGACGCCCCGGTGAACTACCAGTCGCCGCGTGCGGCCGACCTGCAGCGCGCCCTGACGCTCATGGCCAGCCTGAACCGCGCAGGCGCCCTGGACTTCGCCTACAGGACGGGCGACGACAGGGACGTGGAAGGCGTCGACATCGTGCTGGACAACAACGAGGCCGCATCGCACGACGTCGCCGAGCTGCTGAAGCTGCTCCGCAAGCCGGTGCCCGAGAAGACGGGCGAGCCCCTGCGCCTCGAGCTGCAGATGGGGCGCATCGCGGCCGGGCCCGACAACCTGCGCGTGCTCACGCGCAGCCCGTACGAGCTGCTGCGCCTGGCCTCGCACGGCGTGCAGGTCCCCGACGAGCAGCTGGCCGCGGGCATCGCGCCGGCGGCGGTCGCGGCCTCCGCCGCGCCCTTCGTGCACGTGCACTGCGCCCTCACGGAGCCCACCGATCCGTTCGTGTCGGTGCAGTACCGCGGCTACTGGTTCTGGGTCGAATCGAACGACACCGAGAGCAAGCGCGGCTTCTCGACCATGCAGACGCTGCTGCTGTCCTGCCTGCAGGAAGGCAGCGCCGCGAAGCCGCAGCTCACGCTGCCCGTGAACTAGTGGATGCGCGCTGCTAGGGCGTCACCCCGTGGAGCGCATTGCTCGACGAGTAGCCGCCGTGCGCGCCCCCGTCCTTGATCCAGAACTGCAGGTACACGTCGAAGCCCGACGCGATGCCCGGCGGCCAGACGGAGTCCAGCGTGACCTCGCCCACCCCGTCGGTGAGGAAGGGCAGCGCGATGCTGGGCACGGTGATGTCGGGCACCAGCGTGCCGCCGAGGAAGGGCTGCTTGCTGGCCAGCGTGGAGACGACCAGCATCGCCGGCACGCCGCGCGCGGCCCGCTCGAGGCGCAGCACGAACGGGGCGCCCGGTTGCAGCGAGCTCTCGACGGCCAGCTTGGGCAGGCCGCCGCTGCCGAGCGTGGCCTTGCACTCGTCGGTCCAGTTCGGGCCATAGAGGTACAGGAACCACAGGCCGCCCTGGTCGAGCCCGCCGTCGTCGTCGCCGATGGCGCCCACCGCGACGTCGCCGATGCCGTCGCCGTTCAGGTCGCCCAGCGCGCACAGCGTCTGGCCGAAGAAGTCGCCGGCGTCGAGGTGGCCCGTGAAGCCGCCCTCCTTCGTGTCGATCTGCCGGAAGGCCTTCACCCTGCCGTCCGTGTTCATGAACAGCGTCCACACGCTGCCGGTGTTGGGCCCGCCGCCCACGTCGCCCTCGTAGCCGACGTCGCCCACGAGCAGGTCCTGGATGCCGTCGCCGTCCAGGTCGCCCGGGCACGCGAGGCCGTGCGCCCAGTTCTCGTTCTCGACGAACTTGCCCGAGAAGCCGCCCTCCAGCTGCGCGATCTTGGTCTGGTTCTTCACCGTGCCGTCGTGGTTGAGGAACAGGATCCACACGGCGCCGCACGCCTCGTGGCAGCCGAAGGCCTTGTACGGATGGCTGTCGTAGGTGGGGATGTTCGTGATGCCGGACACGGCCAGGTCGACGACGCCGTCGCCGTCGAGGTCCCCCATCGAGCAGGCCGCGTAGCTGAAGCGGCTGTACGAGCCGATGTAGCCCGCGAAGCCACCGATGCCGTTGGTGATCTTCGTGAACGACTTCACCGTCGCGTCGGGGTTGAGGAACAGGATCCACTCCGCGCCCACGAGGTGGCCGCCCTGCATGTCGTAGACCGCGCCGGCCGCGAGGTCGTTCACGCCGTCGCCGTCGAGGTCGCCGAGGTTGACCAGCGACGTGCCGAAGCGCTCGCCGTCCTCCAGCGTGCCCGTGAAGCCGCCCTCCGTCGCGCTGATCTTCTGCTGGTGCTTCACGGTGCCGTCCGGGTTCAGCGAGAGGATCCAGACCGCGCCCGCGTCGCCCCAGCCGTCGTCGTCCATCCAGCCGCCCACGGCCAGCTCCGGCGAGCCGTCGAAGTCGAGGTCGCCCATCCAGCACAGCGACCAGCCGAACAGGTCGCCCTTGTCGATGGGGCCGACGAAGCTGCCCTGCGTCTCGCTGATCTTCTGCTGGGAGCGGACCGTCTGGTCCTTCTCCATGAACAGGATCCAGAGCGAGCCCGTGAGGAAGCCGCCGTCGTCGTCGCCGTAGGAGCCGACGGCCAGGTCCACCACGCCGTCGCCATCCAGGTCGCCGATGGGCGTGATCGAGATGCCGAAGAGGTCGCCCGGGTCCGCGAGGGGGTCGGTTCCCGCCGGCGTGAGCACGCCACTGAAGCCGCCCACCGTCTCGCTGATCTTCTGCTGGCGGATCACAGACCCGGCCAGCGGCACGGACTTGGGCGGCTGGAAGGGGACCTGCTGCAGGGCCGCGGCGCCGGACGCGAGAACCATGCTGAGGCCGGCCGTGACGGCGAGGGACATGCGGATTCGGTGCATCGGGAGTGCCTCCTGGACCTTCCCTCCACGGACTCGAGCGGTCCAGGCGCTCGAGTCCACTTGCATCCGGCCGTGATTCGGGGGCGGCCGGGGGCAAATGTTACCCGGCGCTGCCAAACTTCGCCGGCCGGACCGGCCCGCGCGGGGCCGCTGTCCGCCTGCCCGCTGCAGCGGCCCGGCCCCGTGGCCGGTCGCGCAGCCATTCGGCGCATGAAGAGGCATGCGACACGCTCTGCCGTCCCAGGAGGCCCCGTGAAGATCCGCTTCCAGGTCGGCGAGCGCGTGAAGCACGACGTGGAGGCCTCGTACAGCCGCGGGCTGCGATGGCTCCACGTGCGCCTCGACGGTCGTCTCGTCTACAGCCATTGCGCGCTGCTGCCGTGGTCGGTGCGCAAGCCGCGCGAGTTCCGCTCGCAGGGTCCGGAGGTGCACTTTTACATGGTGGACCCGCCCGGCTGGCACGATCCGATCTCGGGCGTCGTGCTGCGCAACTACAGGCTGTGGCTGGACGGGCAGCCGGTCGCGACGCTGGGCGAGTCCGCTGACACAGCACGTCGCTGATGCGACTCAGCCCGCGAGCAGTCCGCGCGCGTCGCTGACTTCGGGCAGGTCCACGCTGCCCCAGCGACGCAGGAACTCCTCGAGGAGCTGCCGGCCCTCGTCGGTCCGCCCCGCCTGCAGCGCCAGCCTCCCGCGCTGATAGAGCGAGAGCACCCACGGGATCGGCTGCCGGAGGCGCTCGAGGCCGCTCGCGCCCAGCCCGGCCCAAGCCGCCTCGGCGGTGGCTGCGTCGCCGTCGGCCAGCGCAGCGCGCGCGAGGCCGTCGCGCACCCACGGGCCGAGGCTGTCCTCGTGCACGTACCAGTCCTCCATGAGGTGGCCCGAGTCGACCAGCGCCGCGAAGCCGACGCGCGCCTCGGCAGGCCGGCCGTCGGCCAGCGCCAGCTCGGCCGCGAGCGCGTCGCGGTACAGCGCCGCGGCGGGGCTCCAGCCGCTCATGACGAGCTCGTTCAGCGTGGCGAGGCGCGCCTGCGCGGTGTCGCGATCGTGGTCGCGCAGCGCCATGAGCGCGTCCATGTACAGGCAGCGGTAGCTCTCGGGCTGGAGTTCCAGCGCCGCGCGCGTCTGCTCGCGCGCCGCGCCCACGTCGCCGCGCAGGGCGAGCAGCCAGCCCAACCGGTGGCGCGCGCCATTGCGCAGGCTGGTGTGGAAGCCGTCGCGGCTCACCTGGCCGGGCACCTCGCTGGCCTGTCGCTCGAGCTCGGCGGCGTCCGCGAGCCGGCCGTGCGCCGCGAGGATGTTGGCGCGCAGGTCGAGGTCAAGCACGAGATAGGAGCCATGGACATCGGCCAGCCCATCCACCAGCTCGGGCACGCTACGCGCCAGCAGGGCCTTGACCGAGGGCCGCTCGTCGCCCGCCGCGAGGAAGTCGGGCACCAGGGGATCGGGCAGGAGCCGAGCGGCTTCGTCGAAGTGGCCCTCCCACAAGGCGAGCGTGCCTTGCAGCGCCGGCAGGTTGAACGGCGCGAGCGGCATCCAATCCTTGATCTGCGCGCGCGCCGCATCCCAGCGTCGCAGTCGCAGCAGGGCCTGCAACTCGTGGTCGTAGACGAGGGACAGGCCTGGATCGAGCGCCAGCAATCGACTGTAGCTCGCGGCCGCCTTCTCCGAGTCGCTGCGCGAGGCCGAGTGCGTGTAGATCTCGCCCAAGCTGTACAGCGCGTCGGCGTTGTCCGGGTCGCGCTCGAGGACGCGCAGGAGCGCGGGCACCTCCACGCTGTGGTCCTCGCCGTTCCTGGTGGACGAGGCGAGCGCATCCAGGACGAGCTGCAGGTTCGGCGGAAGCTTGTCGCGGAAGGCCAGTGTCCGCTGCATGGCGCGGTCCGCCTCGGCGAACTCGCCCGTCCAGATGAGCGCCATGTTCAGCCGGTACTGGGCCAGCGCGAAGGCCGGGTCGATGGCCGTGGCCTCGCGCAGCGCGGCGATCGCCCCGGGCAGGTCGCTGCGCAGCAGGCCCTCGAGGCCCTTCACGAAGGCGCGGTAGGCGTCCACCGACGTCGTCAGCTGTTCGGCCAGCGCCCGCCGCGCGTCCTCGGGCATGGCGGGCTCCTTCAGCGCCGCGCGGATCTGGTGTCCCAGCGAGTCCGCCAGCGTGAAGACGCCCGAGGGCCCGGTGCCGCGGGCCTGGAGCGTCGCGAGCGTCTGGCCGGTGTCGATGTCGACGATGTCGGCCCCCGCGACGAGCTCATTCGCCTCGGGCCGCACGCGACCGAGGATCATCGTGTTCGCCCCGGCCTTCTCGGCGACGTCGATGGCGTTCGAGCGGTCGACGTGAGCGTCCGCGACACCCAGCCGCCGCGCCGCGTCGAGGAGGAGCTTGTCGGACACGAGCTCCAGCCCGCCGCCGGCGGACAGGTTGCCGCTGACCAGTCGCGCCAGCATCGCGCCCGTCTTGGCGCTGTCGCCGGGATCGGCCTGGTTCTCGAAGTCCATGACGGCGACGACCTGCTGTCGCGGCGGGGGCCGCGACCAGACGAGGAACACCGCCAGCGCCGCCGCCACCACCGCCAGACCCGCCATGCCCCACGCCGCCACCCGGCTCAGCCGCCGCGCCTGCGCGCGATCCGTCTCCAGCGCCAGCCGGCGCAGCGCCTCGGCGACGTCGGCCATGCGCTGCGTGCGCTCGGCCGGATCCTTGCGCAGCGCCTGCTCGACGAGGGCGACGAAGGCCTTGGGCAGGTCGGGCCGCAGCTCCGCGAGCGGCGGCGGCTCGCGCTGCATCACGGCGTCCAGGGTGTCCTGCAGGTCGCGCCCCTCGAAGGCCGGCCGCCCGGTGGCCATCTCGTACAGCAGGCTGCCGAAGGAGAAGACGTCCGTGCGCGCATCCAGCGGCTGGCCGCGCGCCTGCTCGGG
>DASUFI010000280.1:0-5037 GCA_036274635.1 Planctomycetota bacterium
GTCGGAGTCGCGACTCCGACTGATTTCTTCAATGTGCCGGGTCCGACGCAGGCGCCCTGCGCCCGCGTGGACGCCACGCGCCGCCGCGCTTATCCTCGCGCGCACCCCGGGGGACTCTCCATGCGCCACGTCCTGCTGCTCGCCCTGCTCGCCGCGCCCCTCGCCGCGCAGGACGCCGCGCCCGCCGGCAGTCTGCCCGGCACCACGCCCGGCGAGGAGGACGTGCGCCTCGCCGACGGCGCCCTGCTGCGCGGCCGCGTGCTCAAGGAGACCGAGGACGACCTCTACGTGGACGTCGGCTTCACCGTGCTGCAGGTGCCGCGCGGCTCGGTCGTCGGCCGCGCGCCGGCCGGCCCCACCGACCGCCCCGCCGGCGGCGAGGTGCGCCGCGGCCTGTGGTCGCAGGCCGAGCTGCCCGAGGTCTCCGTCAAGGAGGCCGTCGCGCGCTTCGCCGAGTCGGTGGTGCAGGTGAAGGTGCCCGGCGCCCTCGGCAGCGGCTTCATCGTCAGCGACGACGGCTACGTGGTCACCAACAACCACGTGGTGCAGGGCGAGACCGAGGTCTCCGTCGTCCTTTACCCCAAGGCCGGCGACCAGATCGAGAAGCAGACCTTCGAGAAGGTGCGCCTCGTGGCCGTGAACCCCTTCGTCGACCTGGCCCTGCTCAAGATCGACGACGAGGAGCTGAAGGGCCGCAAGCTGGTGAAGGTGTACTTCGGCGACGACGCCGCCGTGCGCGTGGGCGAGACCGTCTTCGCGATCGGCTCGCCCATGGGCCTCGAGCGCTCCGTCTCCGAGGGCGTCATCTCCACCACCACGCGCGCCATGGAGGGCCGCGTCTACCTGCAGACCACCGCCGCGATCAACCCCGGCAACAGCGGCGGCCCGCTCTTCAACACCAAGGGCGAGGTCGTGGGCGTGAACTCACTGAAGATCATGTTCAGCGACGGGCTGGGGTTCGCGATCCCGGTGGGGTACGTGAAGCACTTCCTGGACAATCGGGAGGCGTTCGCGTTCGATCGGGAGAATCCGAACAGCGGGTACCGGTATCTGGCGCCACCGAGGCGGACGGCGAAGTGAGCAGAGGCGCATGGCGCGGGAAGGGCGCGGAAGTCTGCTTGGCTCGGCGCTCCCAGGCATTGTGACGCCGCGCAGGAAGCGTCCTCTTGCCGACGCCCACTAGACCGCGGCGCATGTACTGGCCATTCATGGCATTGGCCGGAGCGGGCGTTGCCATGATCGTCTGGTCTCTCCAAGGCGAGTCCCCGCCGGACAGTAGCGTGATCGCTGACCGCCTGGATCCTCGGCCCGCTCTCGCTGCCGCTCCCGTCACGGAGGACTCGATGCCAGCACCGACGCCACTACCTGCCCCCGAGCCCTTGGCTTCCGAAGCTGGATCAGGCCAGACTCCCGATGCAGCTGAAGAGATCGATTGGGATCACCTCCACGTCGTGAGCAAGGACGTCGACCTCGCGTTCTGGTCGCACCTCTACCTTGGGATCGTGCCCCACTTCACCGCCACTCAACTCTACAACGCACCCCTTCCCGACGAAGTGGATCGCATCGTTGCCTTCAACCGAGGCACGCTTCCGGATGAGTTCCTGAGTGCGGGGTTGTCTCCAGATCTGGCACAGGTCTGCTTCGTCATGTCCATCATGGATCAGCGGGTCGACTTCCTGCTCCTCCTCTCCAAGGACAACCGCATCCTGTCCTGGCTTCCCATCCAGTTCGACTCGACCGTCGCGACGGGAAACGTCCTAGTCGTAAAGTGCGACTGAGCCCGCCTACTGCACCAACCCCAGCTGCTTCAGCAGCTCCCCATCCCCCGGAAACTTCGCCAACCCCTTCTCGTACGCCGCCTTCGCCTGGTCGCCCTTCCCCTGCTGCATGTACAGGTTGCCCAGCCACAGATAGGTCTGCGCGTACTCGGGCTTCAGCGGCCCGTTCTCCTGCTGCGCGACCAGGGTCTCGAAGTTCTGGATGGCCTCGGCCTGCTTGCCGAACATGGGCGGCCAGAAGGAGAGCGAGATGGCCTTGGCGAAGCGCGCGTCCCACTGCTGCGGGTTGATCGTGAGGGCCGCGTCGAAGGACTGGTCGGCCTTGGTGGCCCACACGCCGGCCTCGGGGCCGTTGCCCACCTCGAAGATCTTCTGCAGGTAGGCCTCGCCCAGCGCCACCTGCGCGCCGGCGTCGTTGGGGCGGGCCTTGGCGAAGGCCTCCATGCGCGCGATGACCTCGTCCAGCAGGCCCGCGTCGCGGATCTGCTTCCAGAGCGCCTCGCGGGCGTCGCCCTCGAGCTCGGGGTCGAGCAGCTTCTCGAAGGCGGCGTCCACGTCCAGGCCGGCCTGCGCCACGGCGCTGTCGGCGGCCTGGGCGCGCGCGGAGTCCTCGGCGGAGAGGCGTGCCTCGCGCTCGTCCATCCAGCGCGCGACGGCGGCGTCGACGTCGGCGCCGGAGACGGCGGCCGCGTGGCCGCCGCTCGTGCCCACCCGCAGCGCGAGGGCGTCCAGAGCCGCGCGCAGGTCGGCCTGCTGGGCGCGCACGGCGTCGACGGCGGCCGCGAGGCGGGCGACGTCGTCGCCCGGCGCGGGCTCGTCGGACGAGCTGCCGCGCACGGCGAGCGCGGCGCCGCCTCCGGCGAGCAGGGCCACCGCGGCGGAAGCGAGCAGGACGGGCAGCATCTTCATCGGACGACCTCCGGGAGCGCGACGGCAGCTTGCCGCAGCGGAAGTTGGTGCCGCGCGCGGCGTGGATCCTTCGCCGAGCCGCTCAGCGCGGCAGGACGAGGTCGGCCCGGGCCGCCTCGCCGGCGCGCAGCTCGACCGAGAGACGCGCGGGCGCGCCGGGGGCCAGCTCGGCCTGCACGCTCCAGATGCCGACGGGCACGCCGGCGAGCTGCAGCGCGCCGTCCGGGCCCGTGCGCTGCAGCTGCGTGAACTCCCAGTTCTCGCCGCGCGCGTCGGTGAGCGTGACGAGGGCGCCCGGCACTGGCGCGCCCTCGGGCGTCGCCACGTGCACCTGCAGCGTGCCGCCCTGGGTGAGCTGCACGGTGAGGTCGCCAACCTCGCCCGTGCCCACCAGCACGGGGTCGCCGCGCGCGGCGCCGTAGACACCGGTGCGGTCGCAGGCCATGGCGCGATAGAGACCGGGCGCCAGCGCGTCGCAGCGCCAGGCCCCGGCCTCGTCGGCCATGAAGTGCGCCACGAAGTCCCAGTTGCCGGCCGCGTCGCGCTGCATGACGACCAAGTCCGCGCGCGCGATCGGTGCGCCGTCGGGCGAGAGCACGCGGCCGGCCAGCGACCCCGCGGGCATCTGGGCGGCGAAGCGCGCCTCGCCCCGCGCCGGCACGGCCACCTGGCCCACGCGCGTGACGATGCCGAACTGCGGGTCGAAGACCACGTAGACGTCGTAGGTGTCGGCGGGCAGCTTCTCGATGCGCCAGTTGCCCTGCTCGTCCACCATCGAGGTCTCGAAGTGGCCCGTCGCCTCCCAGGCCTTGGAAAGCACGGACACCATGCGGCCGGCCGCGGGCGAGCCGTCGGCCTCGGCGAGGTAGCCCGCCACTGTGCCGCCGTCGCCGGCCGGGACGGGCTCGCCGAAGTTCACGCGGGCCAAGCCCCCGACGGGCACCGTGGTCGCCTGCATCGGCGGCATGTGGCGCTCGTCGTCGGGCGCACCGAGCAGCAGCACCATGCCCTGCGTGGCCGGCAGGTCGGCGATCTGGTAGTAGCCCTGATCGTTCGTGACGCCGTAGCCGAAGCTCATGCAGCGGCCCGCCGGCAGCGGGTTCACGAAGGACGCGATGACCTGGGCGCCGGCCCACGGCGTGCCGTCCTCGCGCCGGATGTCGCCCCCGACCGAGCCGCCCTGCGGCAGGCGCAGCTCGATGTCGTCCGCGTCCGCCGCGACCTCGCCGAAGGCCGGCGCGTAGCCGGCGTGCGTCGCGCGCAGCACCTGCACGCCGTCCCGCAGGTGCTGCAGCTCGAAGCGCCCTTCCGCGTCGGTGTGCGTCAGTGGCAGGTGCTCGTCCCCGAACAGCGGCTTGGTCAGTCCCACCAGGACCGCCGGCGCATCGCTGTCCGAGAAGACCACGGCGCCCGCCATCGGCGCGCCCGTGTCGGCGGCGACCACGCGGCCGCGCACCGTGCGACCCGGCACGAGCCGGATGTCCAGCGGCGGCAGCACGAGCGTCGAGTCGATGGTGATGTGCCGCGTGATGTCTGCGGCGTAGCCCGCGACCTGCACCACGAGGTGGAAGCGGCCGTGCGGCAGGTCGGGCCAATCGAAGCTCCCGTCACCTTCGTGCACCTCGTGCACGAACTGCCGCGGGCCGCTGGACGTGATGTCGGACTGCACCAGGATGAGCAGCGCCTCGGGCACGGGCAGCGCGTCCGCGGGGCGGCGGATGCGGCCGACGAGCCGCCCCGGGTCGCGCGGCGGCTCGGGCGTGACGGCAACGGCCTGGTCGTCGGGCGCGAGCGAGGTGGGCGCGCCGGCCGGCGCCTCGGGCAGGCCGGCCCCTGCGCCGGCGTCCGGCAGGCTGAAGGCACGCACCGCGTCGCGGTCGAGCACGAGGTCGCAGCCCTGCGGCAGCGGCACGTCGCCGAAGGGCAGGTGCGCGAGGCCGGCGCCGCGCAGCAGGCGCACGCGCGTCGGGCCGGCGGCGCGGCGCTGCAGCGAGGCGTGCAGATACTCGACGCCGTCCGGCAGGTCGGCGGGCAGCTCCACCGAGCCGAGCTGCGGCAGGTCGATGCTCACCAGCGCGCGGCCGTCGCTGGCCACCTCGAGGCTGCCGTCTGTCAGCGAGAGCGCGTGGGCCGGCACCGGCTGCCAGTCGGTCCGCGGCGGCGTGCGCTGCGCGGCGCCGGCCTGCGCGAGGACGTCGCGCAGCGCGGGCGCCGTCGGGCCGCTGCCCTGCCACAGCCACCAGCCGAGGAGGAGTACGGCGGCCACGCTCGCCGCCGCCGCGAGCGTCGGAAGCCACGCCGGGCGCGGGACGCGCGGCGCCGGCGCGCGGGCGGCGCGGCGGGCGGCGGC
>DASUFI010000281.1:0-4668 GCA_036274635.1 Planctomycetota bacterium
ATGACGTAGGCGCCCTGGACGCGCACGGGCTCGTACTCCGTGCCGTCGGGCTTGATGGTGGCCACCCGCAGCACGTCGCCCTTCAGGTGCAGCTCGCCCAGCTGCTCGCAGCCGGGCAGGTCGCGCACGCGGTAGAGGTCCTGCGTCAGCGACTCGCGGCTGCCGTCGGGCCAGACGTGGACGATGGCGCTGTCCACGATCTTCACCACCGAGTCGGCCGAGCCCTCGTCCACGTCGGCGCGGCGCAGCGCGTCGAGATCCAGCGCCTCGGCGGCGTAGAGCGCGCCGGCCGCGTCGGGCACGCCCAGCTCGGCCAGGCGCTCGCGCGTCGGGCGGTGCGAGGGGTTGCGGCGCAGCGCCTCAGCCAGGCGCGCGCGCTCGGCGGCGACGTCGCCGCGGCGGCCGGCGAGATCGGCGCGCAGCAGCACCGGCTCGAGCCAGTGCGGGAAGGCCTGCTGCAGGGTCACGAGCAGCGCGTCGGCCTCGTCGAGGTGCTGCAGGTCGGCCAGCCGCTCGGCCACCGCCATGCGGTAGGCCGGCGCGTCGTCGCGCGCGACGGCCTCGCGCAGCAGGCCCAGCGCCTCGTCGCCGCGCCCGAGACTCGCCAGCTTCTGCGCCACCGACTGCAGGCCGCGCGCCGTGGCCCCGCCCGCGCGCACGGCGGCCAGGTCCAGCGCCGCGGCCTCGCTCTTGCGGCCGGCGCGGCTGAGCAGCTCGGCCAGCCGGCGCAGCACCTCCGGACGGCCGGGCGTGCGGTCCTGCGCGCGGCGCAGCGCGTCCTCGGCCTGCGCGTCCATGTCCAGCTTGCGGTACACGGCCGCGAGCGCCACGAGCGGATCGCTGCGCGCCGGCAGCGCGTCCGCCAGCGCGACCAGCGCCTGCACGGCCTCCGTCTCGCGGTCCTCGTCGGCCACGATGCTGGCGACCTGCAGCGCCATGGCCAGGTTCTGGGGGTCGGCGGCGATCACGGCCTCCGCCAGCGCGCGCGCCGTGTTGCGGCGCCAGGTGTCGGGCAGGTAGGCGCTCGCCAGCGTGCGCCGCGCCAGCAGGGCCTTCAGGTTCTCGCGCGCCGGCTCGCGCGCCTGCGCGGCCTGCACGTGGGCGAGACCGTCGGCCGTGCGTCCATCGACGCCCAGCAGCAGGCCGAGCAGCGCCTCCTCGTCCGCGGTCGGCGCGGGCAGGGCGGCGAGCACGTCCACGCTGCGCGGCGGCAGCGGGCCGGGGGGCGTGGCCGTCACCGGCGTGCCCAGCGGCTCGCTACCGGGCCGCGCTTCCGCGACGCCCGGCAGAGGCCAGCCGTCGGGGCCGAGGATGCGCACCGCAACCGCCGTGCGCTCGCCCAGCGGCACCGCCAGCATGAGCCGGTTGCGGCCGGCGCGCAGCACGACCGGGTGCGTGCTCAGCGGGCTGGCCGGCAGTCCGCGCGGGTCCACGACCACGGCCGGCTCCCCATCGAGCGAGAGCGCGTAGGCGTGCGCGTCGGCGTCACCGACCGACGCGCTGCCGCCCGCGGCCGCCGGGCCGAAGGGACTCATCGTGCGCCCGCGCCCGCCGCCGGCCGTGCCGATGGAGAAGGCCAGGCCGCCCGCCGTCGAGGTCTCGACCTCCACATAGGCCGGCCCGCCGGGCGCGTCGAAGATGCAGGCCATGAGCGCCCAGCCGGTGCTGCCGTCGAGCACGGCCTCGGGCATGACGCACGGCCGGAGTGCGCTGCGCGTGAGCGGCACCCACTTCGCCGGCTCGCCCGACAGGCCGGCCGTGGCGTGCTCGCGATCGAAGCCGGGGTCGCCGAACTCCGGCGACGCGGCGCGCAGCTGCAGCGGGTCGCCCGCGTCGGGCAGCGGGCCGAGCGCGACGAAGCGCGCGAGGTAGCCAGCGAACAGATCCGCGCCCAGCTCGGAGACCGGCGCGTAGGCGACGGTGAGCTGGCCCTGCAGTCGCTGCAGCTCACGGGCCGCGGGCGGCGAGAGGCCCGCGGCGCGCAGGGCCGCGGCGTCCAGCGCCAGCACGTCCTGCGCGACGGCGCGCGGATCGTCGAGGTCCGGGAACTGCAGCCCGAGCAGACGCAGCGCGGCCTCGGCCAGCGGGTGGCCGGGCTCGTCGCGCACCAAGCCGACGAGGCTGGCGGCCAGCGCGTCGCGGTCGCCGCGCGCGGCCAGCGGATGGTCCACCAGCACCTGCGCCCAGGTGTCGAGGTCGGCGTCCTGCGCGCGCGCCGGCGCGACGAGCAGCAGGGCCAGCGCGATGAAGGCGGCGCGCATCAGCGGCCCTCCCCCGCCGGCGGCGGCGCGATGCGCACGCTGCGGGCCTCGGCCTGGCGCACCTGCTGCAGCGCCTCGCGGAAGCCGCGGTAGTCGGCCACGGCGATGCGGCGCTGCTGCAGCTCGAAGTGCCGCGTCACCTCGACCCCGCCGGGAACCTCGCGCGTCGTCTGGCGGTAGGCCAGCAGGCCCGGCGCGGAGATGTCCACGTCCGGCGGCAGCGAGAGCACCTGTGTGCCGGCCGGCAGGCGCCACAGCACGGTGGTGTCCTGCGCGAAGGGCCGGTCGAGCACCACGTCGAAGGTGCGGTTGTCGGGCGACTCGGTGCCCACCTGCGACAGCCCCAGCTCGTCGAAGCCGAGTCGCAGCGTGCGCGCGGCGCCCTCGGACGTCCACAGGCTGTTGGCGCCGAAGCGCGCGTGCAGCTGCGCCGGCTGGCTCACGTCGTCGAGCTCGCTCGTGCCCGCGTCCTCGATCTGCACCGCGCCGAAGGTGTCCGAGAGATCCTCGGCCAGCTTCTGGCGCAGGTCGCCCTGCTCGCCGCCGTAGCGGTAGCGCAGGCGCACGCCGTAGAGGCCGTTGCTCTCGTCCTGCAACGACACCTCGCCGGCACCGCTGTCGGTGAGGTTCACCTCCCAGCGGCGCCGCAGCGCGTTCTCCTGGGGCGGCGCGTAGGGGATCTGGTGGATCTCGCCGCCCGTCGGCGTGACGTGCAGCACGCGCGCGCCCTGGTCGTCGGCGCGCACGTAGTCCAGCGGGTTGTGGTCGGCGGTCGCGTCGAGGTAGTAGCCGGGGCGCTCCGCGGTGGGCGTCACGTAGGCGATGCAGTGGTTGAAGAGGCCCACCATCGCGGCGTCGAGCGGCTCGTCCTCGCGGGCGTACTCGGCGTTGATCAGCACCGGCACCGCGTCCACGCCGATCTCCTTGAGCATCTGGCGCATGAGGATGGACTTGTCCTTGCAGTCGCCGAAGCGCCGCTCGAAGATCGTGGCCGCGGAGAAGGGCTCGTAGCCGTGCGTGCCAAAGGGCCAGGCGTTGTAGCGGATCTCCTGGGCCACGAAGCGCGCGATGGCCGCCACCTTCTCGCTCTCGGTGGTCTTGCCGGCGGTGAGCTCCTGCACCTTGGCCTGCATCGCGGGCGTGGACACGAACTCCTTCTCGATGAAGGCCCACCACCAGTGGGCGAAGGCGTTCCAGTCGGCGTAGGTGGTCACGTCCACCACCGGCGAGAACTCCGCGCGCTTGGGCATGGCGGTCTCGAGCGGCGGCCGCGGCAGGTCGCGCGCCTCCCAGCGCAGCTCGCGCAGGCCGTGCGCGTCGGTGGCCTCCGCGCGCTGCAGCTTCTCGCTGTTGCGCTCGTGGAAGTAGACGGGCAGCTCGGGCGGCGCCAGCACGACCAGCTCCGCGTGGCGCACGGGCAGCATGCCGTCCAGCACGTCCGGCGGGAACTCGTGGCGCACGCCGAAGTAGCGGCCGAAGACGCCCGGGTCGTCCTGGTCCACGCGGTACTCGACGTCCACGAGGTCGCCCACCTGCAGCGGCGGCAGGTCGTAGTAGCGCCAGCCGCCGCGCGCGGGCGGCGCGCGCTCGATGCTGCCGTCGGCGTGGATGACACGCACGTGGTAGACCTGCACCGCGCCGCCCAGCGACGGCACGGGGAAGCCGTCCAGCTGCTTGACGCCGCCCTCCGACAGCACGCGCAGCACGATGTGCTCGTAGCAGGCCGACGTGCCGTCGGGCTGCACGCGCCAGACCGTGGTGCGGTCGAGGCACTCGGCCGGCTCGTCGCGGCCCTCGGGCATGGGGCTGTCCAGCAGCGCGACGGCGTCCTTGCGATACGGCTCCTCGAAGCGCTCCTTCTCGACGCCGCTCTGCAGGATCTGCAGGTGCCGGCGGGCCTTGTCGTCGCTGGGCTGCAGGGCCAGCAGCGCGCGCAGGTCGGCCTGCGCCGCGGCGAAGTCGCCGCCGCGCTCGGAGAGCTGCGCGCGCAGGCGCAGCGCGTCGTCGGACTCGGGGCACACCTGCAGTGCCTGCGCCACCAGCGCGGTCGCGGCGTCCAGCTGGTCGGCGGCCTGCAGGCGCTCGGCGGTCTCGAGCATGCGGCGCGTCGCGAAGGGCGAGCCAGCCAGCACGCGGCGCGTGACGGACAGGGCTTCGTCCGTGCGGCCCGCGTCCATGAGCATGTCCACCAGCGCGTCGGTGGCCGGGCCGTCGAGCACGCGGCGCTCGAAGGTGGCCGACAGCTCGGCCAGCGCGCCCGGCGCGTCGCCGCGCTCGAGCGCCAGCTGGCCGCGCAGGCCGGCGCCGTCGGGGCGCAGGCGCGCCTCGGGGCTGTCGGCGGCGGCGGCCAGCAGCCGATCGGCCTCGCCGCCGCGGCGGCGGTCGCGCAGCCAGTCGGCGCGCGTCG
>DASUFI010000282.1:0-6691 GCA_036274635.1 Planctomycetota bacterium
AGGACACGCGCGCGGCCGCCGCCCTGGCCTTCATGGCCCGCGACGACGAGGACGAGACCACGCGCGCGGTCGCCGCCGACGCGCTCGCCAAGCTGGGCGTCAACAGCAAGGACCCGGTGCTGCTCGCGCGCGGCCTGGCCGAGGGCTGGTTCCGCGGCGACGACCTGCTGGTGCAGCCCTGGAACTCCCCGGCCGTGGTGTGGGAGTGGAAGGACGGCAAGCCGCAGGGCCGCAAGGTCCTCGCCGGCCTCTACCACCTCGAGCTGGCCGAGCAGAACGGCCGCGCCGCGCTGGACCACGGCGCCGGCGACGCGATCCGCCCGCTGCTGGCCGCCATCTACGCCTCGATGAAGGCCGAGATCCAGGCCGCCGCGCGCCTGTCCGACATGCAGGGCAGCGAGCTGCTCACCGCCGCGCAGGAGCGCATCCCCAACCTCGACAAGAACCTGGCCCTGTCCGGCAGCCAGCGCGGCAAGGCGCTGATCCTGTGCATCGCCAGCAAGCGCCGCCAGCCGCTCGCGGCGATGGTGCTCATGCAGTCCATGGGCGCCAGCGGCGAGGAGCGCCAGGCGCTCAAGGCCGCCCTGAACGACGGCGATCCCGGCGTCTCCACCGGCGCCGCGCTGGCCCTCGCGGCGCAGGGCGACACGGACAACGCCGTGGTCGAGCGCCTGGCCACCGCGCTCACCTCCTCGCCCGAGCGCCTCGTGGTCAACATCGGCGACACCGGTCTCTCCGGCGCCTCGCCGGGCTGGACGCTGGTCGGCTCCGAGAACGAGGTCGACGGCCTGCTGCGCGCCAAGTCATTGCCGCCCAAGGACGTGGTCGTGCTGCAGGACGGCATGTCGGGCGTCACGCTCGACACGCTGGTCTTCGCGCTCAAGAACGACCCGCGCACCGCGAACACGCCGCTCATCGTCGCGACCCAGGACGTGGACGGCGTCACGGCGCTGTACGGCGACAAGCTCGCCAAGGTCGTCCCCGCCGCCAGCTTCGCGGACGTGGCGGAGGTGGCCGGCGAGCGCGACCCGCAGCAGGCCGACCTGGTGGAGCGCGCGCGCCTCGTGGCCGACGCGCTGGCCGCCATGCCGGCCAGCGTCGTGCGCGGCGCGGGCGACCAGCTCACCGCGGCGCTCGGCCAGGCGGGCGACGAGGCCGTGCGCGCGGCGCTCGTGCGCGTGGCCGGCCACGCCGCCATCGAGTCGGCGCTGCCGGCCGTCGAGGACATCATCCTGGACGACGCCGCGTCGCCCGAGCTGCGCCGCGAGGCCATCATCGCCGCGGCCAGGCTGTGGGCGGTGCATGGCGGCTCGGCGCAGCAGGCCGACCGCCTGGCCGAGAAGCTGGCCGCGCTGGTGCAGGGTGGCGACGAGGCGCTGGCCATGCCGGCCGCCCAGGCGCTGGGCCAGCTGCGCGGCGTGCCCGACGCGGTGCTCACCGGCGCGGCGCAGTAGGCCGCGCGAGCCCCACGACCCACGATCCCGAGGCCGGCGCCCGCGCGCCAGCCTCGTCGTTCACGGCGTCGTGCCCTGCAAGCCGTTGCTGGCCGCGAAGCCCTTCGGGCCCGCGGGATCCGGCAACCAGAACTGCAGGACGATCGAGACGCCCGACGGCAGTCCCGCCGGCCACAGGAAAGGCAGCGTCAGCGCGCCTTGCGCGTCCGTCGGGAGGCCCGGCAGCAGCACGTCGAGGCTCGGCACCATCACGCCGCCCTTGAAGGGCGCGTCCAGCTGCGACAGCCCGATCACCAGCGTGGCCGCGACGTTCTCCAGCGCGCCCGTCAGCACGAAGCTGCCCGGCGTGAAGGAGTTGAGCGAGCCCGTGCCTGCCAGCACCGGCTCGCCGTGCGTGCCGGCCAGGGCCGAGCCGAGGTCGGTCCACGGGTCGTAGGTCAGCGCGCCCATGTCCACGACCGTGCCGTCGGGATCGTGCGGCGCGCTCGGGTCGCCCTTGTTGATGCAGGGCGAACCGGGCCCGAGCGAGTAGTCACCCGCCAACGCGTCGGCGAAGAGCGGGTCCGCATTCATGTTGCCCGGGCCGGCGGCGCCGCCCTTCACGTCGCTGTAGCTGACCTGCAGACCGGTGCCGAAGCCCACCCATTGGAGCGCACCGGTCAGGCCCCAGACGATCGAGTTGCTGACCTTGAGCGCCCCCGCCAGCACGTACAGGCGATCGCTCCCGAAGGTGCAGCTCTCCACGCTGACGTCGCCGCTGCCGAAGAAGCCGCCCACGTCGATGTAGGCCCCGTCGTTCGCGCTGTCGGCGAGGTTGTCGGCGATGACGACGCGCGTGAGGGCAGCTCCCACGAGCACAGCGGGCTGGGCGAGCTCGTAGTACAGGCCGCCGCCGGTGATGGCCTGGTTCTGCAGCAGCGCCACGTCGGCGACGGGCGGCAGCATGCCGGAGGCGGGCACGATCTCCGAGGAGAACATGCCTCCGCCCTTGTCGCTCGCCGTGTTGCCCTGGATGACGCAGTTCGAGATCTTGTCCAGCGCGCCCGCGACGCCGCCGCCGTTGACCGTGGCCCAGTTGCCGCGGATCACGCAGCCTGTGGCGCCCAGCACGCTGGAGAGGCCGCCGCCGATGGCCGCCTGGTTGTCCTCGACGAGGCAGTCCGTGAGCAGGACCTCCTTCGCGGCGCCGCCGCCGTACGAGCTCGTCGTGTTGCCGCGCAGCGTGCAGTCCTGCAGCGTCACGAGCGAGCCGGACTCGCCGTGGACGCCGCCGCCGCTCCCCGTCGTCAACGAGTTGTCGCGGATGATGCAGTCGCGCAGCGTGGGCGTGCCGGTCTCGGCGCGAACGCCGCCCTCGCCCCCGGTGAGGGTGAAGCCCTCGATCAGCGGTGAGCCGCCGGCGATGGCCAGCACCTCGGCCCCCTGCCCAATCGCATCCACCACGGTGAGCTCCGCGCCGGCGAGGCCGCGCAGCGTGATCGTCTTGCCGAGGGTGTCGAGCGCCTCGGGATAGGTGCCGGGCTGCACCTCGATGAGGTCGCCGTCGCTGGCCAGCGCGAGCGCCTCCTGGATGGTGGGCACGTCCCCCGGCACGTGCCAGGTGGTCTGCGCGGCCGCCGGCGTGACGAGCAGCCCCAGCACCGCGACCCAGCCCATCGACAGAATTCCCTTCGCGCCTCGCTGCATGTCCATGGTGCCTCCGGATGGCGGATGATGGACCGTGTCCATCAGGCTTCCACGAGGGCGCCAGACTGTCCAGTCGCGCGCGGACCCGCGGGCCGGACGGTCAGGGCGGCGCCAGCCGCAAGCCGTTGCTGGCCGCGAAGCCCTTCGGCGCCGCTGCATCCGGCAGCCAGCACTGCAGGTACACCGCCAGGCCCGTCGGCAGGCCCACCGGCCAGACGAAGGGGATGGTGAACCCGCCGAGCGGCCCGGTCACGAGGGCCGTGATGTACGCGTTGGGCTGAGGCACCATCACGCCGCCCTTGAAGCTGGCGTCCAGCTCGGCGAGGCCCAGCACCAGCGTCGCGGCGACGCCCGCCGGCGCGTGCGACAGCTCGAGGCCGTCGATCGAGCCTGGGGTGAGCGGGCCCGTGCCGTCGAGCACCGGCTCGCCCTGCGAGCCGGCGAGGGCGAAGCCCAGATCGGTCCACGGGTCGTAGGGCAGCGCCCCCATGTCCGCGGGCGTGCCGTCCGGATCAGGCGGCGAGGCCGGATCGCCCTTGTCGATGCAGGGCGAGCCCTGCTGCAGCGCGACGTCGGCGTGCGCCGCGTCCACGAAGAGCGGATCGATGTTCACGTTGCCGACGCCCGCGAAGCCGCCCTTCACGTCGGAGTAGCTGACCTGCACGGGATAGCCGAGGCACTGGCACTGGATCGCGCCGGTGAGGCCCCAGAAGATCGAGTTGACCACCGTCAGCGGCACGGACGTCACGAAGAGCCGATCGTTCGAGAAGGTGCAGCTGGTCACCGTGAACTCGCCGGTGAAGGACTCGGCGACGTTCACGTAGGCGCCGTCGTTGGCCGAGTCGGCGAAGTTGTCGGCGAACACGACGCGCTCCAGGGTCCCGCCCACCCCCCGTGGCGTTCCGGAGACCGTGTAGTACAGGCCGCCGCCGAAGATGGCCGTGTTCTGCAGCAGCGACACGTCGGCGACGGGTGGCAGCATGCCGCCCGCCGGCACGACCACGCTGGACCACATGCCGCCGCCGTTGGCGCCGGCGATGTTCCCCTGGATCACGCAGTGCGTGATCGCGTCGAGCGACAGCGCGACGCCGCCGCCGTTGGTCGTGGCCGAGTTGCCGCGGATGATGCAGTCCGTCGCGCCCAGGACGTTGTAGAGGCCGCCGCCCTGGCCCGCCGAATTGTCCTCGACCAGGCAGCCCTGCAGCACGACGTTCTTGGACGCGCCGCCGCCCACGCCGCCGTTGGTCACCGTGTTGCCGCGCAGCGTGCAGTCCTGCAGCGTCACGAGGGCCGGGGTCGCGCCGTACACGCCGCCGCCGGTCTTCAGCGTCACGGTGTTGTCGCGGATGGTGCATGCGATCAGCGTGGGCGTGCCTGCCGACGCGCTCACGCCGCCGCCGCCGTTGCTCGAGCTGCTCGGAGGCGCGCCGCCCCTGAGCGTCAGCCCCTCGATCACCGGCGCGCCGCCCGAGATCGTGAGGACGCTCTTGCCCCAGCCCGTGGCGTCCACGATCGTGACGTCCGCGCCGCCGAGGCCGCGCAGCGTGAGCGTCTTGCCGAAGGTGTCGAGGTACTCGTGGTACGTGCCCGGCTCGACCTCGATGGTGTCGCCGTCGCTCGAGAAGCCGAGGGCCGCGTGGATGCTGGGATAGTCGCCCGGCACGTTCCAGGTCGTCTGCGCGGCCGCGGGTACGGCCAGGAGCGCGGCCAGCGCGATCGTCACGCCGGAGGGCGAGACCCGGCGCGCCTTGCGAAGTGTGTCCATGGTGTGCTCCCGGGTGTGCAAGCGGGCCCACGTCTAGGCTTCCACGAGTGGACGAGGCTGTCCAGTCGCGCCGGGGCTCGCGCGTCGCTCAGGACGCGGTGGGAAGCTCGGGGCGCTTCGCGGCCGGGGTCCGCGAGCCGAGGATCACCAGCAGCACCGCGCCCGCGATGAGCAGGCCGCCCAGCAGCGCGTCGCGCGTGACGCGCTCGTCCAGGACGAGGTACCCCGCGAGCACGCCCGCCAGCGGCTGCAGGAACACGAAGGGCGCCACGGTCGCGGGCGAGAGGAAGCGCAGCGACCAGACCCACAAGAGCGTGCCGCCGAAGGAGCCCACGACGCCGAGGCCCGCGCTCCAGGCCAGCGCCTTGCCCAGGTCCGGCCCCGCGTGCCACTGGGGCGACTCGAGCAGCGCGGCCGGCACCAGCAGCAGCATCGCCCAGGCCATGGAGGCGAAGGTCACGTCCACCGAGCGGCGCTCGCGCACGAGCGGCGACATGAGCGGGCTGTACAGGCCCCACAGGATGCCGTGCGCCGCGAGGATCAGGTTGCCTTGCAGGTGCGCGCCGGAGAGCAGGTCGGCGGCCGACGCGACGTCCGGCTGCTCGAGCACGATGACCAGCGCGCCCGCCAGGCCGAGGCCCAGGCCCAGCGCCTTGGTCCAGCCGATGTGCTCGTGCAGCAGCAGCCACGCAAAGACCACGATGGACACCGGCTCGAGCAGGATGAGGATGCTGCCGTTGCCCGCGGTGCTCCAGCGCAGGCCGATGATGCCCAGCAGCAGCGGCGCGCCGTAGGCCAGCATGCCCAGCAGCGCGAGCCGCCGCCGCTCCGCGCCGCTGAACGAGAGCCGCAACCCGCCCGAGCCGCGCGCCCAGGCCCACAGGCACACCATGGCGAGGCCGTTGCGCAGGGCGATGACCGTGGCCGGCGGCAGCCCGTCGAGGGCGATCTTCTGCCCGAGGTAGGTCGAGCCGCCGATGATGTTGGCCACGATGATGGCCAGCAGCGCCAGGCCCTTCACGCCTCGGTCCTCATCGCCCCAGGAGCTCGGCGGGGGACAGCACGCGCGCGCCGAGCTGGCGGCTCTTGCCGGTCACCTCGCGGTCGCGCGACACGACCGTGATCTCGCGCGGGTTCTCGGCGTCGTAGACGGCGTCCAGGATGGCCTGGTCGGCCGAGGACACGTAGCGCAGCGTGCACCAGGGCAGGCTCTCGCGCTCCATGACGCCCGGCTCGCGGCCGCGGACGTCCCAGTAGATGACCACGTCGCGGGCGTTCCGGGGCACCTTGGGGCGCAGCTTCGCCAGCAGCAGGGCGCGCAGCTGCTCGGGGCGCAGGTCGTCGTCCTGCGCCAGCCAGTGGGCGAGGTTGTAGCCGTCGAGGAGGTAGCGCACGGTTCGATGATAGTCGCCGCGGCGCATCCACCCCGACGGCGCTCCGTTTCGCCGCCGCCATCCAGGCGCGGGAATCCCCAGGAGCCAGGCGCCCGTGTCGGAGTCCAGGGCACCGATCACCCGCCCAGGGCACCGCGGGCTCGCCCAGCCGCGCCTCTTGACCGCCCATCATTGCGACCGTAACCCCCGGACCGCGGGCACCGGCGGAGGTCGCCTCTCGCGCTTTCCGAGGCGCCTTTGCTACGGTCTGCCGCCTTTGCCGCGCCGGGGTAGCTCAGCGGTAGAGCACGGCTTTCGTAAAGCTGAGGTCGTGGGTTCGATTCCCATCCCCGGCTCCATGCGGCTCAGCGCCTCAACGGGTGGTGAACTGCACGAGCACGCGGCGCTCGCCA
>DASUFI010000283.1:0-14508 GCA_036274635.1 Planctomycetota bacterium
CGACTGCAGCTCGGCCTGCGCGCGCTCGCGGCGCTGCTCGAGCTCGACGGCCTCGGCGCGCAGGCCCCGCAGCTGCGCGACCTCGGTGACGGACGGCGCGGGCGCGGGCTGCTCGGGCGTGGCGTCGGCGCTCGGCGCGAAGGCGATGACGAAGCTCTGGTCGCAGCCGGGGCAGCGCGCGCGACGTCCGGCCTGGGCTTCTTCCACCTGGAAGGCGCGTCCGCAATGCGTGCACGCCGCCTGACGCTTCGCCATGCTCGCCTCCCGCTTCGCCCACACCGCCGGCGAAGAACGACTCGCACTCTAAGCCCGTCGCGCGAGTCGTGGAAAGGGGGGTAACACGAGCGCGGTTGCGCGCGCAAGGCGGCGGGCCGCGCGCGGCGTCACACGTGACGGCTGTCGCGCCGGATCGAGCGGCGCATGCCCTCGGGATCGGCGAGCCATCCCGCGACGGCGGAGGCCGCGGCCACGGTGGGACCCGTCAGGATGTCGCTGGGCAGGGCCCCGCCGGGCAATGCGACGACGCGCCGCTCGCCGCGCGCGGCCGGCGGCGGCACCGAGCCCGGCGGCAGGAGCACCGCGCCCGCGCGCAGGAAGTCCGCGCCCAGCCCCTCGTCCAGCAAGTGCAGCAGCGCGCGCTGGCTGGCCGGGATCACGCCCAAGGTGAGGCCCCGGGCGACGTTGCGCTCGCGCAGAACCTCCGCGGCGGCGCGCAGCTCCTCGATGCGGCCGCCGAGATAGGCCGCTTCGAGCCGCAGCGGTCGCTGCGAGGCGTCCTGGCCTTCGCCCAGCTGCACGACCGGTCCGCCCCAGCCCTCGGCCAGCGCGGCCAGGCGCACACGCTTCAGTGGAAGCTCGGGCCCTTCGCCCGCTTCGGCGGGAGGGGGCGGCGTCGCGGCTGCGCCCTGGCGACGCGCGGCGAGCCACGTGGCCGTGTGCTCGTCCGGCGGCACGACGGCCGCCACGCCCGCGGCTGCCAGCGTGGCGCACAGGAGCAGCCGCTCGGGCAGCGTGAGGCCGGTGGCGCCCTCTCCACAGAACTGCACAACTTGTCCACGAACGACGTCGGCCCCGCCGCAGGCGGCCAGCACGGCGACGGCGAGGTCGAAGCCCGAGACCCAGCGCGGCAGCCGGCCGCTGAGGCGCACGGCGCGGCTGGCCGGCACCACCGTCTCGAGCGTCGTGCCCGTGAGCAGGCTCGCCAGCTCGAAGGGGCTGGCGCGCAGGGCAGCGCAGCCCAGGGCCCCCAGCGCGCCGACGTCCGGGCGCGTGCCGACGACCACGTCGTCCCAGCCCACGAGGCCCTCGTCGGCCGCCACCACGCCGGGCCAGCCGGCGCGGCCGGGGTCGAGGGCGACGGGCAGGTCGTAGTGCAGGGCGAAGTGGCGCAGGCGGCGCGCGTCGTCGGCCGGCAGCGGCGCGCCGGCCACGGCCACGAGCCGGCTGGGCTGGTGCAGCGGCGGATGCTCGGCGCCCGACTTGCCCGCGCGCGGCGCGCGGCCCTCGCCGGCGGCCAGCGCGGCGGCCAGCGCCGGGCCGTCGAGCAGCAGGCGGTCGACGCGCACCACGAGGCGCTCGCCGGGGCTCGCGGCCGGCCGGCCGGCGTGCGCCGCGAGGACCACGGCGATGCGGCCGCCGGCGCCCGCCAGCGCCTCGGCCATCAGCCGGCCACGGCCTGGGCCAGGAGGTCGCCGATCTCGCTGGTCTTCTGCACGCCCGCGGACAGCGAGCGGATGCGGTTCTCGCGCAGCGCGCGCGACACGGCCTCCTCGATCTGCTGCGCCGCCTGCGGATGCCCGAGGTGATCGAGCATCATCGAGACGGCCATGACCGACGCGACGGGGTTGGCAACGTTCTGGCCCTTGTACTTGGGCGCGCTGCCGTGGATGGGCTCGAACAGCGAGACGCGGCCGGGGTGGATGTTGCCGCTGGCCGCGATCCCCAGGCCGCCCTGCAGCATCGCGCCCACGTCCGTGATGATGTCGCCGAACAGGTTGGTGGTGACGGCCACGTCGAACCACTCGGGGTTCTTGAGCATCCACATGCAGGCCGCGTCGATGTAGGCGTGCTCCTGCGCGATGTCCGGGTACTCCTGCCCCACCTCGGCGAAGACGCGCGCCCACAGGTCCTGCGCGCGCACGGCGTTGGCCTTGTCGATCATGAGCAGCTTCCTGCCCTTCGCGCGGCGGCGCGCCACATCGAAGGCATAGCGAATCACGCGCTCGGTGCCCTTGCGCGTGTAGCGCATGGGCTGGACCGCCACCTCGTCGGGCCCGCCCTTGTCGGTGAACTCCGCCTTCGCGGTGTAGGCGTCCTCGGTGTTCTCGCGCACGAAGAGCATGTCCACGTCCTGCGGGCGCTTGTCCTTGAGCGGGCAGAGCCGCTCGTCGTACAGCTTCACCGGGCGCAGGTTCACGAAGAGGTCGAGGCCGACGCGCAGGCGCATGATGATGCCGTGCTCGACCAGGCCCACGGGCGCGCGCGGGTCGCCGATGGCGCCCAGCAGCACGGCGTCCATCTGCTGGATCTCGGTGAAGGCGCTGTCGGGCAGCGTCTCGCCGCCGCGCTCGCCGCCCGTGGCCAGCCAGCGATCCGTCGAGAAGGGGTACAGCGTGGTCTCGTAGCGGATGCCGTGCCGCGGGGCGATGGCGGCGAGCACCTTGAGCGCCTCGGCGATGACCTCGGGTCCGATGCCGTCGCCGGCGATGACGGCGATGCGGTGCGTGCGCGGTGCGGGAGCAGGTGTCATGTGGGCACGGAACGGGGTGCGGGAGGGCGCGAGAGCATATGACAATCCCGCCCCGCGCCGGGAGGCCACGCGCCGCGGGGAGCCGCTGGCCGAACGACGAGCGGCATGAGTAGACTTGCCGGTCCGGGCCCCGGGAGATCGCGCATGGACCGCCGCACGCTGCTGCTTTCCACCCTCGTGATCCTGGCGGGTGGCTGCTCGAGCCCGCCCCCCGCGGCGCCGGTCATCGAACCCTACGTCGCCTTCGAGGGCACCGCGCCGCACACGCGCCCCATCGGCAGCTCGGCGCCCGGCGCGCAGCGCGCCTTCGACCAGGGACTCTCCTTCCTCTGGTCCTTCAACCACGACGAGGCCATCAGCTCCTTCACCGAGGTGACGGAGCTCGATCCGCAGAATCCCATGGGCCTCTGGGGCGTGGCGGTGGCGATGGGGCCGCACATCAACAACCCCGCGCTGCCGGCCCCGCGCGAGCACGCGGCGTGGCAGGCGGCGCACAAGGCCGTGGAGCTGAAGGAGCGCGCGAACGCGGCCGACCGGGCGCTCATCGACGCCGTCGCCAAGCGCTACAGCGACCCGCCGGGTGACCGCGCGGCCTGCGACCGCAAGTACGCCGAGGCCATGCGCGCCGCGTGGGACGCGCACCCCAACGACGCCGACGTTGGCGCGCTGTGCGCCGAGGCCATCATGGACCTGCACCCGTGGGACCTGTGGACCGCGTCCGGCGAGCCCAAGGAAGGCGCCGTGGAGGTCGTCTCGCTGCTGGACGAGGTGCTCAAGCTCGACCCGCAGCACCCCGGCGCCCTGCACCTCTACATCCACGCCGTCGAGGCCAGCAAGGACCCGGGCCACGGGCTCGCCGCGGCCGATCGGCTGCGCACCCTCGTGCCCGTCTCCGGCCACATGTGCCACATGCCCTCGCACATCGACGTGCTGCTGGGCCACTGGGACGAGGCCATCGCCGCCAACGAGAAGGCCATCGCCGCCGACCAGTCCTACACCGCCGTGCGCCCGCACCAGGAGTTCCATCACATGTACATGGCCCACAACCAGGCCATGCTGGCCTTCGCGGCCATGATGGACGGGCGCAGCCAGGAGGCCATCAGCACCGCGCGCGCGATCCTGCCCTTCGCCTCCGACTACGCGCACGAGGTCACCCCGGCCATCGAGCCCAGCTTCGTCGTGCTGTACGACACCCTGATCCGCTTCGGCCGCTGGGACGAGATGCTGGCCGAGCCCCCGCCGCCCGACGACATGGTCGTCGCGCTGCCGCTCTGGCACCACGCGCGCGGCGTCGCGCTGGCCGCCCTCGGCCGCGTGGACGACGCGGAGGACGAGCTGGCGGACTTCCGCGACGCGGCCGAGGACGTGCCGGCCGACCGCAACCTCGCCATCAACCCCGCGCAGCGCGTGCTCGACATCGCGGACCACATGCTCGCCGGCGAGATCGCCTGGGCGAAGGACGACGTCGCCGGCGCCGTGTCCGAGCTGCAGCAGGCCATCGCGCTCGAGGACCAGCTGGCCTACATGGAGCCGCCCGAGTGGGCGCTGCCCGTGCGCCACGCGCTGGGCGCGATCCTGCTCGCATCCGGCCGCGCCGAGGAGGCCGAGGCGGTGTATCGCGCGGACCTGAAGAAGTGGCCGGACAACGGCTGGTCGCTGCACGGCCTCGCGGACTGCCTCGAGCAGAAGGGCGACACGGCCGGCGCGGCGGAGGAGCGGGCAAAGTTCGAGAAGGCCTGGGCGCAGGCGGACGTGCAGATCGGGAGCAGCTGCATGTGCGTGAAGGGGGCGATGGCTGCCGCAACACCCTGACGGCAGCGCGCGGTGACGCAAGTGCGGCCGAGCGACGATCTCACCGCTGGCGAAGTCGAGACGCTCATTGACGGGCTGAGCGACGACGTTGCATTCGGTGGGTTGCCTGGACACGTCGGCCTGCGCCGGGCGAGCACACCGACGGCGCGGTGATGCACCGGCCGCCCCGCGCGGGAACGCGCAACTCAAGGCCGGCGCGAGCGACGACGCGCCTGCTCGAGCGCGTCGCTCAGCTCCGTGCCCCGGCTGCTCCCGGGCGCCGCCGGCTTGCTCGCGGCCGGAGCCGCGGGCACCGGCGCTGCCGGCTCGGCGGTGGCCGCCTCTTCGCGCGCCGTGGCAGGCGCAACCGGCGTTGCCGCCGGCTTCGCGCGCCGCGCGCGCAGCACCTGCGGCAAGCGCCACGCGGGCCGCGGCAGGCGCAGCGCGAGCCGCCGCACCGCGATCTCGAGCAGCAGCAGCACGAGGGCACTCCACGCGCAGAGCGGCAACAGGTCCATCGAGCCGGCGCTCTCCCGCGGCCCCTCGAAGTAGGACGCCGAGGGCGGGTCCACGCGCCCGCCCGTCGCTTCGGCGATCTGGCGCAACAGCCGCTCGCCGGCACCCGGGTCCGCGGCCGGCTCGTACTCGGGCGAGTAGGGCAGCGCGACGGGTGGCGTGCGCAGGACGTGGCCGTCGCCGCCGTCCACCACCGCGCGCCAGCTGCCTTGCGCGCCGAGCGCGACGCGCGCCTCGAGGCGCCCCGGACCCGCGCGCTCGAGCCGCACGGCCTGGGGCGCGTCGTCCGGGCCCGCGATCCAGGCGCGCACGTGGGCCAGGCGCGCGTCGTCCTCCAGCGGCACCTCGACCGCGAGCACGGCCTCGTGGCCTTCGCGCGCGAGGTCCGCGAAGAGCGGCGCGCCCGCGTCGCTGCCGGCCAGCCAGCGCGCGACGGTGGAGAAGAAGCCGCCATAGCCGCTCCAGCCCGACAACTCGCCCGAGAGGTCGCCGTCCGCCTCGCCGAGGAAGGCCGCCGCACGCCCCAGGCCCGCATGGTGGAAGGAGAAGAGCGGCGCGTGCAGCTCGTCCACCGCGACGACGCCCGGTGTCGCGTCCGGCCGCAGGTAGGCGATCGAGTAGCCGCCCAGCGTCGGGAACGGCCCGGGCTGCAGCGGCGCGACGGCCACGATGTCAGCCAGCACCTCGCCCGGCGTCGCGTCGGTGACCAGCGACGAGCGCGCGACGGTGATGGTCTCCTCCGCGAAGACGCGCGGCAGGTCGGCGGGATCCTCCGTGAAGAAGCAGCGACCGCCGCCGAGCGCGGCGATGTCCTTCAGCAGCTCGGCGTCCGAATCCCCGGGGGTCCCGAGGCCGATGACCGAGACCGTCACGCCCGCCGCGTTGAGCCTGGGCACGAAGCTCTTGTAGTCGGTCGCCTCCTCGGAGTCGGCTGCGTCCGCGAAGAGCACGATGTGCCGATTCTGCTGCGGCACATCGGCCAGCTGGTCCGCGGCCGCGTGCAGGGCCTCGCCGATGAAGATGCCGCCGCCGCCGGACTCGATGCTGCGGATCTGCGCCTGCATCTCGGCCTTGTTCTCGACCGGGCCCGCCTCGACCACGACGTGCGGCGAGCTGTCCACGGCGATGACGGCCGCGGTGTCGATGGGCGCCAGCAGGTCGATGGCCGCGCAGGCGCCGAGGTTGGCGAGGTCCATCTTCGCCAGGCCGCCGCCAGCAGGCATGGCCATCGAGCCGCTGCGATCGAGTGCGATGGCCATGGCCAGCGCGAAGCGCCTCTGCTCCTGCCGCACCTCGAGCGTGACGGGCAGCACGTCCTCCACCGGCGAATGCCGCCAGCCGCCGGGGCCGAAGCTGGCGCGCCCGCCGGTCATGAGGAGGCCGCCCCCATAGTGCTCCACGAAGTCCGAGAGCGCCTGCGCGCCGCCGCGCGGCAGGCTCGCGGCCGGGACGTTCTCCAGCACCACGGCCGCAACGCCCTCGAGACCGTCGGGCGTCAGCGGCGCTGCGGCAGGCGCGACGACCCGCACCGGCAGGCCGGCCGCCTCCAGGCTGCGCGTGAGCCGGTCCTCGCGACCCTGCGGCGTGAGCAGCAGCAGCTCGCGCCCGCCCTCGACGCGCACCACGCCCAGCGCGCGGTCGTTCTCCGGCACGCGGTCGTCGGGGGCCAGCACCTCGACCTCGTAGTGGTGCACGCCGGGCTGCGCGAGCTGGTCGCGGAAGAGCAGGCGGTTCGCGCCGGGCACCAGCGGGCGCACGGACTCCGCCAGCACCTGACCGTCGCGCAGCAGGCGCACGGGTGCCTGCAGGGCGCGGTCGCTCCAGATCCACGCCGGCCACTGGAAGGGCTCGCCCGGCTCGACCGAGGCCGGCAGGCGCAGGTCCTCGACCGCCACGTCGGAGAGCGCGTCGCGCCGCAGCGGCAGCACGTCCACGCGCACCCCGCGCCGCGCCGCCTCGCGGGCCGCGGGCAGCGGGTCGCGTCCGGTGCCCTCCCCGTCGCTCAGCAACAGCAGCGAGCCCTGCCGCCCGCGCGGCAGCAGCGAGAGCCCGGCCTCCAGCGCCGCCGCGAGGTCCGTCGCGTCGCGGTCGATCGCGCCGGACCAGGCTTCCAATCCCCGGGGGTCCTGCGGCGGACGATCGACGACGGCCTGGCGACCGAAGGCCACCACCGCCAACCGGTCGCCCGATTGCGCGGCCTTGGCGGCGAGCTGGGCGACCTCCGCGGCGCGCCCCTCGGCGGAGGCCGGCACCGAGAGCGACCGGTCCACGAGCAGCACGAGGTCGCGACCGTGCTCGGCACCCGGCCGGTAGGGACGCGCGAGCAGCGCGGCCAGCAGCAGGGCGAGCAGCACGCGCAGGGCGGTGACCTCGAAGGCCAGCCGTCGCGCCGGTGCATCCCGGCCGAGGAAGAGCAGCGCCAGCGCGGGCACCGCGAGCAGCAGCGCCTCGGGCCGCTCGAAGGCGATCACCGGCTCGCTCCGCGGCGCAGCACGGCCCAGTCGGCCAGGGCCGCGGCCAGGATGAGCAGGGCCAGCACGGTGGCCTCGCGCCTGCCACCCGCGAGGCTCGCCGCGGCCGGGCCGCCGGGCAGCTCGGTCGCCGCGCGGCTGGCCGCGCCACGCCGCGTGAGGTCGGACTCGCCTGCGTCGTCGAAGCGCACCGCGACCTGCGCGAGCTCGCGTCCCTCGACCTCGACCCGATACAGGCCGGGCCGCGTCGCGACCCAGCCCAGCATCCCGACCCCGCGCGCCCCCTGCCGCGTGCCGTCCGGTCCCACGAGCTCGTGCCGCGCGTCCGATGCGACGCCGGCCGGCCGCCGCCACGCGATCTCCTCGCCGACGCGCACGTTCGGCCAGGCGAGCCCGGCCCGCCTCGCGCGCGCCGCCTCGACCAGGTTGCTGAGCAGGATCGGCCAGTCGGGCGAGGCCGCGAGATTGCTGCGCGCCGGGTCGAGATCGAGCGTGACGCGCAGCGCCTCGCCCTCCTCCTCGACGCCCAGCAGCGGCCGCGCGCCGGCCAGCACCAGCGGCACGCCCGGCGGCGCCGCGGCGCCGGGACTCCAGACGACCCCGTCCAGCGTGAGACCGGCCAGCAGCGGATCGCGGCGATCGAGCAGGAAGGGACCGACGAAGGACGGCCCCGGCGCGGCCGCGGCGCCGGTGATCACCAGCTCCACGCGGCCGGCGACGAGCTCGCCGGGCTGCGAGCTGAGCAGGAGCTGGGCGGCGGCCGGGTCCGCGGTGCGCACGACGCCCTCGATCGCAGCGAGCGCGCGGTCCAGCGCCAGCGCGCGGCTCGTGCCCGTGGAGAGCAGGTCGCAGGCGGCGACGAGCGGCAGCGGCTCGGGCAGCAGCAGCACGTCGCCGTCGAGCGGCAGCGCGTCGGGCGAGAGACGCACGCGCACGGCGCCGGGCACGACGGGCAGCAGGTACGAGAGCCGCGCGGTCGCGCCGGCCTCGGCGCGCACGGCCTGCTCGCCCAGCAGCGTGCCTCGAGCCTCGTCCAGCACGGAGAGCGTCGTGTCCAGCGGGCGCTCGCCGAAGCCCGTGACGTCGACGTAGAGGTGCTCGCCGTCCGGCCCGGGCACGCGGCGTGCACCCGTGATGGCAGCGTTCTGCAGCGGCGCGCCCACGGCCCGCAGCGTGACCTCCGGCGGCACGCTGGCCGCAGGATCGTCGGTGAGGAACAGGACGCCGTCGGCCGGGCCGGCCAGCTGGCGCGCGAGGTCCAGGGCGGCGTCGGGCGGGTGGCCGGGCGCCTGCGGGCTCCAGGCCGCAAGCGCGGCGCGCAGCGCGGCGACGGGGGCGCGCGGGCCGGCGAGGATCTCGGCGCGCGCGCCGGTGAGCACGAGCGTGCCGCGCGCGTCCTCGCCGGCCTCGTCCAGCGCGGCCAGGGCCGCGGCGCGCGCGCGGTCGGCGGCGCTGCTGCCGCCCTCCGCTCGCGCGCCCATCGAGGCGCTGTCGTCCAGCACGAAGAGCAGGTGCGCTGCGTCGCCGCCGGCGCCGAGGCGAGGTCCGGCCAGCAGCAGCGCGAGCGATGCCGCCGCCAGCAGCTCGAGCAGCAGCGAGGCCGTGCGTCGCAGCGGCGTACGGACGCGGCCGGCCGGCGCGGGCGCGGCTTCGCCGCTCCACAGGAACAGTCCGGCCACGCGCCGCTCGGGCAGACGCCGGCGCCACAGGTGCAGCCCGACGATGACCGGCAGCGAGAGCAGCCCCAGCAGCGCCCACGGGGCGGCGAAGCTCACGGCGCGGGCTCCAGCACGCCGGCCGGCAGCAGCGACTCATGGAACATGGCGGCCGGCGGCGCGGCGGCCACGCGCGCGAAGCGCCCGCCCGCGGCCTGCACGGCTCGCTCGAGGCCGGCCGTGAGTCGCGCGAGCCGCGCGACGTAGGCGCCGACGGTGCGCGCGTCCAGCGGCGCGTCCAGCCGCTGCGCGCTCTCGACGTCGACCAGCGTGCGGGCCTCGCCGTCGACCTGCGGCTGCAGCTCCCAGGGATCGAGGAGCTGCAGCACGACCAGCTGCGCGGCGCCCGAGGCCAGCAGGCGCACGTCGGGCGCGGGATCCGCGGGGCGCAGGAAGTCGCTGACCAGCACGCGCACGCCGCGCGGCCGCAGCGGCGCGGCCGGCACCAGGCTGCGCGCGTCCTCGCCGCCGACGAGCAGCTGGGCCTCGGCGTCGAGCACCTCGCCGCCCGCGTGCAGGCGACGCGGCTGGCCGCCGGCGCGGAGCGACCAGAACACGCAGGCCTCGACCAGGTCGCGCAGCGCCTGCTCCTTCTCCGGTGTGCTGGACATGCTGGCCGAGGCGTCGATCACCACGTCCAGCGCGGGCGCGACCTCCTCGCGGTAGAGCCGCACGCGCAGCTGGTCGGTGCGCGCGAAGCCGCGCCAATCCACGCGGCGCAGGTCGTCGCCGGGCGAGTAGTCGCGGAAGTCCGTGAACTCGAGCGAGCTGCCCGTGCCGCGGCCGAGGCGCTCGCCGATGCGGCCGGCCGGCGCGACCTGCGGCGGCACGAGGCGCCAGCGCGCCACGGCGGCCTGCAGCTCACGCCGCATGCGGCCTCCGCTCGGTGCTGGCCTGCGTGACCTCGCTCACGCCCTCCGCCAGCGTGCCCGCGCAGCCCAGCAGCAGGAAGGCCAGCGGGACGACGATGCACATCATGGCGGAGTCGGCCTTGCCGTCGGCGTAGGCCACGATCGTCCAGACCGGGTTCACGATCTGCAGCGGGTTCCACTGCGGGAAGCCGGGCGCCATGGCCAGCATCAGCGAGGAGGCCACGCTGCCCAGCACGACCACCCCGATGACGATGAGGCGCGCCCACCACGAGCCCGAGGGTCCGGCCGGCAGCCGCTGCCGCACGAAGGTTCCGAGCGCCGCGTAGAGCACGGCGTAGACCGCGGTGATCTCCACGGCGCTGGTGAGTCCCGCGTCGAGCTTGACCTTGAGCACGGCGGCCAGCAGCTCGGGCCCGAGCGCCAGCAGGATGACCATGGCCATGCACCACAGCAGGCCGCGGCCGCCGCCCGGAAGCAGCAGCGAGACCCACATCGCCGCGCCCGGCGACTGCGGCACCTGCATCCGGACGCGCGGCGAGAGTCGGCGCTCCTCGGTGGCGGCGAAGAGGAAGAAGATCGAGCCGACCGCCAGCAGGAACAGCGTCGAGCCGAGCAGCGCCTCGTCCCAATCGCCCTTGTCGGCGAGGGCGATCCCCAGGCCCCAGATCAGCAGCGTCGCGACGGGCAGGAAGAGGCGGAAGCCCGTCGAGCGGTTCTCGTGCGGATGCGTGAACTGGCTCTGCGCCACCAGGATGCAAAGCGCCATGAGCACGACGGTCGAGACTAGCAGCGCGAAGAGCACGGCCAGCAGGTCGCCCAGGCCGCCGCCGAAGCGGGTCCAGGCGAAGGTCATCCCGCTGAGCCCCAGGGCCATGCCGAAGCCGCCGCCCGTGAGCATGAGCGCCGCGCCGACGTTCACCAGCGTGGCGACACGCCGGAAGACCGTGAGCGTGCCCAGTACGACCCCCACCGCGGACACCACGAGGCCGCTCGCGATGGCCACGACGAGGGCGATTCCCACCTGCGCGACGGACAGGCCGCGCAGCAGCCAGGTCAGCGCGACCAGCGGCGAGAAGAGCGAGGTCCAGAGCAGGATCTTGAGCGCGGCGGCCAGCAGCTTGCCGCGCACGATGGCGGCCGGCGTGAGGCTGCTGAGCAGCAGCTGGTCGGAGGTGCCGCCATGCATCTCCTGGCGCGTGGCCTGGAAGGCCTGCAGCGGGACCACCACGTCCACCATCAGGCCCAGCGCGAAGAGCACGATGCCCAGCGCGCGCGGGCCGCGCGCCTCGCCCTCGAAGTCGAGCGCGATGCTGGCCACCACCATCATGGCCAGCAGCGCGAGGAACAGCGCCGCCACGAAGCCGCGCCCCGCGAAGCTCTGCTGCAGGTCGCGCACGAAGAGCGGGTTGAGGCGGTCGGAGAGCAGCAGGCCGCGCTCGCGGTCGCGGGCCTGCCTGAGCGGCTCGCCGGTCGCGCTCATTGCAGCCGCCCCTGCGTGACCTTGAGGAAGATGTCCTCGAGTCCGGCCTCCTCGAGCCGGCATTCGACCAGCGCGAGGCCTTCGGCGGCGCCGCGCGCGAGCAACGCGGCCAGCGCGGCCTCATCGCCCGTGAAGCCGAAGCGCACGCGGCTGCCGTCGCGCGACACGCCCTCGACGTGCGGCTGCACCAGCAGGAAGCGCTCGGCGCCCTCGGCGTCGGCGAGCACGCGCCACGCGACCCGCAGGCTGCCCTGCTGCAGGTCGCGCCCGACGGCCTCGATGGCGCCCGCCACGACCTGCTGGCCGCGCTCGATGACCAGCACCCAGTCGCAGACCTCCGCCAGCTCCGAGAGGATGTGGCTGCTCACGAGCACCGACTTGCCGCGCTGCGCCAGCGCCAGCACGAGCTCGCGGAACTCGATGCGGGCGTGCGGGTCGAGGCCGGCCGTGGGCTCGTCCAGCACCAGCAGCACCGGGTCGTGCAGCAGCGTCTTGGCCAGGTGCAGGCGCTGGCCCATGCCCTTGGACAGGCCGCTCACCGGCCGGTCGAGGAAGGTGTCCAGCCCGCAGAAGCCCGCGAGGTCCCGCACGCGCCGCCGCCGCTCCTCGCCTCGCAGCCCGTAGGCCCGTGCGAAGAAGTCTAGGTACTGTTCCACGTCGAGGTTCGGGTAGGGCACGAACTGGTCGGACATGAACCCGACGCGCCGACGCACGCCGCGCGGGTCCGCGAGCACCGAGCAGCCCTCGACGAGCGCGTCGCCGGCGTCGGGCAGGTCCAGCGTGGCGAGGATGCGCATCGTGGTCGTCTTGCCCGCGCCGTTCGGGCCCACGAAGCCGCAGACCTGGCCGCGGCCCAGCGTGAAGCTCAGGCCGTTCACCGCGCGCAGCGCGCCGAAGCTGCGCGAGACGTGGCGCACGTCGAGCACGGCCTCGCTCTCAGCCATCGACGTCCTCCGGCGCGAGCAGGCCCACCACCACGTGCACCTGCTGGAGCCAGTCCACGTCCAGCCCCAGCGTGTCCACGGAGGGCTCGTCCTGCACGATCGCGGCGTAGGCGCCCGGCGGCAGCGCGTGGAGGAGCTGATGCAGCTGCCCGACGGGATTCGTGCTGGATGGCGTCGGCTTGGCGAGGTGCCCACCGCGAACGACCAGGCGGGTCGACGAATCGGCCTCGTCCACGGCGAGCGCGTCGAGGGCCAGGTAAAGGGCCCCGCCCACGCTGCCGTAACTTCCGTCCGAGTCGTCGCAGGCCTGCAGCCGGCCGTCGACACGCTCGTCGTACCAGGTGCCGTCGAAGTCTCGCAGCACCAGCGCGCCGGCGCCGGCCACGGGGCGCAGCTCGGCGTCGGCCACGACCTCGATCGCGCCGTCGACGCGCCGGAAGCGCAGCCGCTCGCGCGCGAGGCCCACGCTCGACGTGGTCAGCTGCGTGGGCGTCCGGGGCGGCACCGCCCCGGAGCTGACGCGCCCGCCCGCGTCGAGGTCCACGCGCCAGACACGCTCGAGCGCGCCGCGCCGGTAGCCGGTGGACAGGTCGCCCGAAGTCAGCAGCGTCTCGGCGCGCGGCTGCAATGCGCCCCCGGCGAGCGCGGCGTAGACGCTCGACTGGCAGACCGCGACGGCGCGGTGCGTGCGCTGGTCGAGCAGCGTCAGGGAGCGGCGCGCGCCGCGCAGCCCGACGCCCTCGCTCAGCAGGCCCGCCACCAGGAGCCCGGCCGTCATCGCCAGGCCCGAGCCCGGCAGCAGCACCAGCAGGCGCAGCGGCCGCCGCGCACGCAGCAGCTGGAAGGAGCGTGCTGCCACGAAGACGACGAAGCCCAGCAGCAGGACCAGGAAGAGGCCGGCCGGCACGTCGTTCAGGCCGGGGATGCTCGGGCGCTGGAGCCAGGCGTCGGCGGGGAAGCCGCTGTTGGCGCTGCGGTCGCCGGGGAGAGCCGGCAGGAGGAGCAGGTCGGACGTCGACTCCTCCGGACCGTCTCTTCCGACGTCGGCGGACAGACCGCCGAAGCCAAGCGGAACGCCGACGCGTCGGAGCCCCGAGGCGCTGCCATCGAAGTCCGTCGTCAGCGCCTTCAACCGCTCGCACAGCGGGCCCGCGCCATCCTGCATCAGCTCGGCGTGCGCCACGAAGAGCTCGGCGCCGGCCGCCGCCGCGTCGAGCAGGACTTGCTGCGCGCTGGCAGGCAGCGGCGTCCTGCCGTCCACGATCAGCAGGTCCGCGCCCGAGATCAGCGTCCAGCTCTCGGGCAGCGCTGCCGCGGTGACCTGCTGGCTGGTAAAGCCTCCCCCCGGCGAAAGAGCGCGCTCGGCGGCCTGCGAGAGCTCGAGGCCCGCCCCCGAGGGATCGTCGCTGACCACGAGCACGGAGACCGTGCCGCCGATGCTGAGGCTCACATCCAGCACCAGGCGGTCGCCGCCGTCCACGGTGGCCATGAACGTCTCGCCGCCCAGCTGGTCGTTCGGGAGCGGCAGGACGAGGCGGCGTCGCTCGCCCGGGCCCAGCGAGAGGCGGCGCTCGGACGAGACGCGCGATGCTCCCAGCTCGACCAGCAGCTCGTGCGCGACGGCCGTGGGGTTCTGAACATGCACGTCGATCCATCCGAGTCCGCCCGGCCGCTGCGCCAGTGGATAGGCGCTGACCTCGAGTTGCAGGCAGCTTTGCTCTCCCTGCGGGACGTCGCGCGACGGGCAGACCGTGAAGCTCTGCGCGCCGGTCGCGGTGGCCAGCAGCAGCGCCAGCACCGCGGCGCGCGCTCCGTTCACGGCCGCGCCCCGGCCGGCAGCGCGGTGACGAGGGGATCGCAGGCCGCGAGCAGGCGCCGCACGACCTCGGCCGCGCCCACGCCCTGCAGCCGCGCGGCGTGGTCGAGCACGAGGCGGTGCGCCAGCGTCGGCACGGCCACGCGCTCGACGT